>JBHEOD010000015.1:21439-36577 GCA_046261745.1 Binatia bacterium
GCCATCGGCGGCTCGCTTTCGCACGAGTTCCACGTCCTCGCCGACTCGGGAGAAGACGCTCTCGTCAGTTGCCCGGGTTGTAAGTACGCCGCCAACGTCGAGAAGGCGGAGATCCGCGAAACGGCCGCAGTCGCCGCCGCCGATGACGTGCCGCTGTCGGAAGTTTCGACGCCGGGCGTCCGCACCATCGAGGAGGTTTCGGCCTTTCTCGGCCGTCCCCCCGAAGACTTCCTGAAGACGCTCATCCTCGTTGCCGACGACAAGGGCATCGCGGTGATCGTGCGCGGCGATGACCAGCTGAGCGAGACCAGGCTCAAGACCGTACTCGGCGCTGCCGTGTTGCGCATGGCCGAGCCCGACGAGATCGAACGCTGGACGGGCGCGCCGCAGGGTTTCGCAGGACCGGTCGGCATGAAGCTCCCCGTGTACGCCGATCATCGGGTCGCGGGTTGTCGCGCGATGGTAAGCGGCGCCAACCGCGCCGATGCGCACGTTACCGGCGTGTCCCAGCGGCGCGACTTCCCGGATGCGACCTTCGCGAGCCTTCGCGCCGCGCGCGGTGGCGACGCTTGCGCGCGCTGCGCCGACGGCGTCTTCGAACAGAACCGCGGCATCGAAGTCGGCCACGTCTTCTACCTGGGAAAGAAGTACGCCGAGAAGCTGCGGGCGGTATTCCTCGATGCGGACGGCAACGAGCAGGTGATGGAGATGGGCACCTACGGCATCGGCGTGACGCGCACGATGGCGGCCGCCGTGGAACAGAACCATGACGACAAGGGCATCCTGTGGCCGATTTCGCTGGCTCCATTCGAGGTGACGATCATCACGGTCAAATCCGATGACGTGCCAAGCCGCGAAGCGGCCGAAAAGCTCCATGACGAGCTCACGGCAGCCGGTTTCGACGTGCTGCTCGACGATCGCGACGAGCGGGCAGGCGTGAAGTTCAACGATGCCGACCTGCTCGGCATCCCGTTTCGCGTGACGATCGGCCCGCGCGGCCTGGCCTCCGGCAAGATCGAGGTCAAGGCCCGGAAGGCCACGACCGCCGAGGAAATTGAACTCAACGGCGCCGCGGACGACATCGGACGCCGCCTTCGCGAGGCGCACGCGGAGCTGCTGTCGTGACGGTGCGATCGGCAGGACTGCGCGAGCGCGCACGCGAACGGCTGATCTTCGCGCTCGACGTATCCACCGCACGCGAAGCCGGGGTGCTGGTGCGCCAGCTCCGCGACAGCGTCGGCATGTTCAAGGTGGGCAAGCAGCTCTTCCTTCGCGAAGGCCCGCGGATCATCTCGTCCATCCGCGAACGCGGCGGTGAAGTTTTCCTCGACCTCAAGTTCCACGACATTCCGCAAACCGTCGCGCGCGCGTCCGTCGAGGCGACGCGGCTTGGCGTCGCGATGTTCAACGTGCACGCGTCGGGCAGCACGGCGATGATGCGCGAGGCCGTGCGGCAGGTGCGTCGAGCGTGCCGCACGGAACACCTGCGTCGCCCGCGCATGCTGGCCGTCACCGTGCTGACGAGCCTGTCGGCCACCGACCTCACGACGATCGGCGTCGACGTTCCGGTGGAAGACCAGGTGCTGCGGCTGGCGCTGCTCGCGATGGAATCCGGAATGGACGGCGTGGTCGCCTCCCCGCACGAGATCCGCGTGATTCGCGAGGCCTGCGGTCCGCGTTTCCTGATCGTCACGCCCGGCATCCGTCGCACCGGCGATGCGATGGGCGACCAGAACCGCGTGACCGGACCTGCCGAGGCCGTTGCCGCCGGCGCGGATTACGTCGTCATCGGGCGCCCCATCCGCGAGGCCGCCGACCCGCGCGCCGAAGCCGAGCACATCATCGACGAGATCGCCGAAGCCCTGCTGCACCGGAGACGGATCTGATTCCCCCCCGCGCCGCGACCCGCCCGTGACCCCGAAAATGGGGTCAGACCCCTTTTTCTCGAGGCGCTGTTTCGTGGACTTCGCGATCGTCGAAGCCGGTTTCGCGGAGCCGTGATGATACGGATGCTTCGCAATCGCAGGCGGCGCCGGCTGCGCGCCATGCCGACTGAACCGGCCTGGCAGCGCATTCTCGAGCATCGCTTCGTGGCGTTCCGTCGCCTGGGCGCCGACGATCGCTCCGAGTTGCTCGCCCACACGCGCGTGCTGCTCGACGAGAAGCGTTTCGAAGGTTGCGGCGGATTCGAGCTCACCGACGAAGCCCGCGTGCTGATCGCAGCCCAGGCATCCCTGCTGCTGCTGCATCGCGATACGGATTACTATCCCGGTCTGCTGAGCATCCTCGTCTATCCCGATGCCTACGTGGTACCGGTGCAGTTCGAGACCGGCGGCGGGCTCATCGTCGAGGAACAGGTCGACCACATCGGCGAGAGCTGGGATACCGGCAGCCTGATCGTTTCGTGGAAGGACGTGCTGCGCGGCGCAGCCAACCAGGACCGCGGCTGCAACGTGGTGCTGCACGAGTTCGCGCACCAGGTGGACGGCGAAACCGGAGAGACCGACGGCGTCCCGCCGATGGACGACCCCGACCTGCGCGAACGCTGGGGGCGCGTATTCGAACGCGAGTTTGACCGGCTCTGCGAACTCGCCGACCGCCGCCGCCGCACCTTCATCGACGAATACGGCGCGTCCCACCCGTCCGAATTCTTCGCGGTAGCCACCGAGCACTTCTTCATGGAGCCGGTGACCTTCTCCAAGCGTCACGCGGAACTCTACCGGGTACTCGCGGAGTTCTGGCGACAGGATCCTTGCCGCTGGTAGGCGCCGCAAGGGACGCTTTGGGTGTTCGCCGCTCGCCGGCTGAGGCTAATCTGAACGTCGCGCTTCGCGCTCCTAACCTAAAGGAACTGGTTTCGCCCCTCGCCGGCTCGGGGCTCATTCACTTAGCGTTCGTACCTCGTCGGTCAGGCGGCGCACGCGGATCGACAGGCTGCGCGCGAAGTTCTCGAGCAGCTTTACCTTCAAATCGGGGTGCGTGTTGGTGAGGTGCTCGAAGTCGGCGATCGCAAGCTCCCAGCACTCGACGGGAGTGTCGGCCCGCACGACAGCAGAACGCGGGCGTCGTTCAAGAATGGCCATCTCGCCGAAGATCATCCCTGGCGTGCAGGTGGTGAGGCGGCGCGTACCTCCGCCCGCAAGATCGATCGTGACGCTGACCTGTCCGCTCGCGAGGAAGAACAACGAGTCGGCGGGGTCGCCGATCGCGACGATCTGGTCGCCGGCCTTGAAGCGCCGCGTCTTGAGCACGCTGCGCAGTACCTCGATGCTGACTTCGTCGACGCCTTCGCAAAGGTCAAAGTTCTCGAGCGAAACAGGGATGCCGCCGGGGGCCGACACGCGGATGTCGTAAAGAAGCTGGTCTTCGCAAAGCTCGAGGGCGGTGTCGGCCTCCTCCATCTCGAGCAGCAGGGCGGCCGGCTTGCGAGCCAGCGCGGCCGAGAAATACTGCTTCAGGCCCGCATCGGCGTCGAGCCCGGTCAGCACAACCTCCCGGAAGCGCTGGCGATTCCGTTCCCAGAACGACATCCACAGGTCGAGAGCCGGCCAGTCGGCGCTGGTGATGCGCTTGAAGTCGATGATGAGCCAGTCGGTGTTGGGTGGAAGCGCGAGCAGGTCGCGGATGACGCGCTCGATGGAGAACAACGTGAGTTCGCCCTGCAGTTCGAAGACGACGATTCGCGAGCCGTGCTGCACCAGTGCCTTGGTCTCTGCCGAGCGCCTCATGCGCTTGGAGCTGACGGTGGACGCATCGTAGCGTCGCCGCACCAGCGACTTGCCCGACCGCGTGGCCTCGAACAGGTGCAGGCCAAAGTCCTCCGAGAGATCGTGGAACACGCGAACACCGCGCACGCTGTTGCCTCGCGTGTCGAGCGGAGGGGAATACACGGCGATGCCGACCTGGCCCGGCAGCACGCCGATCACGCCGCCGCCGATGCCGCTCTTGGACGGCATGCCCGCGCGGGCCACCCATTCGCTGGCGTAGTCGTACATCCCGCAGGTGGCCATCACGGCCAGCACCTTCGAGACGATACCGGGGTCGAGAACTTTCTCCTGGGTAGTCGGGCATACGCCGCCGGCCGCCAGCGTTGCCGCCATCACCGCAAGATCGCGGCAGGTCACCAGTGTGGAGCACTGTTGCGAGTAGCATTCGAGCACCGGCTCGAGCACTGAGCCGATGATGCCGGAATTGCGCAGCATGTAGTCGATGGCGAAGTTGCCGATTCCGCTGTGGCGCTCGGAGGCGACCATCGCTTCGTCGATGCGAAGGGGCTTGCCCGCGCAGCGCGACATCAGGTCGAGGATGCGCCGCACGCGCGGCTTGCCGGGCTCGTCGCGGACGAGGCTGGTGGCCGCAATCGCGCCCGCGTTGATCATCGGATTGAAGGGTCTGCCGCTTTCCTGAAAGAGGCTGACGCGATCGGTACCGTTGCCCGTGGGAACCAGGCCCACCTTGGCCAGCACTCCCTCGAGACCGTTGTCCTGCAGCGCCAGCGCGTATGCGAAAGGCTTGGAGATGGACTGGATCGAGAAGGGCTCGTCGGTGTTGCCGACGGTGTAAACTCGGCCATCGGTCGTGGCGATGGCGATTCCGAAGGAGGAGGGGTCGACCTTGGCGAGCTCCGGGATGTAACTGGCGACTTCGCCGGCCGTGCAGTCGACGTGCCGCGTATGCAGCTCCTGGAGGTAGGTGACGAGCGGATGCTCGGCCTCGTTCGAATCCGCCGTGATCGTGCTTGGTCGCTTCCTGGCAGGACGGTCCGACATTCCGCAAACTCCTCGCCCTGCACAATGACAGCGCGGCGCCGCATCGCCAAGAGGGGTGCGGCACGAATCGACGGGTTGAGGGCGGCCGAACGGATGTCCCTGGAGTCCGCCGGCCCGGCCCGGCGCGGGCGCGAAGCGGCGCGGAATTTCAGGTTCCGCGGCAGCGCTCGATTGCGCTTTGCGCCGAGAGTTCGCGCGGGACAGGGTCGATACGGCGGCGGCGGTGCAGGCCGGCGGCATTGAGATCACCGGGTCCGGTTTCGACGGCGTAGCGCCGTGAGCCCGGCTCGCTGGTACCGGGGCCTGTCAGCAGCGGCAGCGCAGCCGAGCAATCGCCGAGAAACGCCAGCGCGACGCCGCGCAGGACAGCGGCTTCGCGAAAAGCCGGGTCCAATTCGAGGCTGCGCTCGAATGCGCGGGCGGCATCTTCCACCAGGACGCGATCCACGTCGCGCGTTGCGAGGGCTTCGAGCAGCGCGAGCACGCCAAGGTTGTAGCGGGCTTCCGGAATCGTCGGGTCGAGGCGCATCGACCGGCGCACCGCGCCGAAGGCATCCTCGCGGCGCCCGAGGCGTTCATAGATGACGCCCATCGAGCTGGCGTACTCGGCCTGCGTGATTGCGATGGCACGTCGCCGTTCCTCGATGCTGCCCCTGGTCTGGCCGGGCTGCAGCGACGCGGCGGTCAGCATGAACCACGCCGCGGCCTCGGGTTCGCCGCGTTCGAGCGCCAGGGTTGCGAGGTTCTCGTAGCCGATATGCCAGCCGCCGAGTGCGGATGCTTCGAAGTGCGTGCGAGCTCCTTCGACGTCGCCGGCGGCGTAGTCGATCACGCCGTAGAGGTTGCGGGCCAGCGGCGCCTCAACGCCGGTGCGAAACCATCCGTCACCGATCACGAGGCCGCGCGTGAACACCAGCGCGCTGGCGGCGCCGAGCAGCGCGCATGCGATCGCCACCGCGCGCAGCACGCGCGGCGCACGCGCCGACAGATCGTGAAGCCCGAGCGCGAGCAGGTACGAGAAAGCGACAGAGACCGGCATCAGGTAAGTGGCCTTGACGGCCGCCTGGGTAGGCACCGTGCGTGTGCCCTGGACGAGCACCGCCGCCATGGCGGCGAGCGCGAACAGCATGGACACCGTCGCATCGTCCCATCCCTTGCGCAGCAGGCTGCGTATCGCGACCAGGAAGCCGAGCAGCATCACGCCCGTCGGGATGACCGCGAGTGTGAGCAGGAGCTGCCCTGCGCGCCGCGACGCTTCGCTGTAGGTGACCGGCGGCAGCGCGAAGCCTCCGAATCCGTCGAACCACGCGTTGGCATACAGTCCGGTCGGAATGGACTCGCGCATGGCACTGTAAGCTGCTCCGGGCGGACGCGGCGAATTGAGCGAGAGTCCGCGTGGCCACTGCGGGCGGTACAGCACCCCGGGGTCGAACAGGACGTACTCGAGGAAGTGACGCTTGCCCTGGAGCTGCGAGTTCTCGACGCGCTGCAGGAAGAGCTGGTCGCGACTGAGCTGGAACGGCGTGCCGTAGATGCTGATGTTGCGCGCGTAATACCAGCCGCAGACCGCCACCAGCACGGCGGCTACGACAGCCAGCGATCTTGCGGCCCCGGCGGCATCGCGTTTGAGCAGGCCTTTGAGGCCGATCGTCGCCACGGCCGCTGCCACCACGACGATCGCCGTGAACTTCGTCAGCATGGCCAGGCCCAGCGCGAAGCCGAGCGCCGCCGCGCGCGCGGCCGAGGGCTGTTCGAGCGCGCGCAGCAGTAGCCACAGTGAGGTCGCGCACAGTGCCGCGGTCAATCCTTCGTTGCCGACAAAACCGGAACTGTAGAGGTGGACAGGCACGAAGAGCATCAACCCGGCGGCCAGCAGCTGCACGAGGTACTCGCGAGGAAAACGCCGCCGGACGATTGCCAGCGCAACCGCCGCCTGCGCCAGTCCGAGCATGGCGATCAGCGCCGTGCCGAGGCGCAGGCGCAGGATCGGATCCATCGTGTCGAACGTGCGCCAGATCGACGCCATGACGGCGTAGTACAGGGGAGGCTGGAAGAACTCCCAGCCGGCTTCAGCGAGCGGCACGCGGCCGGTTTCAGCCAGGAACCATACGTACGTGATGTGGGCGAATGCGTCGTAGCCCGCCAGAACCGACACGACCAGCGCGTTGTTGAGCCTCACCAGGACGGCGGTGATCGTCATCGCGACGCCGCAGGCGAGAAAGGTCTTGCGATTCATGCGGCCGACAGGTTCGCCTTCGTGGAGGGAGAGGTCAACGGAAACGCTCGACGCGCCCTTCGGTTTCGCGCACCGGGCAACGCGATTGTATGGTGGCGGGAGCCGTGCGAGAGGTCAGCCCAGTCGTGAAGCGGAGTCCACTCGCCTGGTTCGGTGCCGGCCTCCTGGCGCTCGCCGTGGTCGCGCGCCTTCACAACGCGTGGGCTGCGCCTGTGC
This sequence comes from Binatia bacterium, assembly GCA_046261745.1. Lineage (GTDB taxonomy): Bacteria > Desulfobacterota > Binatia > UBA1149 > CAITLU01 > DATNBU01. The sequence continues at coordinate 28,661 of JBHEOD010000015.1, forward strand.
TGGCGGGCTACGACGCGTTCGCCCACTTCACCTACATCTGGTTCGTAGCCGACACCGGCCGGGTGCCGCTGCCGACGCATGGCTGGTCGTTCTTCCATCCTCCGCTCTATTACTGGTTGATGGCCGGGCTCTGGAATGCGCTGGCGGCTACCGACCCCGTTGTGCGGCTGAAGGTCGGCAAGCTGGTCATCGCGCTGCTCGGTTGCCTGCCGGCGCTGATCGCGTGGCATGTCGTCGGACGTCGCTTCCCGGGAAACGATCGCGTACGGCTGATGGCTGCGGCAGTCACCCTGCTGATTCCGGTGCAGCTCTACAGCGCCGGCTTCCTCGGCAACGAAGGCATCCACGCGGTCCTCGGCAGCCTTTCGCTGCTCGCCGTGCTCGGCGCAATGAAAAAGCCGACGTGGAGCCGCGCGATCCTGCTTGGCATCTGCCTCGGGCTTGCGATGCTCGCGAAGTTCTCGGCGGTGGCAGTGGCCGCCGGATGCCTCGCTGCCCTTGCCGCGCAGGCGCTCATCCGGCGGGAACTCGCACAGGGTGCGAAGGTGGTGCTGGCCGCGACAGCGGCGATGCTTGTCGTGTGCGGTCCGTACTACGCGCGCAACGTCGATGTGTACGGGCGGCCGTTCCAGCTCAGTCGCGACACCTTCATGGTCTCCTACGTCGAGGGCAACCAGCCGCAGGCCGCGCGCGGCTGGGCCGATTACCTCACGTTCGACCCGTTGATCTTCCGGCGGCCCGTGTGGCCGCGCGGCTCGGCGCCGCAGGAGGACAAGTCGGCGCACGGCTTCGAGCGCGCGATGCGCGAGTCGGTGTGGACGGGACTTTACGCCAACACCTGGTTCGACGGATTCGGCGGCTGGGTGCTGCCGCCGGTGGTGGAGAGCGAAGGTTCACGACGTGCGGGGCAGGCCTTGCTCACGCTTGGGCTCTTGCCGACCGGCCTCATGGTGTTCGGCGCGTTCGCCGCAGTGGCCGCGTTGCGACGGCGCGGCTGGGACAATGCAACGGTCGCATTCGCGTGCGTTACCGCAGCGATGCTCGCGCTGTTCGTGTACGGCACAAGGCAGGCCCCGATCGCCGCGGCCGTCAAGGCAACTTACTTCACGCCGGTCTCGCTGGTGTTCGCGTTGTGGTTCGCCGAGGGGTTCGTGAGACTCGAGCGCTCGCGGCCACGCTGGAGCAGGCTTGCGGCCGGCGCGTGCGCTGTCACCGGCCTGCTAAGCCTGGCGGTGTTCTGGCAGGGCTTTCTGTTCGACAGCAACGACCTCAAAAGCTCGATGCCGCGGTATGTGGACGCGCAAACGACGCAGGCCGGCATCGTCGAGTACGCGGGCGGACGCAAGGCCGAGGCACGCCTGGCGTTCGAGCGGGCCGCCGCGTCCGACTATCACCTGGCGTGGGAAAACCTGGCGTTCCTGGCGATCGACGACGGCCGCCTGTTCGAAGGTCTTCGCCTGCTGCGCCGCGCCGCACGGCTGCAAGCCGATCAGGCCGATGGGGGTCCTGTCGGGCGCGAGAGGTTTCTCGACCTGGCCGCGGCCGAGTACGACCATTCGATGGCCGTCGTACTGCATGGGCTTGGACGTCGCGACAAGGCGGTAGCGCGCTGGTACCGCGCGCTCGGCCGCAATCCGCTCCACGGCGAGGCGCTCTACTGTCTCGCGCTCGCGCGACTCGAGGACGCTCTCGCGGATGCTCGCAGCCAGGACGAGCGGCGCGTGGTGCTCCACGATGCGCGACTTGCACTCGCGAGCGTGCGCGCCGTCGATCCGGGATTGAAAGCCGGCTGGCAACTCGCCGCCACGGTGGAGGCGGTGCGCGGCGACTGCGACGAGGCACAGCGCGTGGTGGACGAATGGCAAGCGTTGCCGTGGTGGACCCAGCGACTCTACCCGGCCGAAACAGGTACCGGCGCCGGCTTCTCCGCATCGATCGGCCGCCGCCGCCTGATCGCGCCGAGCCGCGACGAACTCCTCCCGCCCGCATCCCTTGCCCGCTGCAACATCACCTTCCCCTGAAAAATCCGGGACAGGTACAGATTTCCCGAAAATGGGGTCAGACCCCTTTTTTTGTGTGCCGTCGCTCGAACTGGCCGGCCAATTGGGGTCACACCCCAACTACCGGGATCGCGCCGCGCCGTCGGCGTCCTCGATGGCGCGGCGCAGTTCGTCGCGCCGCGGCGACTCCGGCAGCGGCGCAACCTGGAACAGGCCTGGCCCGATCGCGAGGCGCGCGCCCTCGAGCATCGCCGCGCGATCGCCGCCGTCGCGCTCGAGGGCCCTCGTCAACTCCGATGCCGCGAGGCCGCTTCGTTTGGTGCCGAACAGGTACGCGTAGCTGCTCCCCACGCCGCGCCACGCCGGCGCCCGCAACTCCTCAGGAAGCGCCGCGATGCGCTCGCGCGCAACGTCTGCATCGGTGCCGTGCTTGAACACGATGAGGTGCCCCATCGCCTCGGCGCCGAGCGCGCGAGCTTCGGCCTCGCGCGTCGCGCGTCCGCCGCGGCCGTCGGCCAGGAGCTGGCCGGTCCCGACCAGCGCGGCCAGCGTGTACGCCGCCACCACGGACACTCGCAGCGGGGTGCCGGCTCGCGCCGCCGCCAGCGCAACCGCAAAAAACAGCGACGGCAGCGCCGGCACGAGAATGCGGAACGTGATGTAGCGGACGACGCCGTAGTCGTTGAATTCCTGGTTGCTGGCCGCAATCACCGCGAGAAAGAACGGGAAAAGCGCAAGGATCGGGAGTTCCGGGCATCCGGCCACTGCCGCACGAAACACTTCCGGACGCCACACCGTCGTGCTTCTCGCGAGCCGAAAAACAGGCGCCGCCATCAATGCGGCCCACGACGCCACGTAAACCGCGAGATAGGGGTACGCGAGGAATTCGCGAGACACTTTCACGTCGCCCGCAATACCGATGTCGCGGAAGTAAAGGGCCACCGGCGTGCCGCGCACCGTCAGGTCGAACAGGTTCGCCAGGTAGCCGCGCGCCGGGTCACCACCGCCCGCGAAGGTTTGCGCCACCACGTCGAGCGAGCCACCCGCGGCCAGGTTGTACGCAATCCACGGAGAGAACCCGGCGAGAAAGCCGGCAGCCGCCGCGGGCCATCGCGCGAGCGGCAGCGCGCCGGCCGCCAGCACGTACGCGGTGAAGACCGCGATCGGCAGCGCCGACGCGTAGCTGAACCACAGTGCGAGGCCCGCTGCCCCCATCCACGCGACGAGGCGGCCGGTCGAGCGATCGTCGAGGTAGCGATACATCAGCAGCAACTGAAGCCCGGTCAGCGTGATCGTGTCGCTGTGTGAGCCGAGCGCAGTCACGTTGAACACGACGAAGACCGGCGGCGCGGCCAGCCACGCAAAGCCGAGGAGGTGCGCCGCGCGGCGACCGAACACGCGATCGGTCACCAGCAGCCACAGCGCGAGGCCGAGCGCGCTCCACGCCAGCGCGACAGTCTTCAGCACGACCAGCGACGAGCCGGCGGTCGAAGTCGCCACCGCCGCCAGCGCCGAGAACACGAGGCTGCCGCCTGCGTACGGGTCGGCCTGCAGATCGTGAAGCGGAATGTCCCAGCCACCTCGCAGCGACTCGGCCACGAGAAGCCGGTAGGCCTCCTCCCAGAAGAACACGCCGTCGAACGCGAACAGCACGATGAGAAAGCGGTGCAGCACGAACGCGAGCACCCACCACAGCAGCGCGGCGCTGCGCCGGCTATCGACGGTCATGGCCGAGCACGAGCGTCATCCCGGTGGCGGGAAGAGTACGCCGTTCGAAGGCTGTTCCCGCTCCTTCGGCGTCCGTATCGCTGAGGATGGCGCCGTGCGCTTCGCCCCGCTCCACGCTGGCGATCTGGTCGGCGGCGCCACGCCGCAGGAAATGCACGCGAGCACGCGGGGACGTGCGGCGAAGCTCCGCTTCAAGTGCCGCAGAGGCCGCGCAGGGCTCGCCGGCCAGCACGAACGCGGAGTCGACGTCGTCACGTGAGACGATCAGTTCGACATCGACGTCGGCGCCCGCGTCGAGTCCTTCGACGGCCGCCGCGATGCGCAGCCACGCGTGCGCGCCGCTCACCGTGCTGATCGAGCCGGCTCCCGACGCCAGTGGTGCGACGACGTAGCCTCCACCGGTCTGTCGCGTCACGCACACGCGGCGGAATTCCTCCATGCCGAGCCGTGACGGAATCTTGCGAGCGATGCGCGCCTGCATACGCGCACCCGGCGCCCCGGTGCTGCCGAGCAGCGCCTCGACGAGCGGCCGCAGAAGTTGTTCGCAAACGACGACGGCCGAGACCGGATAGCCAGGAATCGCGATCGCAGGCGTCGCGCCCTCAGAAGGCCGGGAAAAAGGGGTCAGACCCCTTTTATTTTCGAAAAAGGGGTCTGACCCCTTTTTTTCTTTGGGGGAGAGGCGCGCGAGGGCGACGGGACGGCCGGGAGCGATGTCGACGCCGTGCACGAACACGTCGCCGAGCGACGCCAGCGCCGCGATCGTGAAATCCCTGCGCCCCGCCGAGCTGCCGGCGATCACGCCGACGACGTCGAAGCGCGTGGCGGCATCGCTGATCGCGCGCGCGAGCGAGGCCTCGTCGTCGGCGACGATGCCGAGGCGATGCGCCGAGCCGCCCCACTCCTCGACGAGCGCCGCAATCATCCGCGAGTTGTACTCGATGACCTGTCCCGGCGCTGCCGCCTCGGGCGGCTCGACCACTTCGCCGCCGGTGGCGAGAATGGCCACGCGCGGACGCTGCCGAACGCGAACGCGGGTGGTGCCGGTGGCGAGCATCGCGGCGATGTCCCACGGACGGATACGCGCGCCTTCCGGCACCAGGATCGTCCCGGCCGCAATGTCTTCGCCGACCCTGCGTACGTCGCATCCCGGCGGCACCACCGACGTGATGCGGCAGCCGCCGTCTACCGCTGCCGTATCTTCGATCCGCACCACTGCGTCGGCCCACTCCGGCAGCAGCGCGCCCGTGTCTACCGGCGCGCAGCACGGCTCGCGTCCCGGCGTCTCGCCGGCAGCGAGCAGGCGCAGCGTGATCGGAGCTTCGGACGCCGCCCACGTATCGGACGCGCGCACCGCGTAGCCGTCCATCGCCGCCGCGCGATAGTGCGGCGCGGGATGCGCGGCCATGACGGTCACGGCCGCGATGCGACCGGCCGCGTCGTCCACGCAAACTTCCTCGGCCGCCACGGGCGCAACCCCGGCCAGCAGCAGCGTGCGAGCCTCGGCGAGCGGCCGGCGTTGCAGGAAGTTCGCGTGCGCGCTCATGCGAAGAGCAAAACCTCCACTTCGCTGCCGGCGGCGAGGCCCTCGCTCGAGCGCGGAATGCGCAGCAGGCCATCGGCGCGCGCGATGGTCGAGATCGTCACCGACTTGCCGCGCAGCGGTGTGGCCGCCGGCAGGTCGCCGTCTTCGGGAGAGTCGCCGAGCCGGACGCGCACGTAGTCTTCGCGGCCCGGCGTGGACGTGAGGTCGGACCCGAGCCGCGCACGCACGCGCGGCCGGGTTGCGAGGATGCGCGCGAGCCGTTCACCGCCGCGCAGGCGGATCAGCACGCTGCCGAACAGCATGAACACGACCGCGGCGGCCGCCGGATTGCCGGGCACGCCGAGAACGGAAAGGCCGCCGGCCTCCGCCAGCATGGTGGGTTTGCCCGGCGCGATCGCGACGCCGTGAAAACGCACGTCGGCGTCCGGCACGCGCCGGATCGACGACAGCACGTAGTCCTTGGTGCCCTTGGAGCTTCCGCCCGACAGCAGCAGCACGTCGCAGTCGCGGCGCGCACGCTTGAACAGCTCGTCGAGGGCCGCTTCGTCGTCGCGGATGACGCCGTAATCGACCACCTCCGCGCCGATGGCGCGCGCCATCGAGCCGAGCAGGTACTGGTTCACGTTGCGCACGCGTCCCGGCGGCAACTCGTCCTCGGGTTCGACGATCTCGTCGCCGGTGGCGGCCACGCCTACTCGCGGGATGCGATGCACGACGACTTCGGCGCGTCCGACGCCGGTGACCGCGCCGACGTCGCTGCCGCGCAACCGATGGCCGGCTTCGAGCACGACTTCGCCGGCGCACAGGTCTTCGGCGATCGCGATGGTGTTCTGGCCGGGGACGACGGCGCGGCGCACGAGCACGAGGCCGCCGCGCTCCTCGGTGTGCTCGACGATCACCACCGCGTCGGCGCCGGGCGGCATCATCGCGCCGGTGGAAACGCGGATGGCCGAGCCGGGCTCGAGCTGCTGGCGCGCGTCGTCGCCCATCGCGACTTCGCCCGCCAATCGCAGCGACACGGACGCCTCTTCGCTGGCGGCGAACGTGTCGGCGGCAAGCACGGCGAAGCCGTCCATGTTCGAGCGGAAGAAATGCGGCACGTCCTCGCGCGCGGTGACCGGCTCGGCCAGCACGCGCGCGAGCGCGGTGCGCGCCGGTACCGTCTCCACGCCGAGTGCCGTCGTGCGCGCGAGTTCGGCGTAGGCTTCCTCGGTGGTGAGGAGCCGCAGGAACGGTTTCACGCGAGTCTCCGGTGCGTGAGGCACGGCAGCTCGCGGCGTACGCGCTCGAGCACACCCGCATCGAGCGTGGCCGAGACGACGGCGGCTTCCTCGTCGCCGCCGCGGGCCAGCACGAGACCCCACGGATCGATCACCAGCGAATTGCCGTAGTCGTGGAATCCCTGCGCGCCGGCGCCGTACTGGTTCGGGGCCACCACGAAGCACTGGTTCTCGATCGCGCGCGCGCGCAGCAGCGTCTCCCAGTGGGCCTGGCCGGTCGGACGAGTGAACGCCGACGGCATCACGACGATCTCGCTGCCGGCGTCGCTCAGGCGCCGAAAGAGTTCCGGGAAACGCAGGTCGTAGCAGACGGCCAGGCCGATCTTTCCGAGCGCCGTGTCGGCGCAGACGACTTGGTCGCCATGGGCTCTCCACGACGATTCGCGGATCGTCACACGGCCGGGAAGGTCGATGTCGAACAGGTGGATCTTGCGGTAGAGCGCCAGCAGGCTGCCGTCGGGGCCGAACAGCGTCGTCGTGTTGTAGGGAAGGTCGCCGTCGCCGCCGGCCTCCAGGATGGAGCCGGCCACGAGGTGGATGCCGAGGCGCCGGGCCAGCGCGGCCATCGCGTCGGTGGTCGGCCCGGGGATGGTCTCGGCTTCGAGGCGCTCCCGGTCGTGCGGCCCACGCCACGCGAAAACCTCAGGAAGCGCAACGAGTTGGGCGCCGGCGGCAGCGGCCTCCGCGATCCGGGACGACGCCTCGGCCACGTTGGCCTGCTTGTCGGGGCCCGACTTCATCTGCACGGCGGCAACGTCGAAGGTCTGCATGGCGATGGCCGCGGACGCTATGCGCCGCGGTGGCGGCGGTCAATCGGGGACCGGATGCACGACGCGCGCGTCTTCGGCTAAGGGCACTTGAGTTCGACAGCGCTCCCGACTGCTGCCTTCAAGATCAGCAGCGCGTCGCCTGCCGAGATACTTCCGCTACCGTTGGCGTCGCAAACACTGAGCGAGCATTGCTTCGATCCGACGGCAGCAGACAGCGCAAACAACGCGTCGCTGGCCGTGATGTTTCCGTCGTTGTTCGCGTCGCCGCACAGAGTCACCGGCGCGCAGTCGCCGGGCAGCGGTGTAATGCGAACCACACCGTTTCCTTCGCCGTCTTGAGTAAGCGTGCTCGTGCCGACGTCGGTCGCCTCCTCGTTGACGAAACCGGAACCACCGCCGCCGCCGCCGCCCGAGGCTCCACCGCTGGCTGTTGCACCGCCTCCGCCTCCTCCCCCACCGCCGAAGTAGCCGCCACCACCGCCGCCGCCGCCGCCCGCGGATCCGTTCAGTACCGGACCTGCGGCGCCGCCGGCGCCGCCGATGCCGGAGGTACCGGCTTCGCCGGAATCCGCGCCCGGTCCGCCGCCGCCGCC
>JBHEOD010000015.1:36587-40799 GCA_046261745.1 Binatia bacterium
GTGTTGTTGCGCCGCTGCCCGCGCCGCCGGCAGAAGGAGCGAAGGCGTCCGCCGTGCCGTCCCCACCGTCGCCGCCGGCCGAGCCTCCGCTCCCGCCGGATCCTATCGCGACTCCGGCGCCGCCTCCGCCGCCCGCAACGGCAAGGACGATGCTCTCGTTGGAAACTGTCGAGGCGCCGCCTCCGCCCCCCGACGAATGCTCGCCGCTGGACGCGACCCCGCTATCCGCGCCGCCGCCAAAGCCGCCGAGCCCGGATCCGTCGCCGCCCGCGCCGCCGACAGTGATGAACAGTGTCTCTCCCGGCGAGATCGCCAACGTGGCCTTCAGGCTGCCGCCTTCTCCACCCTCGCCCAGCACCGCCTCGCCCCCGCTCGCGCCTATGAGTTCAAGGGTGACGGCACAGACGCTGCCGTCGGTCGGAACGTTATAGCTTTGCTCGCTACCGGTGTACGCGAAGTCGATCGGCTCTGCGGCCGCGACGGCGGCGACGACGCCGAGTCCGAGGATCGCGGCGAGCAAGATTGGTCCAGGACCCAGGGTGCGGTTCATGTTCGTTCTTGCCTCCCTTCGCGGCGGGATCCGCCGCCGCGCGTGTTTTCGCGTTCCATAGCATCTCGATGAAATCGTGTCCCGCGGTCGCGACGAGCGTGGCCGGGCCAGCCGGTTCCGATCGCCGATGACCGTCTTCGCCTGCTTTCCTCGACCCGGCCCAACTTTCCAAGAATTTTCCGAACTCTTTCAAGACTTGAGGGCCCCTCCTTTGCGACCTTGGCGCCGGGTGACCCAATGAACGAACGCGATCCAAACCGAAACCACGACGAAACCGGCGGCGCCGACGAGGCGCTCCATCCGGCGCTGCCCTCCACGGCACGCCTCGGCCCCGCCGGCAACGCCACCAGCCGCGCCTTCGTCGTCGAACTGGCCTCGGAGGCGACGGACGCCGACACCGGCCCGTTCTGCGGCCGGGTGCAGCACCTTACGAGTCTCGACGGCGGCAACTTCACGTCGGCCGAGACGCTGGTCTCCATCATCCGCCGGGTGCTCGAGCGCGCCCGGCGCAACCAGATCGAAGAGTAAGCCAGACGGAGCGAACGGAAAGGACTTGTGGCCGAAGGGCTGCGTCTCGGTTACCGACGGGTACGACCTCGACGCGCCGCGCCGATCATGGGCCGACACCTCACGGCGCCACGAGCCTCAGCTTGGGGAAGTACGTGCGGTACCGAGCGGCATCGCGAGTGAGGAGCGTCATGCCGGACACGCTCGCGTGCGCTCCGATGAAAAAATCCGGCAATGTCGATGACCTTGCGCCGCCCCGCTTCCGATAAGTCAGAAAGCACTTGGCAGCAAGAAACGCGGCATCCCAAGGGAGCGCCAGACGGTGAAAGGTCGGCGATGGGATGGCAGCGTCGAGATCCTCGATACGAGCGAACCCCGCCGACACTTCGGCGTAGATGATGGGGTTGATCGCAAGAACGTCCCGATTTGCCTGGGCAGCCAGCGCGTCGGCAGACCACGCGAACCACTGCGGGTCCTCCGTCAGGACGTCGAGGACGACATTGCTGTCGACCAGAACGGGCATCAGCGTGAGGCGCGAGTCAGCGCCATGATCTGGTCGGTCGTCAAGCCAGCGGTCGCCTTGCCTTTGAGGCGTTCGACGATGCTGCGGCCGCGTCCGCCGAGACGGCCCCCGCGAGCTTTGCGAATCCGCACCGCGCTGCCTTCGACCTCAAACTCCACTTCACAGTCGGGCAACAGTCCGAGTCGCTCGCGGATCTCGACCGGAATGGTGACCTGACCCTTGGATGTGATGCGCATGGAGACATCCTCCCTGGCAAGAACTGGGTAAGACTTGGTGAATTCCTACCACCTCGGGGAACGCCGAACAACATTACGGTCGCCCGTGGCCCAGAGTGACTTGTAAATTCCCGCCGGCGCTGCCCAAAGGAACGAATGCGGATCCTGGAAGGCGCCTTCTGGATCGCGATCCTCCTCGGCCTCGTTCTCTTTCCCCTGCTGGCCCTGCTCGCCGGGGATCCTCCCGCCGGGATGGGTTTTGCCTGGGACTTTGCCATCGCGCTCGGCTTTGCGGGGCTGACCATGATGGGGCTTCAGTTCCTGCTCACGGCCCGCTTCCGGCGCGCCACGGCCCCGTACGGGATCGACGTCATCTACTATTTTCACCGCTACCTGGCGGTGATCGCGCTGTTGCTGGTGCTGGGGCACGCCGGCCTTCTCATCCGCGAGAATCCCTCCTTCCTGCAGGCGTTCGATCCGCGTGTCGCGCCGGGTCACCTGTTCGCCGGTGCGGTTTCGGCCGCGGCCTTGTTGATCCTCGTGGCCAGCTCTCTGTGGCGCAAGCAGATCCGCCTGCACTACGACGCGTGGCGCATCCTTCATGTGATTCTCGCCGTGGCGGCGGTGGTGCTTGCCCTGGTCCACGTGGACGGCGTCGGCTACTACGTCGGTTCGCCGCCGAAGCGGATGCTGTGGGTGCTCATCGTCTCGACGTGGGTGGCCGTCACGCTGCACGTGCGCTTCTTCAAGCCCTTGCGACTGCTGCGCCGACCGTATCGCGTCACCGCAGTGCGCGAGGAGCGCGGCAGTGCGTGGACACTGGCGATGGAGCCGGTCGGGCATGCCGGCTTCGAGTTCGAGGCCGGGCAGTTCTGCTGGCTGACGCTGGGCCACTCGCCGTTCGCAATGAAGGAGCATCCGTTCTCGATCTCTTCGGCGCCGCGCGCGGACGGCAGACTCGAGGTCACCATCAAGGAGCTTGGCGACTTCACACGCACGGTGGGGCTCACCGAAATCGGCGCAACGGCATTCGTGGACGGCCCCTACGGTGCCTTCACGATGGACCGCCACGTCGCTCCCGGGTACGTGTTCATCGGCGGCGGAATCGGCATGGCTCCGCTGATGAGCATGATGCGATCGCTGGCGGAGCAAGGGGACCGCCGTCGCCACACCCTGTTCATGGCCAACAGCAGCGTGGAGCGCACTACCTTTCTGGAGGACGTCCGCGACCTGGAACGCAGGCTTCGCCTGACTGTGGTGCACGTCGTCGAAGAGGCGCCCGACGGCTGGACAGGCGAGCGCGGCTTTCTCACCGCCGCCATTCTCGAACGTGGATTGCCCGCCGATCGCTGCGAACTCGAGTACTTCGTCTGCGGCCCCACCCCGATGCTCGCCGCCGTCGAGCGCGCGCTGTACGACATCGGCGTGCCGCTGCGTCATTCCCATTCCGAGCTTTTCGACCTGGTGTGAGGGAGAGGCACGATGCGATGCAGGATCGCCAGGGCGCTGGCTGTCGGGACAGGGCTTCTGATCGTGGCCGTGTCGCTGCTGTTCGCCGCCGTCCAGAATCCGTGAGAGGCAGAAAGAGGCCGCCGGCGAAGATTTTTCTCGCCGGCGCACCGCGTGCCGGGCGCGTGCTCGTCGCGGACTTGGCGCAAGATCCTTCCCTCGGAGGTTTCACGATGTCACGAAAATCGGCCGCGTCAGCACTATTGATCTCGTTGATGTGGACCGGTGTCGGTTGGTCTTCCGAGTCCCCGAACTCCGAAGCTCCGGCCCCGGAATCTCCACGCGCCGCCTCCCCGAGTGTCGCCCCTGCGAGCATCGACGACGGAAAACGCGTCTACGAGCGCGAAGGTTGCGCGATGTGCCATTCGATCGACGGCAAGGGGAACCGCCGCGGCCGTCTCGACGGCGTCGGTGCTCGTCTCGGTGAGGACGAGATCCGCAAGTGGATCGTCTCGCCCGACGAAATGAAGCCGGGCGTCCGCAAGAAAGCCTACAAGTTGTCGGAGCCCGACCTCGCGGCGCTCGTCGCCTACATGCGAAGTCTCCAGCCGTAGCATCCGCACGCGACGCAGCTGGAGCCTGGCGGGTCGTCAATCGTCAGCGGCACGCGCAGGCGCGCCACACCCAGGGCTGGCTGCCGAGCGCATCCGTGGGCGGGTTCACGCAGCGGCCTTCGAACGGCGTCGTGTCTGTGAACTCGAAGGGGCTCGAGTAGCAGCCCAGCGCTGCTCCGCAAGTCGAGGAAGGGTGCTCCAGCCCGCCATTGGAGATGCCCAGCGCCGCCAGCACGGCGAGGCAGTTCGCGTCCGTGCCGTCGCTTCCCGCCACGGTCCGCGTGGCTTCGTCGTAGCCGAGGCCGACCCTGCCGCAGGCCGCATCGCAGCCCTCGCCCGCGCCGGCGCTGGCAC
>JBHEOD010000150.1:0-8121 GCA_046261745.1 Binatia bacterium
CTCTCAGTCTGTCGCCGCCGTCGAGTTCCGTGTAGGTGGCGAAGCAGCCCCTTCCTGCCAGAACGGAATCGAGCACGCAGTCGAGCGAGCCGCCGTCGTCGCGGGCGAGGATCGCCTCGGCATCGGCCAGGTCCACGTTGACGACGACGCTGTTGCAGTTGCCCTGGCCCGTCATCCCGAAGAAGAGCCTCAGGAGGTTCCCGCCGCCTTCGTCGTCGCCGCCCCCGCCGCAGCTCGCGAACAAACCGGCCAACGCGAGGACGAAACCACCCCTGCGGATTCTGTGAGACCAGCGATTCATGGAAATCCCCCGTAGCCGGCGCGTGGAACCGTTCTGGATCCCGCGACCGTACGCCGCGTCCATCCGATCAGCATCGTCGTGCGTGAAGAATGATACCGCTGCCGCCGCGTAGCAAGCTCTTTGTTTCGCCGGCGCCAAGAGGGTCCCGGTCCGGGCTGCTTCGTCTCGGCTACCCGGATCGGCCCCCTCCCACTTTCGCGCAGGTCTGCGTCCGCCTTGCGGTACTCGTCGCAAGAGAACGCCGCGCCGCAAAGAACCGTGTTGGCATCGAGAAAGAACGCCGTGTCCTCGAGGTACCAGGTTCCCCGCGCTGTCAGGGTTCTTCGCTGAGGAACGGATCGGTGTCGACCGGCCCGGTCACGCGGCTGGGCGGATCAGCCGTGCACCAATAGTTGTTCTCGGCCGTGACCGTAGTCGCCGTCACATTGTGCACTTCGCGCGGGGTTCCCTGGGGGCCTACGTTGTCACAGAGGATGTTCCTGCCGGGGCTGCTCACCACCTGCCCGTCGATGACGAGGCTGCCGCCGCCGAGGTCCACCTGGGCTGTGTCCGTGATCCCGACGCCGCCGAGACCCAGCTCGGAGCTGGCCAGGCCGCCGTTGTAGCGCACCACGTTGTCCCACATCACGACGCGCGAATTCGCGTTGGCCAGCAGGCCGCGAAACTCGTTGTTCACGAAGGTGTTGTTCCACACCAACGCCTGCACGTTGCCGCCGATGCGCACGCCGTCGTCGCAGCCGTCGAGCTCGACGTCGGTCATGTGCACGACTTGCGTGTCGCCCGGACCGGAGGTGAAGCGGGGGCCGAGGCATCGGAACATTCCTGACGGGAAGAAGCCTTCCATTCGCGTGGACTCGATCAGGTAGCGGCCCGCATTGGTCATGCGGATGGGCTGCTGGCAATCGGTGAAAAGGCTGTCGCGCACGATCGCGTTGTAGTGCTCGCGCAACCTCGGGTCCGCAGCCGTCGCCGAGAAGTTGCCGTAGTTCTGCATGCACTTGCCGCATGCCGTCGTTGCGCGAATGCCGGTGAAGAGATTGCCGACGCCCGAAATGCTGCCGATGGATTCGTCGCACGTGCGCTCGAACGAGACGTTCTCGACGGTATTGCCGCTACCGGCGGTCTTGATGCCGTCGAAGAAGTAACGAACCGCGAGATTGCGGACCGTCGAGTTGTCTCCTTCCAGGGAGAGAAAGACGGTGCCGCTGTTCTCGTCCGGACACGGGCAGGTGCCATCCGGGTCGAGCGGAACCCGGCACTGCTCGGCTGGTATTGCCTGGCCCCAGCACTTCGGATTCAGCTCGAAGCTGATGTTGCGGTCCAGGCCGTCGATCAAGAGGTGGTCGCAGCCGGTTTGCCGCGGGCCGTCACCGCCCGACAGCAGGATGGTCGTGTCGGCGCAATCGAAGGTGATCGTGCGACTCGCCCCACCGCATCCCTGCAGCGCGGCGTGGAAAGCGGCCTCGGTGCACGCGATCGGGCACGACCATGTTCCCGGCAGGTTGTCGCAGGGGGCGCCGCCGCAGGGATCGCCGGCGCACTCGTCGATATCCTGGCAGCTCGAGCCCGCCGGCTCGTACCCGGCCGCGCACGTGCAGCCCGACCACGAAGCGTCGGGCTGCGATCCGTCCGGACACCACAGGCACCGAACCTCTTCGCCGACCGCTGCGCACGTCTCGCGCCGGCAAAGCGAAGTACATCCGTCGCCGTCCTCGGCGTTGCCGTCGTCGCACTCCTCCGGATCCTGCCGGCTCCCGTTGCCGCAGGCTTCGAGAGCACAGGCTGCGCTGCAACCGTCCCCGGATACTGCAGCGCCGTCGTCGCACTGCTCGCCGGCACCGAGGTTGAGCGTGCCGTCGCCGCAGGCAGCGGGCGTGCAGTCCGAATCGCACACGGCGGACTCGCCTCCATCGTCGCACTGTTCGCCTGCGAGGGGATTGAGTGTGCCGTCCCCGCAGACAGGTCTCGTGCAATCGGCCTCGCAGCCGGCCGACACGCCGGCGGTGTCGCACTGCTCGCCGGCGGCAGGGTTGTGCATGCCGTTGCCGCAAAAGGCCACCGTGCAATCGGCTTCGCAGGTGGCGGTCTGCACCTGATCATCACAGGCTTCGCCGGCCTGCAGCACGCCGTTGCCGCACTCTTCGACGATGCAGTCTTCGTCGCATCCGTCGCCGCCGAGCAAGTTGCCGTCGTCGCACTGCTCGTAACCAGAGGGGACGCCGTCGCCGCAAGCGACGTGCAACAAGTCGGCCTGCGCGTCGACGGCTGCGACCACGCCGCCCGCGACACTCTCGCGTTCATCCGACGTGCACGGCGCCCGCGATCCCGCCTTGTCCCATGCACTGCGAAACGCCGGCAGCGCCGACTCGGCGCACGCGTCCCGCTCTCCGGGCCCAAGGTCGAAATCGCGACGAAGGCAATTCGCATACTTGGCCGCGTACTTGGAAAGCGCCTTCGCGCGCCTGTCGACGCATGCGTTCGGCAACGCATTGGCCTGGAAGATCGACGACGCGGCGAGGGTCTCCTGCCACGAAACAGACGCCTCGAGCTGGAGCGTTTCGAGGTCGCCAGCACAGACGAACCCCGAAGCGGCCGCTTTCTCATCCTCGGACAGGATGCGCGACTCGACGCCGGCGAGCGTCGCGCCGACACAAGCCTCGAAATCGGATGTCGATCCGCCCCGGGCAAGCTTGCCGTGACAGCGCCCCAGCTTCTTGGCGTGGTAGACCGAGGAGGCCATCTTGCCGGAGTAGCAGCGTAGTTCCGCGGCCGTCGGCGCCGCCTCGACCGCAGGCGTGCCGCTCAGCACGAAGAGTGCGAGCAACGGCTCGCGCAGCCTTCGCATGCCGCGCGTCCACTCGCCGGCTCCGTTCCTGTCCAACTGTTTCATTCCGCTTCGAAGTAGACCCGCCCGCGGCGACAAAACAAGCCCAAACCGGGAAAAAGCCGACGTAACCGCCGTCAAACTCTGCTCTCGAGAATCTCGGGAAGGAAAACCTTGGCGATGCGCAAAAACTTGGGAGAGATTCGCAGACACGGGGCCGGAGGAATTCGCGCAACGGCACATGGATCGACCCTGAGCGTGCAGGCCCTCGGCGTGCACGAGGGACCACGATTCGAGGTCGTTGACCGAGCGAACCCGAGCGTCTAGCGTTCGCCGTCGTTCACGGATGAGGGGAGCTTCCGGAGTGCATTTCCACAGCCGCTTGCCGAGCGAGGGCGCCAGCCCTAACGGAAAGACCGACTTCGACGTGGCCCTGCTACCGCCCTCGGTCGCCGAGAGCGCGAGGCTCGCGACGGCTCACCGTCCGCGCCGTGCCTTCCTGCTGCTGCTCCCGATCCTGTCCCTTCTCGGGCCTGCCGCGGGCCACGCGCTGGTTCTTCCCGATCCCACCGGAATCTACGAAGCCCAGTGCTGGACCGGGCCGAACATCCACCCGGTAAGCTGCGCCACGCTACCCACTCCGCCGCCGCTGCGATCGTCGGCCCGGCTGTTCGAGCGCGGCTTCATTCCGGCCAACTGCGCCAGCGAGCCTTGCACGAAGGCGCGCACGCTGGTGGAGGGCCAGGTTACCGTCGTCCGATCCTACACGCGTAATATCTGGAACGCCGAGGAGATGATCTGCGAGCCCGACTACGACCGGCCCGGCTTCCGGTACACAGGCGACGTCTACGACGTGGAAGGCGAGATCGTCTGGCACGACTTCGCGAGCGGCGCCAACACGTTGACGCTCGCCGGCGACATCAGCAGTGAACCCGGCGACGTCACCTACATCCCCAGCATGAAGTTCACCGGCAGCATGCTGGTTCAGGCCGACCAGCAGGGCACGGTCTCGCAGCAGGCCTGCGTGCAACTCTCCGGCGCTCCGTCGCTGAACATGACGATCGCCTACGACGCACCCGCCGAGAATGACCCGCCTCCGCCGTGCGTAGGTAGCGTCGGCTATGCCGTTCCGAACTGCTGGCGCCGCCGAAGCGGTGCGCTGCCGACGGCGAGCGGCACGCTTGCCGGCAAGGCCGTGTCCCTGGTGCCCACCCTCACCGAAACCGACCACGAGGTTCACCAGGCCACGGTCGTCCTCTACGAACAGTTCAACGGTCGCCTGCGCGAACCGCTCCACGGTGAGAGCAGCGAGGACTACCGCGCCCACCTCATCGCCAGCGGACGCAAGGAAGTCGGCCGTTTCCAGATCGAGCGCGGCCGCGACGGCACCTACACCTTCGGCGAGCCCGGACGCTTCGAGTTCGCCGACGTGCCGCTGTTCCGTTTCCAGCCGGCCGGAGGCGGGCGGTGGGGAACCGTCTGGTACACCGTGGAAGTGGAAGGCGCCGAAACCGACGAGGAAGTGCCGCAGCAGGGAGGCGGCACCCTTGCGAACAAGCTGCTCTTCCGCGACGGCCGTGCGATCAACGTGCGTCCGGAGGAGGCGCCGGTCGTCGTCGGCCTCGACGACTTCGGCAGCGTCGGCGCCAAGCTCGAGCTGATCGACCGCCTCTCCGGCAAGTGCGTGCTCCACTACGCACCGGTCGAGGACGACGCGCGAAACTTCGTCGACGCCGCCGCCTCCGGCGCCATCACCGACGAGCTCGACGAGGCCATCCGGCGCGGGGCGTGGGCCGAAAGGTCGGCGCTCAGCGCCGTGAGCCTGGCCGACGAGTTGATCGAGGTGGCGCTGGGCGGCCTCGCCAGCCTCCTCGCCGAGCTCTACGACGATCGCAACAAGTTTCATCGCGGCGACATCGCGTACATGCGGGGAGCGCGGGACCGACTCAAAGCAGCGCCCGGCGCAAAGGCCGTGTCCGATTTCCAGCTCAATCCTCAACCGGTTTCGACGATGACCCGGCACGCGATCTCCGGCTCGGGCAACTCGCAGCTTCTCGCACAGAGCGATCTGGCGTCGGCCGTCAAGAAGACGCTCAAATCGATCAAGCCGCTGCTCGTCGTCGCGCTCGAGAGGAACGGACATCCCGACGCGGCCGGCGCGGCGGAGACGATCATCCGGATCCTCGCGGTGATGGCCGACGCCATCGAGACGAGGACCGGCGCGGGCGTGGGCAAGTCCTTCGTGAAGCTGCTGATCGCCGAGGCGGTCAAGCAAGCCAAGCCGATTCTTCTCGACGTGACACCGCTGTCGTACTGCGGCTTCACCAGCGGCTCGCTGCAGACGTCGGTGGACCAGATGTCCGCGTGGAACGTCAGCAACGACGACGTCTACACGAAGGACCGCGTCGAAGTCGTTCGCGTGCTGACCGAGATGAATCGCAGCGCCACCGACATCCTCGGCAGGATGCGGGCAGCTCAGGAAGTCTCCGCGGGCTTCGATACCGTGGAGGACGCGGCCGCCGTGATCGGCCTTGCCGTGAAATGGGCCAAGGTGGTCGAGACGTTCGCAAAGTGGACGAAGTATGCGCTCGCTGCCGAGAGCGTCCTGTTACCGTTCATCGAAGTATACGGCTACCTGCCCGGCCGGCTCGAGGGCGCCGTGGAAGCCGCCTACGCGCAGGCATCCCCGCTCGGCGCCGCGGCGACTACTCCGCAGGCACCGCCCCCCGAGGCGCCGCTGCCCGGAAGCGGCGGCGCACTGCTGGCCGTGACCACCAGCGACACCGCCCTCGTGGCAATCCTCGCCCAGATCTCCGAGGCGCTCGCCGAAGACGATCTCGGCAGCGTCACCCAACGGATCGCCGATCCCGTCGAGCCGTCCTTCGTGATCGCGAGGGCTGCCCACGAGCGACAGGTGGAAGCGCTCTTCGCGCAGGCTTCGGCGGCCGCCGGCGCCTTCAACCTGGAAGCGCCGCTTCGTGAGGCCACGGCCGCGTGGTCGGCCGTGCAGCTCGCGCAGGCGGAACTCGCCGAGACGCTGAGGCGCCTGGTCGTCGACGCCTACTCGGGTGGCTTCTCCGGGATCGCCGACCCGGACTATCTGCGCGGCCGGGATACCGCCCGGGCGCTGATCGGCGTGCTGGACCACCGCCTTTCGAAGCTGCGTGACTGGATCGATGCGCTACGGTCGGCGGTGACTTCCAACACATTTGGTCCAGTCGTATTCGTCGAAGCGTTCGCACCGATCTCGAACTCCACCGGCGAATCGCTGGTACAGTCGTCGCCGGAGACGTTCACGTTCACGGCGCGCGTGACCAACCTCGGGGACGAGCCGCTTTCCGGGCTCTCCGTTGGGCTGGCCCTCGAATCCCCGCACGACAGCGTCTCCATCGTCGGTGCCGCCGTGGTGCCGGTCGCAGGCGGCACGCTGCAGCCGTTCGACGGCATCGACAACGGCGGCGGCGACGAGGCCGTACTCCAGTGGCAGATCTCCTACTCCGGCAATTTCGCGTGGGAGCTCATCGTCGTCGCGGTCGAAGTACTCGAACACGGCGCCGAACCTGTCAGCTTCGCGGCCGCCGGTGCCGGCCGGGTGCTGCCCATCGACGCGTCGGTTGCAGACGTCGACGGCGACGGCCTCCCGGACGACTACGAATCCGAGTTCGGGCTCGACCTTTCCCGTGACGATTCCCAGGGCGACCCCGACTTGGACAAGCTGACGAGTCTCGTGGAGCTCAATCTCGGCACGAATCCATCCGAGCCGGACACCGACAGCGACGGCATTGGCGACGGCGACGAGGTGTTTCCGCAGACGGGCGGCTTCGGTACCGATCCGCTCGCCGCCGATACCGACGGCGACGGAATCGACGACGGCGCGGACGGAGCCCCGCTCGACGGCGGCTCGGCCACCGCCCTCCCAGACTCCGGGGAGCCTTCGGTTGTGCTGTCGGAGTCTCTGCTTGTCCTGACGCCTGAGGATCCGGTCCAGGCTGTCGAGGTTTCCAACGGCGGCGGCGCAACGCTGCTGTGGGCTGCGACGCGGGGCAACGCCTCCCTGGTCGAGGTCAGTCCGGGGACGGGCGACCTGCACGGTGAAAACGGGTCCCTGTACGTGACGGTTCCCGACGGCTTCGAGTTCGCCGCAGCGGCAGCGCTGGTCTCGACCGTGACGGTGACCGACGTCTCGGGCGCCATAAAAGACTCGCGAACCGTCAAGGTCGTGCTCGGCTTCGATGCGAGTGCTGCGCTGTGCGGGCACGGCACGGACGCTTCGATCGGATTTCGGCCGACGACGTCCGACGCCCTGGTCGCGCTTCGTACTTCGGTCGGTTCGTCGTCCTGCGCTGCGTGCCGCTGCGACGTGGACTCGTCAGGAAGCGTCGCGGTCAGCGATGCACTGAAGGTGCTGAGGGCCGCAGTCGGGCTGGCGGGGGTGCTCGACTGCCCGGCGTGCTGATCGCCGGCCAAGTCGGCCGATGTCCCGCGCAATCGGGACTCGAGCACGCGCAACCGACTGGAGTTTGCGACGTCCTCGGGTAAGTTGCGCGCCGGTTCGCCGCGGCTGCGGACGGCCACACCCCTTCGAATGAAAATCTTTTCCGTACTCTACGACCGGGTCCTTCACCTGAGCGCCCACCGCCACGCCGAACGTTACCTCGCCGGCGTCAGCTTCGCGGAATCGTCATTCTTTCCGATACCGCCCGACGTGCTGCTCGCGCCGATGGCGCTCGCACGACCGGCGCGCTGGTGGAAGCTCGCGCTGATCACGACCATCGCGTCGGTGCTCGGCGGAATCTTCGGCTATGTGATCGGCTACACGGCGCTGCAGGCGGTGACGCCGCTCCTGCACCGTTTTGACTACTGGCACCACTTCGAGACCGCCCGCGACTGGTTCGCGCGTTACGGCTTCTGGGCGATCTTCGTGGCAGGGTTCACGCCCATTCCGTACAAGGTGTTCACGATCGCCGCTGGCGCGGCGCACATGGCGGTGATTCCG
>JBHEOD010000151.1:0-474 GCA_046261745.1 Binatia bacterium
GAAGCGGACTTCCCGGATCGGGTCTTCCGTCGGGCGCTTCGGGAGCACTATCGGGCTGCTCGGGCTCCTCGTCTTCCCAGGTCGGCGGTGGCTCCGGCGCGGGCGCTATTTCTTCGTCGAACGGGTCGAGTTCGTCCTCGTCGGGAGCGACGTTCGGCGGTGGAACGGAGTTGTCGCCCGGCTTCGGCGCTGGCCAACCACGATCGAGCACCGGGTCCGGCAGCGACAGGTCCTTGTCCGCAGAATCCCGCGGCATCAGCCCGAACTCGTCGCGGCGTGAAGAGTCCCGCTGCGATTGCGCAACAGCCACCCCCGGCATCCCCAGCACAACCGTCGCAAAAATCAGCGCAAAAACAGTGCAACCAAAAATGGGGTCTGACCCCATTTTCTGTGCGCGCAACGTGGCGGAGCGCCCGCGATCGGCAACAAACTCCGTCTCGAAGAAAATGGGGTCTGACCCCATTTTTGACGGCG
>JBHEOD010000151.1:484-7608 GCA_046261745.1 Binatia bacterium
CTACAAACCGATGGCAGCGTGGAGGCGTGGGGCTCTGGCGCTGCTGCGGTCGCACCAGCGGTTAATTCTGATTTCGTTTATGTCGACGCCGGTGGATCGCATCTCGAGCGCGAGCGCCTCGCCCCAGTTCTGCAGCAGCGCCTTGGTTCCACTGTAGACCGCGTAGTACGGCAGCGGCACGAGCCCGCCCATCGACGACACGATGATCACACCGCCGCGCCGCCTCCCGGTCATTCCCGGAAGAAGCCGGGCGGTCAGTTCCACGTGCATTTCGCAGTGAAGACGAATGAGCGGTGCATGCGACTCGGGCGCCTGGCGATCGAAGCGCCCGATCCAGCCGGTGCCCGCATTGGCCACCAGCAGTCCAATTTCGAGGTCGGAGACTTCCCGCGCAAGACGCGCGGCCGCGCCCACTTCGGACAGGTCCATCTCCATCACGCGGCAACTCACGCGATGCTTGCCTGCCAACTCGGTGCTCAGCGATTCGAGAGCGGCGCGACGCCGCGCCACCAGCGCCACATTGACACCGGCCGCCGCCAGCCGCGATGCGAACTCGCGGCCGATCCCGGAAGATGCGCCGGTAACGAGAGCCCACGGACCGTACTGCTCGCGCAGCTTCTTCATCGCCGCGCCGCCGGTCGCGCTCGCCCCGGCGCTCATGCGCGCAGCCTCTTCATCGCCGCGCCGCCCGGTGAAGCCGCCGCGCTCATGCGACGAAGATGGAGTCGGTGCTCCAGTCGGGTTTCATCATGCCGTTCTCCATGTTCACCGCCGGAAGGTAGTTGCGCAGGATGCGTACCCTGCTGAGAAGCCGGATCGTCGAGATGTCCTCGATCGAATCCTTGCCATGGTTTTTCTGCAAGGACGGCACGATCTTCTGCTGGAAGCTCTCGACGATGTCGGAGTCCGACGTGCCCTCCACCACCATCACCAGTGCGACGCGGCCGTCGATCTCGGCAATGTGCGATTCGCGGATCAGCTCCGTGAAAACGGTCACCACGTTCGGCTCGTGGCGGATCTCGTCCTGGATCTGGCTCACCGTCACCCCCACCTTGAACTGGATGATGTACAGGTGGCTGCTCGTGAAGTACCCGGTGCCTTCGGCCGACATGTCCACCTCAGCGAAGTAGCGCAGCAAGCCCTCCTTCTCGAGGCGTGCCCTCTTGCGGCTGACCGTGCGGATGGGGATGTCGTAGAGCTCGCCGAGGCGGTTATCCGACAGGCGCGGATTGCGCGTCAGCGCCTTGGCGATCTTCATCTCCTGCTCGTCGAGCTTTCTCATTGTCCACCTTTGGGCCATTCGATTGGCCGTAGGGTAGAATTTAGGCCAGAACCGGAACACGTTCAACCTGCTTAGGCCGTGCGTAAGCGAACGTTGACTTCTTTAGGCTTCTTGACTAAGGAAGCCGACCGCCAGAAAAGCGGGAGACGCCACAGCGAGCCAACCCTACCGAGTTCCACTCTTGCGGGTTTCCGCGATTGGCAGTGGAACCGGCCGGTGCAGCCGGGGCTTAGTGCAGGCACTGCCTCGGCGCGCAGGCGCAGCAGGGCGCCGGCGCGCATGCCGAGAAGCCGGAGAAGCCGGAGCCATCCGATGGAGGATGCGGAACGACGGCCGGCCGTTCTCGTAAAAATGGGGTCTGACCCCATTTTCTCGGCGGAGGGTGCGGAAGGAAAAATGGGGTCTGACCCCATTTTCTGGCAGACCGAAGGGCTCAGAAAGTCCAGGAAGGAACCAAGACCATGAGAGAACAAAGCAGCCGAGAACAGGGACTCACCGCTTCCCTCATCGAACGCGACGCGTGCGGCGTCGGGTTCGTCGCGAACATTCGTGGCGAGGCCAGCCACGGCATCGTCGAGACCGGCATCGAGGTTCTCAAGCGTCTCGAGCACCGCGGCGCGTGCGGCTGCGACGAGGAAACCGGCGACGGCGCCGGCGTACTGCTCCAGGTTCCCGACCGCCTGCTGCGCGAGTGCATGGCCGCCACCGGAGTGGAGCTTCCGGCCGCCGGACACTACGGCGTCGCGATGCTCTTCCTGCCGCCGGCTCCCGCGCCGCGCGAATGGGCCATGCGTGCGATCGAGGCGTCGTGCGCGCGCTACGGGCTTCGCGCGCTCGGCTGGCGTGACGTGCCCGTCGCCATCGTCGACCCCGAGAGCGGCCGCCGCTTCGTCGGAACCATCGCCGACAGCAAGCGTCCCCACATTGCGCAGTTCTTCGTCGCGCCCGAGCGCGAGCTCGCCCACACGATGAGCGAGGAGGAACTCGAGAGGCGCCTCTACGTTGCCAGGCGAAACGCCGAGAACGTGATGTGTCGCGAGGGCGGCGACATCAACTACCACTCCTACTTCTGCAGCTTCTCGTCACGCACCATCGTGTACAAGGGTATGCTCGTTTCGTCGCAGCTCGACGGATTCTTCCCCGACCTGCGTGACGAGCGCTGCGAGAGCGCGCTGGCGATCATTCACTCGCGCTTCAGCACCAACACGCTGCCCACCTGGCGCCTTGCGCACCCGTTCCGCTTCATGGCGCACAACGGCGAAATCAACACCCTGCGCGGCAACTGCAACTGGATGACCGCCCGGGAGAAGCTGTTTTCGTCGCCGGTCTACGGCGACGACATGGCCGAGCTTTTGCCGGTGATCGCGCCCGGACAGAGCGACTCGGCATCTTTCGACAACGCGCTCGAGTTGCTCACGCGCACCGGCCGTTCCCTGCCCCACGCGATCACGATGATGATCCCGGAGGCCTGGGAGAAGCACGAATCGATGCCGGCCGAACGCAAGGCGTTCTACCAGTACCACGCCGCGCTGATGGAGCCGTGGGACGGCCCCGCGTCGATCGCGTTCTCGGACGGACGCCGCATCGGCGCGGTGCTCGACCGCAACGGCCTGCGTCCGTCGCGCTACGTCGTCACGCGCCAGGGCATGGTGGTGATGGCGTCCGAGACCGGCGTCGTCGACATCGCCCCCGAGGACATCCTCGTCAAGGACCGCCTGCAGCCCGGTCGTATCTTCTGCGTGGATCTCGACGAGAAGCGCATCGTCACCGACGACGAACTCAAGCTGAAGATGTCGGCCCGTCATCCGTACGCGCTGTGGCTGAACGAGCAGAGCGTCGACCTCGACGACCTGCCGCCGGCCGAGAGCGTGGACTGGCACGTCGAAGGCGCCGAGCTCGAGCGCCTGCAGAACCTGTTCGGGTACTCGCGCGAGGACCTGTCGGTGCTGCTGCAGCCGGTTGCGCTCAACGGCCAGGAGCCGGTGGGCTCGATGGGAACCGACACGCCTCTTGCGTGCCTGTCAGACCAGCCGCAGCTCGTCTTCAACTATTTCAAGCAGCTGTTCGCGCAGGTGACGAACCCGCCGATCGACCCGATTCGCGAAGAACTGGTCATGTCGCTCGAGACGTCCGTCGGGCGCCAGGGCAACATCTTCGACGAGACGCCGGCGCACTGCCGTCAGCTCAAGATCCCGCACCCCGTACTCAACAACGAGGAACTCGCCAAGCTGCGCGAGGTGAGATCGAACGGCATCCGCAGCTGCACCATCGGCATCCTGTTCCCGGCCGGAAGCGGCAAGGCGGGCCTCGTGGCCGCGCTCGACCGCATCTGCGAAGAAGCATCGAGCGCGATCGCGTCGGGCTGCGAGATCCTCATCCTGTCGGACCGCGGCGTCACCGAGGAACTCGACCCCGTTCCGTCGCTGCTGGCCGTCGGCGCGGTGCACCACCACCTGATCCGCAACGGCCAGCGCATGCTCGGCGGCATCGTGCTCGAGTCGGCCGAGCCGCGCGAGGTGATGCACTTCGCGCTGCTGACCGGCTTCGGCTGCACGGCCGTGAACCCGTACCTCGCCATCGACACGCTCGTCGACATGGCCGAGGCCGGCAACCTTCACGGCATTGACGAGGACGAGGCGGTCGAGCACTTCCGCAAGGCGATCGGCAAGGGTCTGCTCAAGACCATGTCGAAGATGGGCATCTCGACGCTCGCCAGCTACCGCGGCGCGCAGATCTTCGAGGCCATCGGACTTTCGGAAGAAGTGATCGACCGCTGCTTCGCGTGGACGGCTTCGCGCATCCGGGGCGTGGACTTCGAGGTGCTCGCCAGGGAAGTGACGATGCGCCACGAGCGCGCCTGGCGCGAGGAAGTGGGCGACGACACCGGCCTGCTGCCGGGCGGCCAGTACCAGTGGCGTCGGCGCGGCGAGTTCCACCTGTTCAACCCGGAGACGGTCGCACGCCTTCAGCACGCGGTGCGTTCGGGCGAGTACAAGAACTTCCGCAGCTACAGCAAGCTCGTCAACGAGCAGGACAGGCACCTCTGTACACTGAGGAGCCTGCTCGATTTCGTGCCGGCGCCCGAGCCCATTTCCATCGACGAGGTGGAATCGGTGGCGTCCATCGTCACGCGCTTCAAGACCGGTGCGATGAGCTTCGGCTCGATCTCGCGCGAGGCCCACTCCACGCTCGCGATCGCAATGAACCGCATCGGCGGCAAGTCGAACACCGGCGAGGGCGGCGAGGAGCCGTGGCGTTACGAGCCGCTGGCAAACGGCGATTCGGCGCGCAGCGCAATCAAGCAGGTGGCGTCGGGACGTTTCGGCGTGACGGCGGCGTACCTTACCAATGCGAGCGAGCTGCAGATCAAGATGGCGCAGGGCGCCAAGCCCGGCGAAGGCGGACAGCTGCCCGGCCACAAGGTGGACGAGACCATCGCGAAGACGCGCTACTCGACGCCCGGCGTGGGCCTGATCTCGCCGCCGCCGCACCACGACATCTATTCAATCGAGGATCTTGCGCAGCTCATCCACGATCTCAAGAACGCCAATCCGGAGGCGCGCGTCAGCGTGAAGCTGGTGGCCGAGGTGGGCGTGGGTACGATTGCCGCCGGCGTCGCGAAGGCAAAGGCCGACGTGGTGCTGATCAGCGGCCACGACGGCGGCACCGGCGCGTCCCCGCTCAGCTCGATCAAGCACGCGGGCATTCCGTGGGAGCTCGGCCTGGCCGAGACGCAGCAGGTGCTGGTCGAGAACGGCCTGCGCAGCCGCATCCGCGTGGAGACCGACGGGCAGCTCAAGACCGGGCGTGACGTCGCGATCGCAGCCTTGCTCGGAGCCGACGAGTTCGGCTTCGCCACGGCGGCGCTGGTGGCCGAGGGCTGCATCATGATGCGCAAGTGTCACCTCAACACCTGCCCGGTCGGCATCGCCACGCAGGACCCGGAGCTGCGCAAGCGCTTCACCGGCGAGCCCGAGCACGTGATCAACTTCATGTACTTCGTGGCCCAGGAGCTGCGCGAGATCATGGCGCAGCTCGGAGTGCGCACGGTGCAGGAGATGACCGGCCGCGTGGAGCTGCTCAAGGTGCGCGAGAACATCACGCACTGGAAGGCGCGCAACATCGACTTCTCGCCGATCCTGTTCCGGCCCGACGCTGCCAACTTCGTCGGCATCAGCGGCACGGAGACGCAGGACCACGGGCTGGAGAAGGCGATGGACAACGAGCTGATCCGGCTGACGGCGCCTGCGCTGGAGTCGAAGAAGCCCGTTCGCCTCGAGCTGCCGATCCGCAACATCAACCGGACGGTCTGCACGACACTGTCGCACGAGATCACCAAGCGCTACGGCGAGGAAGGTCTGCCGCCGTACACGGTCCAGATCGACTTCACCGGATCGGCGGGCCAGAGCTTTGCGGCTTTCCTCGCGCGCGGCGTGTCGCTGACGATCAAGGGCGACGCCAATGACTATTTCTGCAAGGGAATGTCAGGCGGCCAGGTGGTCATCCAGCCGCTCGACGGCGTCAAGTTCAAGGCCGAGGACAACATCGTGATCGGCAACGTGGCGCTTTACGGCGCGACAGGCGGCGAAGTGTTCATCCGCGGCCGCGCGGGCGAGCGTTTCGGCGTGCGCAACAGCGGCGCCACGGTGGTCGTCGAAGGCATCGGCGACCACGGCTGCGAGTACATGACCGGCGGACGCGTGGTGATCCTGGGTCCGACGGGCCGCAACTTCGCCGCGGGCATGAGCGGCGGCTTTGCGTACGTGCTCGACGAGGAAGGCGACTTCCGCACGCGCTGCAACCTCGGCATGGTCGAGTTGCTGCCGGTGGACACCGAAGAGGACCGGCGCCGCGTGCACCAGCTCCTCGTGCGTCACCAGCAGTACACGAAGAGCGCAGTGGCGGCGCGACTGCTCGACGAGTGGGACGCGGCTTGCCGGAGCTTCGTCAAGGTGATGCCGACGGAGTACCGCAAGGTTCTCGAGTCGATGGACCTCGACTCCGAAGCGCAAAAACTCGCGGCGGTCTAGCGGGCTGCGCAGGGGCGTCGACGAAGGTGGGCACCTCCGCGCCGGTGACCGCGCGCAGGAAAATGGGGTCTGACCCCATTTTTAGCGGATCGGTCGGGCCGAGACGGGTGCTGCGCAAAAATGGGGTCTGACCCCATTTTCCAAGAAATAACGCGGGTCGAAGCTTGAGGGCTGAGAGTCGCGGCAGGACGGATGGAAAGAGTATGGGCAAGATTACAGGGTTCATGGAGTATGCGCGCGAAGTTCCTCCGCGGCGGCCTGTTGAAGAACGGTTGCGTGACTGGAAGGAGTTCGAGGGCAAGCCGTCCGAGGACGACCTCAAGGCGCAGGGCGCGCGCTGCATGGATTGCGGCATTCCGTTTTGCCACAACGGCTGCCCGCTCGGGAACGTCATTCCGGACTGGAACGACCTCGTCTGGCGCGGGCACTGGAAGGAAGCCATCGCCGCGCTGCACGCGACGAACAACTTCCCCGAGTTCACCGGCCGCATCTGCCCGGCTCCGTGCGAAGAAGCCTGCGTGCTCGGCATCAACGACGACCCGGTCGCGATCAAGCTGATCGAGAAGAACGTGATCGACCACGCGTGGAAGGCCGGCTACGTGCGGCCGCAGCCCGCGCTCGTCGAAACCGGCAAGAGCGTGGCGGTGGTGGGTTCGGGCCCTGCGGGCATGGCTTGCGCGCAGCAACTCGCGCGCGCCGGCCACGCGGTGACGCTGTTCGAGCGCGCCGACCGCATCGGCGGCCTGATGCGCTACGGCATCCCCGACTTCAAGATGGAAAAGCACCTGATCGACCGCCGCATGGAACAGATG
>JBHEOD010000152.1:0-7591 GCA_046261745.1 Binatia bacterium
GGCTCGAGTTTGCCGGCGAAGTCGCTGCGTGCGGCTCGCGCGTGACCGGCTTCGCGGTGGGGGACCGCGCGATGGGACTGCTGGCCGGCGGCGGTTATGCCGAGAAGATCGTCGTGCATGAGCGCCTCGCGTCACGCGTCCCCGACAAGCTTTCGTTCGAAGAGGCAGCGGCCGTGCCCGAAGCATTCATCACCGCGCACGATGCGCTGCTGCAGTGCTCGCTGGTGTGCGGCGAGACCGTGCTCGTGCATGCCGCCGGCTCCGGTGTCGGCACCGCGGCGATCCAGGTGGCGAAGGCGATGGGCGCAGCGCGCGTGCTCGGCACCGCCGGATCGGTGGAGAAGCTCACCGCCGCGCGCGAGCTCGGGCTTGACGTGGGTATCGACTACAAGACCGAGAAGTTCGCCGAGCGCGTGCGCGAGGCAACCGCCGGGCGCGGTGTCGACGTGATCATCGACTTCATCGGCGCGTCGTATCTCGAATCGAACATCCGCTCGCTGGCCGAGAAGGGACGCATGGTGGTGGTCGGGCTGATGGGCGGCTTCAGCGGCGAACTCCCGCTGGGGATGCTGATGCAGAAGCGCCTGACCCTGCGCGGAACGCTGCTCCGGTCGCGTTCGCTCGAGGAGAAGGCGGCCGCCACGCGCGCATTCGAGAAGAGCGTGCTGCCTCACCTCGCGTCCCGTCGCCTCCGCACGGTGATCGACAAGGTGTTTCCGCTGGCCGAAGCGGCCGAGGCTCACCGCCTGATGGAGGCGAACGCAAACTTCGGGAAAATCGTGCTGACGGTCTGAGCGCGCCCGGACCCCGATCTCCCGCCTGTGACGAATGGCGCCCGACGCGCCGCTCACTCCTTCCCGTATACCCGACGGCGGCCGAAACGGAAGAAGCCGGAGTCTTCTTCCTGCTGAATCGTCTCGGCCTCGGGGCCGAACGTGCGGGCGCGAAGTTCGCCCAGGCGGCGGGCCTGCTCGTCGCCCTGGTACCGCCGGGTAACGTCGTCGCGCTCGTCCATGTATCGCTCGCCGGTGTTCCAGGCCTCGTCCCTTTGCTGGTCGAGGTCGCGCCAGCGTGCGAGCGCTTCGTCGTCGAGACCCATCGCGGCGCGCACGTCGTGGAGTTGTTGCTGCCGCGCGGCCGGCGCCATCGCGTGAAGATCTTCCTGAACCGAGGGCAGGGCGAGGAACTTGGTCATCAGCTCCGTCTGGCGTCGCTCCAGGAAATCCGGTGCATTCTCGCCGTACGCCTCGTTGATCGACTCGAGGTACGTGGACAGCTTCTCGCCCACCGGAGCGTCGGACTGGTCGATCGCATCCATCGTGTCGTAGATGCGCTCGTGGCGCAGCGACTCCTCGAAGATCTCGGCCGCGTCGGGGCCGAAAAAGCGGAAGCGCGCTTCGTTCATCGCGTCGCGCCTCTCGCCGGGCGTCATCTGGTTGAGGTCGATGCGGTTGGCAGCCAGCCACTCGTTGTAGGCCGTCATGTTCTGGAACTGCGCGTAAAGTTGGTCGCCCATTCCCGGGAACGCCTCGGCCAGCAGGGCCTTGAGCCGCTGCTGCCAGTCGTCCGGATAGGTCTTCATCAGGTACGCAATGAGCTTCTCGAGGGCCTTGATCTGCGTGCGCTTGTGCTCGATGGTCGCACCGAACTGCTCGCGCAGGTACGCGACGGCCTCCTCGTCCTTGGTCAGCGTGTCGATCGCGGGCCGGCGCTCTTCCCGGCGCGAAGATCCCGCCACGGGTGCGGCATCCGCCGCCGGCGGGCTCTCGACGCGGCTTGCCACCTCCACGGCGGGCTCGGGCGCCGGTGTCATCATCCACCATGCGGCGGCCAACAGTGCGACCGCCGCCGCGCTCAATCCCAGCCGTGTGTTTCGAGAGTTGGTCGCCACGTCGTTTCCTCGTCGTTAAAAAAAATTGCTTGCCGGGCCGCGCGGCGCCCGCAGCCTCAAGATACTTCGAGACCGCCTCGTCGCCAGTCGCGGTTGCCGTGCCACCAACGAAAGGGGCCTTTACCCCACCCGGGATAAAGGCCCCTCCGATTCACGACTGTCGGTTCAACCGGCGGGATCAGAATCCGGAGTCGGCGATGTAGTCGGTCAGCGCCGCGTAGAACTCCATCTCGTCGAACGTGTCCGGGCCGACGCCGATGATGTCGATGTGATCCTGGGGGATCACGTACGACTTGGAAGTCATCATCGTCGAGGTCGGCGCGTTCAGGCTCGTGCAGTTGCCGGTGCCGGTGCGCTCGTACACGTAATCGAGGCAGGGCCAGCAGCCCACGTGCTCGAGACGCAGGCCCATCTGGGCCGAGTTGATGCCGACGAGTCCGTCGTCATCCGTATCGTTCTTGTTGCCGTTGCCGATACCCGAGGCGCCGTCGTTGTCGGCATCGGTGGTGGCATAGCCGTCACCGTCGATGTTGTAGAAACCCTGCTGGACCAGGTAGAGCGCCGGGTTCATGTCGAGTCCCTGCTGGGCCGTCAGCATGCTGCGGCTTCGCGCAATGTACGACGTACTGTTCGGGTACGCCGTGTTGTAGGCCTTGAGGCCCGTCGTCACGCCGTCGGTCGAGCTGTAGTCGTTGTACATGAGCGACTTGGCAGCGGCGTAACCGTCGTTGCCCGAGCCGTAGACCACGTTGCCGTAGAAGACCGCGAGCGCGTTGACCACTGAGCTCACACCCGGCTTCAGGTCGAGAATGTACTTCGCGATGGGCGAGCCGCGGTGCGGCGACGCGAGGCTGATGCCGTACTTGACGACGTTGCGGCCTTTGTTCGTGTAGAGCAGCTTGGCTGCCTTGCGAAGGTCGATGCCGCCCTGCGAGTGGCCGACGATGTTGACGTACGCCGCGCCCGAGGACGCCATGTAGCCGAGAATGTCCTGGTAGAGTTCATAACCGCGCACTTCGGAGGACTGAAGCGGCGTGACCGATGCGATGAACGACTTCTGGCTCGTGCTGATGTCGGCGTTGCAGGTGGTCTCGAGAAAACCATCGCAGGGGTCGAGCACGAAGACGCCCCAGTCGTCGCCCCAGTAGTCGTAGCCAAGGATGTTGTTGAAGCCGCCCGCGCCGTGCGCGAACACGATGGGGTAGAGAGTCTTGTTGGCGTCTCTCGCCAGCGCGTTGCCGGCAAGACCCGCGGTAAACAGGCAAGTAAGCGCAACGACGGCGCTGGTCTTCATGGATGCTTTCATTCTTCCTCCCGGGAGTTCGGCCACCGCCTTGGCGGTGTACCGTTGTCGCTGCGCCCGTCGCGCTCACCCGTGGTCAGCGGGCCTTCCCGAGCGCCGATCCGGCGCAGCGACTCGGGGGAATCTATCGGCCGGCCCTCCTTCCGTCAACGGACACGGGCCGGTTTCATGCAGTCGAGCACGCCTTCCTGTGCCTTCCTGTCGAGGAAGTTTTATGACGCCACCGGCCGTTCCACGTAATGTGGCGAAGTACGCAGCCGACTACAGCGGCAAGTTCGCGGATCAGATGTTGGCAGCGTCAACGCCGCCGGGCAGTGAGCCGCAACACGGTATAGATCGCCTTGGCGATTTCGCGCCGCGAGATCTTCGACGTCCCTTCGCGGCGATCCTCAAAGAGGATCGGCGATTCGCCGACCTTCCAGCCGGCCGACTGAACAAGGAACAGGATCTCGATCAGGAAGGAGTAACCGTTTGAGAAAATCGCGTCGAGGTCGATCGAATCGAGGACCTCGCGGCGATAGACGCGAAAGCCGGCCGTGCAGTCGTTGGCGCGCAGGCCCAGCATCGTGCGTGCGAAGCCGTTCGCACCGCGGCTGAGCATGCGCCGGTGCAGCTTGAAGTCGCGTGTGCCTCCGCCCGGCACATAGCGCGAGCCGATCATCACGTCGGCGGCGCCGATGCCGGCGAGCAGGTCGGGAATGTAGCGTGGGTGATGGGAGAAATCGGCATCCATCGTGCCGATCGGATCGAGGCCAAGGTCGGCCGCGCAGCGAATTCCCGCAATGTGGGCTGTTCCAAGACCGAGCTTGGCCGGGCGGTGCACGGCGTGGACGCGCGGCTCATGCGCAGCAAGCTCGTCCACGAGGGCGCCGGTTCCGTCCGGCGAATTGTCGTCCACCACCACCACGTGAGCACCGACCGGCAGCGCCAGGATCTCCGTCACCAGCCGTACGATGTTCTCGCTCTCGTTGTACGTGGGAATGACGATCCCCGGTTGCGTATTGCCGCTCCCCACGGCGCCCTCCTATTGTGCGCAGCGCCGGGGTGTCAAGGAACCGCAGCCGACTGCAGGCGCGCGACGTCGGCCGCCGTGACATCGAACACGTAGATGGATCGCCCCACCCTCGCGACCGGCTCGAGACGATCGAACCAGGACCAGGCTCCCGCCCGTACGCCGCGAATGCGCGGACCGGCATACGTGATCGCGTACGGATAGCCGCCGAGGAAGTTCGCGCTGATCGCGCAGAGCCCCGTAGTCGGAACGGAAGGCGCCAGCGTGAAGTCCAGCCCATAGACGCGCGGATCCACGTGGCCGAAGTATCCGAGACACGTGTTCTGAACGCCGCGCGCGGCAAGGAAATCGTCGAGACGGCCGAGGTCCTGCCCCCAGTCGAGATTCGAATCGAGCAGCAGGCGCCGTGCGCGGTCGGGTCCGCCGGCAAGCTCATTGAAATACGCAAGGTGATGCGGGGTCGCGACGGCGCAGGCCGCGAGCTGCCACGCAAGAAGCGCCGCCACCACGACGCGCACGCGAGCTCCCGCCAGCAGCAGCAGGTCGATGCCTCGACCGGCCAGCAGCAGCAGGAACGGGAACGCAGGCAGCAGGTAGCGAATGCCGTAGTCCTTCGCGTAGTGGAACGACAGGATGTAGACGAGCAGGAAAGGCGGCAGCACGATCCACCAATCGTCCCCACGCCTCGACCGCGCGACGGCCACCGCGCCTGCTGCAAACATCGCGAGCGAAGCGAGCGGCGTCTTGAGCACCAGCGCGTACAGGTAGTAGTACCACCACCCCGTCTTCGACCAGCTTCCGCCGAGGAAGGCGGGAAACTCGCCGTCGCTGCTGGCGGCGAGCTGAAAGCGGACGCCTTCGACGAGCGGCGCCGGCAGCGGAAAGTCCTGGACTCCGTACGACGCAAGGATCGCGATCCACGCTGCCGCGGCCATCAGCGCGCCGCCGGAGACGAAGCGTACGACACTGTCGCGGCGCCAATCCTTCCATTGCAATGCCACCAGCACGGGCACCAGCGGCGCCATCAGCGCGGCCGTTCCCTTCACCGCAAACGCGAAGCCGAAGAGCGCGCCGGTCAGCACGGCCCACCCCCACTCCCGTGTCGTCGCGAAACGTGCTGTCGCCACCAGCGCCGCAAACAGCAGCACCGTCACGCCAACGTCCAGCGTGGCCACGGCGCTGTGCGCGATCAGCGGCGGCATCGTGCCGTACAGCACCAGCACGGCCAGCGCGGCCAGCGGCGAGAGCAGTTCGCGCGCACGCAGAAAGACGAGCACGCCGAGCAAGACGCCGAGCGCAACGATGACGAGGCGCGCCGCGAAGAACGCATCGAGATAGTGCTCGCGATTGAGGTCCATGAAGCTTGTCCCGAACACCCACGGCCCCCAGCCCGTGCTGTTGTCGCGATGGCGGGGGTCGAGGTCGAGCTTCACGTCCATCATCGTGAGCGGCAGCGCCATCGCCATCTTGAGCAGCGGCGGGTTGGTAGGGTCGAACGTGAGGTCGCCGGTTTGCAGATGGTAGAGACCGGCCGGAACGTAGACGAATTCGTCGGGAGTGGGTGTGTGGGTGCGAGCGGCAACGACGGCACTCGCCGCGAAGAATCCGAGCACGACGACGAGTGCGACCGCCTGCGTGGTCGTACGGCGCGCCCATCTCTGGAGCGCGGTGAGCACGGCGTCGGCAGACGCGACCGCCGCGCGAGCCGGCGCGGCTGGTGCCGTTCGAGTGCCCGCGCGTTCCGTCGGCGCGGCGACCGTCTCGGGCCCGGCGTCGCGCGGCGGCGCAGTCCTCTTTTTCTGACGGCGTGACATCCGGAAGCTCCGCCGGCCTACTTCGGCAGCAGGGGCTTGCGGCGAAAACAGCCGAGTGCGTGATCGTTGACCATGCCGGTCGCCTGCATGTGCGCGTAGACGATGGTGGAGCCGACGAAGCGAAAGCCGCGCTTCTTGAGATCCTTGCTGATCGTGTCCGACAGCGGCGTACGCGCGGGGTAGTCCGTGATCTTCTCGAGGCGGCTCACCAACGGCTTGCCGTCGACGAAACGCCAGATGTAGTCATCGAACGACCCGAACTCCTTTTGGACGTCGAGGAACCTGCTCGCATTGCTGACGGCCGAGGTGACCTTCAGCCGGTTCCTGACGATGCCGGGGTCGAGCATCAGCTTCTCGATGCGCGCCGGCGTGAAGCGCGCGACACGGGCGGGGTCGAAGTCCGCGAATGCTTTCCGGTAGGACTCACGCTTGCGCAGGATCGTGTACCAGCTGAGCCCGGCCTGGGCGGCTTCGAGCGTCAGAAACTCGAAGAGTTTGCGATCGTCGTGCACGGGCACGCCCCACTCGTCGTCGTGGTACGCGACGTAGTCGGGCTTGGTGAGGTCAACCCACGGGCACCGCTGGCGGCGATCGCTCACAGCTTCACCGTGCAGCGGGGATCATCCTGCTCGAACAATGCCGTCAAACCTACGGCAGCGTGAGCCATGCATCATGCGTGACGCGATCGATGAACGTGGCGCCGCCCATCCCGTCGGGCTTGTAAATGGCGGCTTCCGACCAGGCCAGCGAGGACAACGGCACGCAGGCATTGCCGGAATGCCCGATCAGCGCGGTGTTGGTGCCCGGCGCTGGTTCCTCGCCGAGCATCACGAACGTGTTGCTGCAACGCTGGGCTTCGTCGTAGACGAAGAAGGTCAGTTCCTGACTTTCCTCGATGACCGGGCCAAAGTCCATCAGCGCGGCGGTCTCGACGTTGCGGCAGAATTCGCTCGAGATGACGCGCCCCACCGTGATGCCGAGCGTCGCGAAGTCATCGCCGATGGCGATCGATTCGGCGAGACCCGCTGCGTTGAGTTGCCGCGCCGTCGCGGTGCCGCAGTTGTCGTCGCAGCTCTTCCACCAGTCGGGAACCATCGTGACATCGGCCTTGCCGAGGTGAGTGCTGTCGCTGCAGACATCGGCCGACGCGTGCCGCCAGTGCACCACGTATCCGCCGGCGCGCAGCACGTTGCGCACCGTGGGCGTGAGCGTCGTGTGGCTGCCCGTGGCCTCGCAGCTGTCCACGTCGCAGCCGTAGGCGGCGTAGTGATACGTGCGCGTGGTACCGCTCGTATTCGGAAGCAGGTCGGTCAGGTCGTCGGCGGCGGAGTCGTCGGCGCTGCCCTCGAACACCACGACCGCAGACGGATCCTCGGGGCCCGACGGCTCGAGGTTGAGCCTGCGCAGCAGTCGAACCTGGGTATTGCCGGAGGCGGGAGCCGGGGCGATCCACTCCAGCTCGATGACAGCGCCGTTGATCTGCGCCGACAGGGCATCGGGCGCGCCGTCCGGCGAGCTTCCGTCGATGCGCGCCGAAGCGAACGCAAGGAACACCGCAACCAGGTCGTTGG
>JBHEOD010000153.1:0-5697 GCA_046261745.1 Binatia bacterium
GGCTACGGTCGGCCAGCGTGCGAATGTGTCCCGCCACCTTCGGCTGAACGTACGCGTTCGCGACGGCCGTGCTGGTTCGTTCGTACTCGCCGAGAGTGGGGGAGACGGCGTGGGAGAGCGTCACCGGGATGTCGAGGCGGGCGAGGGCGTGGCCGAGCTGGCTCTCGTGCGCGCCGAGCGTCGGCGAATGGAGCAGGCAAACCGCCACCGCTTCGGCGCCGAGCGCGCGAACCCTGGCCACCACGCGGCGCACTTCGGCGTCGGTGAGCGGCGTGGCGACGGTGCCGTCGTGATGGACGCGCTCGCGCACGCCGAGCCGAAGCGTCGCCGGCACCAGCGCCTCGGCTCGCCTCGGCTCGAGATCGTAGAGGTCGGGCCGTGCCTGGCGGCCGATCTCGATCACGTCCTCGAAGCCGAGTGTCGTCACCAGCACCGTGCGCGCACCGCGCCGTTCGAGCATCGCGTTGGTGGCCACCGTGGTGCCGTAGGTGAAGAGGTCCGGCGCGCGCTCGGCGAAGAGTCGCTGAAACGCGGCAAGCACGGCTTCGGCGGGATCGTGCGGAGTCGACAGCACTTTGAGGCGCCCGCGCTTTGCGGCCCCTGTCGCCTTCCCGTCGGAGTAGACGACGTCGGTGAAGGTGCCGCCGGTATCGACACCGATGACGAGCGTAGGTGGGAGGGACTTGGGCATCGGCGACACACTCGCGGCCGCGAGAGTGCGACAGCGGCGCCGAACGATGGCAGTCGGTCGGCCGCCACGCAATCGCCAGCGGCCGCGGTTGCGTCGCGTTGCGAGCCGGTCCCCGTGTGCGTGCGGCAGCGCGTGCCGGCAACACGCGAGGCGGCTGCGCGTCGCCGTGCGAGCCGGATCGTCAACGTGCATGCCTGCCCGGGCGGCGACGTCGGGGCGTGACCCGCCGCCCGGGCCGTGTTTGAATCGCATTTGCGTGCGGGCCGGCGGCCCGCCGATTCCCTACCGAGCCGAGAACGGATGCGACGACGAAACCTGGTCCTGACTGCGCTGCTACCGCTTTGCCTGGCCGGCGCGGCGGCTCACGCCGCCGACAGCTTCGTCTACACGAAGCGCCGCGAGGTCCACGCGGTGGACGTGAAGTCGGGGGCGGAGATGCCTTTCACCAGCGAGGGCGTCGGGGAAACCAGCCGCCGCACTCTTGGCGTGACCGGACGCGTGGCGATCGCGCGCCGCACCACGATGGTGGAGGACGGCGGGCAGGTGTTCGTCTTCGCGTCCGTGCCGGAGGCACTGGCGTCCAAGCCCCACGACCTCGACGTGCTGATCGACGGCCGTGACGGCATGCGCGTCCGCGGCAGCATCCATTTCGAGCCGTCCGGCAGCCGCCGTGTCGCGCGCCTGTTCGTCGTGCCCGAGCTCGAGCCGGGCCCGGCCCTGGTCGAAGTGCACGTGCGCGGAGTGCACGTGGCCGACTGGCAGGAGATCGTCACCGAGGAGGTGGACATTCCGAAGAAGGGACGCCTGCGCTTCGGCTACATGCTCGAAGGCACGAGCGCCAAGTCGCCGTCGGTCGAGCTCGTCGTGGAGGCCAGACCGGCCGGCGGGGACGCCAATCCAGTCGTTGTCATGAGCCGGCGCGTCTCCGCAGGCACCGTCAAATGGCAGGAAGAGGCCAGGGATCTCGGCGACCTGGAAGGGCGCCGCGTGCGCTTCGTGTTTCGCAGCCGTCCGGTGGGCAGCGACACGGCCGCCGCGCCGGGCGTGATCTGGGGCGCGCCGGCCGTCGAGGTGGACGAAAAGCGCCGCGCCTATCCGATCATCGTGATGGTCTCCCTCGACTCGCTGCGCGCGTCGTCGGTCGGCGCTTACACCGGCGGCACCGCGACACCGTTTCTCGACGGCTTCTTTGGGCGCAAGGGAGCGGTGATGACGCAGGCGGCGTCGCAGTCGGTCACGACGCTGCCGTCCCACCTCTCGCTGATGACGGGTCTCAACCCGATGTCGCACGGCGTGATCGACGAGACGCGCAGTCTCGGACCGGGCGTGGTGACGCTGGCCGAAGCGCTGCGCAGCAAGGGATGGCACACGGCGGCCTTCACCGAAGGCGGCGCGCTGGCCGGCGAACTCGGTTTCCGGCGCGGCTTCGATCTTTACGACGAGGGAGACTCTGCCCGGATCGACCCGTCGTCCTCGGACGCCATCGAGCGCGCACGCCAGTGGGTGGACGAGTACAGCGGCTCGCCGCTCTTCCTGTTCGTCCACACGTACGCAACGCGGCCGGTGCACGGCGGCGCCGACGTGGGCGTCGACGCCGGCCTGCGCGAAAAGCAGCTCGCCGCGTACGTCGGCCAGGTTCGCGCAGCCGATCGGGCTCTCGAGCGCCTGTTCGGCACGCTCAAGGGACGCATCGACGAGGCGAAGGCGCTCTACGTCGTCACGTCGGGCCACGGCGACGAGTTCTTCGAGCACGGCGCCGCCGGCCACGGCACCCAGCTCTACGACGAAACCGTGCGCGTGCCGCTACTGCTGCGCGGCGAGCGAATCGAGGAGACCGGCAAGCACAACTTGTCGGTGGGCCTGATCGACGTTGCGCCGACCGTTCTCGAGCTGGCGCGGGTGAAGATTCCGGCTGCGATGCAGGGACGTTCCTTCGCGCGCCTGCTCGAGGCGGGCAAAGCCGTGCTGGCCGCGCCGCGCTTCAGCGAGGCGCGGCGCCCGGTGCGGCTGACCAGCGCGGGCAAGCTACTGCTGTGGGGACCGCCGGCCTACTCGGTGCGCGACGGCCAGCGCAAGGTGATCTGGAACGCCGGCAAGGGCGACTCTTTCGAAGCCTACGATCTGTCGCTGGATCCGCGCGAGCAACGCGATCTTGTCCGGCCGGGCCAGACACCCGACTGGGCGCGCCGCATGATGTCGTCGCTGCGCACGTATCCGGCCACCGCGGGACGCCAGGCGCGTCCCGGCGGCAAGGCCCAGCTCTCCCCCGAAAACCGCTCACGCCTCGAATCCCTCGGCTACGCGCGCTAACCGGAAAAATGGGGTCAGACCCCATTTCCAGAGAGGGTCGAAATCCGGGACAGGTACCGATTTTCCCGTTCCGGAGATTGGGTCAGAGCTCCCGTACGCGGTTGGGTGGCT
The DNA here is from genome assembly GCA_046261745.1 of Binatia bacterium. GTDB lineage: Bacteria > Desulfobacterota > Binatia > UBA1149 > CAITLU01 > DATNBU01. The sequence continues at coordinate 3,113 of JBHEOD010000153.1, forward strand.
CCGCAAAACCGGCGTCTGCAGAAAATGGGGTCTGACCCCATTTTTGCGGGATGACAGCGCGGGCCGCCGTTGCTACACGCCGCGGTCATGAGCGCGCAGCCAATCAATTTCACCCGTGGTGTTCCCGCCAACGAATCCTATCCCGTCGACGAACTGATCGACGCGGCCCAGTCCGTGCTCCGCGAGCACGCGACGACCGTGCTGCAGTACGGTCCCGCGCTCGGCTTCCTGCCGATGCGCCAGTGGCTCGCCGAGTGGCAGGGCGTTGACGTGGATCAGGTGCTCACCGGCAACGGCTCTCTCGAACTGATCGAGTTCCTGTGCCGGCATCTCATCCGCCCCGGCGACCTCGTGTTCACCGAATCGCCCACCTACGACCGCACGATCACGCTGCTGCGCCGCCACGGCGCGGAGGTCGTCGGCATTCCTCTCGAGAGCGACGGCCCGAACATCGAGGCCCTCGAAGCCGAACTCGCGGTGCGCGTGCCGAAGTTCTTCTACCTGATCCCCGACTTCCAGAACCCGTCGGGCGCGACGTGCTCGGCGGCCAAGCGCCGCCGTATCGCCGAGCTGGCCGAGCAGTACGGCTTCCTGCTCGTCGAGGACGCGCCGTACCGGCTGCTGCGCTTCCGCGGAACGCAGGAGCCCACGCTTTTCGAGCTTGCGCCCGGCCGTACGCTGCACATGAGCTCGTTCACGAAGCTGATCGCGCCGGGCATGCGCATGGGATTCATGCTGGGCGACCCCGAGTTGCTGAAGAAAGTGGCCAAGATTGCCGAGGACACCTACATCTCTCCCGGCTACGTCGCGCACGGAATTGCGTGGGAGTGGTGCCGCCGCGGACTCCTGACGCCGCAGATCGAGCGGCTGAAGAAGCTGTACGCGCCGCGGCTCGAGGCCTGCCTTGCCGCCATCGACCGCTACATGCCCGACGCCGAGGCCACGCGGCCCGACGGCGGCTTCTTCCTGTCGGTGACGCTTCCGGAAGGCATCTCGACGACGGCGGTTCGCACGGCGGCCGCCAAGAGGAACCTCAACCTGGCCGACGGCCTCGCGTTCTTCCCCAGCGGAGGCGGTGAGCGGTTCCTCAGGCTTCCGTACTGCGCGCTGACGCCGGCGGAGATCGACGACGGCATCGGCCGGCTGGCCGAAACCGTGCGTGAAGTCGCGGCGGCCTGAGCCGCCCGGTATCGAAGAGTTACCGCAACCGCTATGAACCGCGCGCCGCAACTGCGGCCAGGAGGCCACCATGTCGAAGGGTCAGCAGACACCGAAGAAAGTGAACAAGCCCAAACTCTCCATCAAGGAGAAGGCCGCGAAGAAGAAAGAGAAGAAAGCCTCGAAGTGAGGTCGGCCGGCGCGCCTTCGCGCCGGGTCGTCCGAGGACGCCCTGAGCGCGTTGGCGGCGGCGCGCTGGTCCGGTGAATTCGCGGCCCCCAGCCATGTCCCTGACCTCCCCGCGGGTGAATCCATTCCCCGGGATGTCGGCGCGGAAATCCGTACCTGTCCCGGTTTTTCAGCCGGCGGTGACGGAGACGTCTTCGGCGCGGATGGCGGGCACGAGCGCGTCGCCGCCGATATCCTGTCGTTCGCGCGACACGGCCGAGATGCGCATCAGCAACTCGAAGACATTGCCGGCGATGAGCACCTCGCGAATCGGGCGACGATCCCTTCCGCTCAGCAGGTAACCGTTCTTGACGACTCCCGAGAAGTCGCCGGTTACCGGATTGGTGCTGCCCGAGTAACGTCCTACCCAGATCGAGCGCTCGCCCGGCGCAACGAGATCGGCCATCGCGGTGTCGCCCGCGTCGATCTCGAGGCGGTGAGGCCCCACCATCGGCAACGAACTGACGCCGCCGCCGGCGTTGCCGGTGCTGCGCGCGGAGCCACCCGCTGCGCGCGCCTCGTAATGGTTGAACAGGAATTCCTGCAGCACGCCCGACGAAACGAGGGCTCGGCGCACCACGGGAATGCCTTCGCGGTCGAATGCGGTTGAGGAGGCGCCGCCGGGAAGGCGCCCGTCGTCCCAGACGGTGAGCAGCGACGCGGCGACCGGCTGCGAGAGCTTGGCCGAGAGCGGGCTGCGGCCCTTGCGTACGTTGTCGGCGCACAGCGCGGAGACGAGCGTAGGCAGCAGGAACTCGACGACGGCGTCCGGTGACAGCACGATGGGGCCCCGAAAGTTCTCGCCCTTGCCGGCGCCGAGACCCGCGCGGCACTTCTCCACGAAACGCAGCGCCGCCTCGCGCGTGGCTGCATCGAAGCCGCGCCAGCGCCGGCTGGCCGCGCTGTCGTAATCGAAGCTCGCCACGTCGTCGCCGTCCACGGCCATCCCGAACGCGCTCGCATCGACGCCGCTCGAGGTCTCTCGAGCCGACACGCCAGTGGTGGAGGCCAGCGCGCGCGCCGTGATCGCCGAGGAAACCGAACCCGAATCCACACGCACGCGCGCGTCGAGTTCGCGGATGTAGGAGAGCATGTCGGCCGCGAGCGCGGTGACCTCCGGACTGCCGATGTTTTCGACTTCGGCGTCGTAGATGTCGGCTACCGCGGTGATCGCTTGCGGCTCGGGCAGGCCGACGAAC
>JBHEOD010000153.1:5707-7575 GCA_046261745.1 Binatia bacterium
CGGATTGATGCGTGCCTGCGCGACGGCCTCGGCGGCGCGCTCGGCCAGCAGCGCGGGCTCGAGGTCGTTGGCGGTGACGAAACCCTGAGACGAGCCCACCAGCACGCGCAGCCCGTACATGGCTTCTTCGCCGCTCTGCACGGTGTGGACCGACCCGTTCTCGATGTGGGTTTCGCTGCTGCGCTGCCAGGCGGCGGCGGCTTCGGCGTGGTCGGCACCGGCTTTTCGCGCGAGATCGAGCAGGGTGTGGCAGAGTTCCAAGAGAGCTTGGTCGTTCACTGCTCCCCTCCCAGCAGCGCGCGGCAGCGGATGTAGGGGCCGCCGGCATCCACCTTGGCGGGCTGTCCCTTGCCGCAGTAGCCGGCGCCGAGGTCCCAGCGGAAGTCGCTGGAAACCGCGTCCACGCTCTGGAGCACGTCGAACGCGATTCCGCTGAGCGTCACTCCGCGCAGCAGCTCGGTCTTCTTGCCGTCGCGAATGCGCCAGGCTTCCTGCACGCCGAACATGAACTCGCCGGTGGCGTCGGCCTGGCCGTTGCGCGGTCCGTCGAGGAGGTAGCCGTCCTTGGTGTCGGCGATGATCTCCTCGAGCGAGCGCGTGCCCGGCGCGAGGTAGGTGTTGCGCATGCGGATGAGCGGCTGGTCCGAGTACTCCCACGCGCGCGCATTGCCGGTGGGCTCGACGCCGTAGCGCGCGGCGCTCTCGCGGTTGTGCAGGTACGAGACGAGGATGCCGTCGCGAATGATGGTGGTGCGTCCGGCCATGACTCCTTCGTCGTCGACCGGGATCGTGCCGCCGGCGCCTGTGTAGTGCTCGGAGACGCCGCTGTCGCAGAGTGTGACAAGGTCGCTGGCCACGCGCTGGCCGATCTTGCCGGCCGCCACCGAGCCTGCTTGCACGAAGTCGGCTTCGACGGTGTGGCCGATCGCTTCGTGAACGAGCAGGCCGACGATCGACGGAGCAAGGATCACGGTGGTTCGTCCGCCTTCGGCGTGCCTGGCCGAGAGCAGGTCCTGCGCAACCTTGGCCGCGCGCTCGGCGAGGGCCTCGCCGGTTGCGCTGTGGAACAGGCAGTCCCAGCCGCCGGTGGCGCCGACGGCCTCGTTGCCTGTGGAAAGTTGTCCGTCCTTCTCGGCGACGGCCGACACCCGAAGCTCGGGGCGAACGAGCCGGAAGGCCGCGGCCGCTCCGTCGGTGGTGACGATGGCCTTCTCCTCGAAGATCTCGTTGTAGCTGCAACTGGCCGAACGGATCGCCGAGGACGCCGCGCGCACGCGCGCTTCGAGGCTGGTGGCCATGCCGATTTTCTCTTCGAGCGTGCGGCCTGCCATGTCGGCAAGGCCCGGCTGGTCGAAGACGCCGCGCGCGAGTGCGCAGGCGGGAAGGGCGGTGAACGGGTGACTGGATCGCTGGGCGCTGGCGACTGCACCGGCGCGTGCGGCGTGGACGGCACGGCGGATCGAGTCGGGGTCGAGGGAGCCGGTGGACGCGAAACCCCAGCCGCCGCCTTCGAACACGCGCACGCCGACGCCCTTGCGATGACGGGCCTGGGAACGCTCGACCTTGCCCTTGTCGACACCGACGCTGCGGGAGGTCTTGGCGTGATAACGAAGTTCGACGAAGCCGCTTTCGCGGGCTGCGATGTCGCACAGAAGATCGAGGGCTTCACTCATGGGGCGGATTCTAACGATAAGTCCGCGAGGGTCTACCTCGCACTCCTGCCCTGCGGCGAGCGCGATCGGGTGCAGCTCCCGTTCACACGCGCGCCCAAACGAAAGACGCCCCGGTGTGTTGGCACACCGGGGCGTCTCGTGGATCGGCAAGGCACCGATCCGCTACATCAGGTGGAAAGCCTCAGGGGCAGGCCG
>JBHEOD010000154.1:0-6751 GCA_046261745.1 Binatia bacterium
GGCCGCACCAAGGCGATGGTCGACGAAGACATGGCGGCCGGCAGTGAAGTCGGCGTGTCGGGCACGCCGGCCTTCTTCGTGAACGGCCGTATGCTCTCCGGCGCCCAGCCGCTCGATCGATTCAAGGCCATCATCGACGCCGAACTGGCCAAGTCCGGCGCGAACTGAACCCGGCCTCCGCGGGCCCCGGTGCCATCGGCGCCGGGGCCCGCTCTCGTTCGAAGCCCGCTTCAGCACAAGGAACCCCGCATGCCCCGCATCGTTTGTCTCGACCTCGAAGGCGTTCTCGTTCCCGAGGTCTGGATCGCCTTCGCCGAGAAGACCGGTATCGCCGAGCTCCGGCGCACCACGCGCGACGAACCCGACTACGACAAGCTCATGCGCGGGCGTATCGAGATCCTCGACCGCCACGATCTTCGCCTGCCCGACATCCAGGAAGTGATCGCCACGCTCACTCCTCTCGAAGGAGCCGTCGAGTTCGTCGAGGAGCTGCGCTCGCAGACCCAGGTGATCATCCTGAGCGACACGTTCTACCAGTTTGCGCAGCCGCTGATGCGCCAGCTCGGCTGGCCGACGCTGTTCTGCCACGAGCTCGTCGTCGAAAATTCCGGGCGCGTGGCCGACTACCGGCTGCGCCTCGCCGACGGAAAGCGCAAGGCCGTCGAAGCGCTACAGCAGATCGCATTCACGGTGCACGCCGCCGGCGACAGCTACAACGACACCGCGATGCTCGCGGCCGCCGACCGCGGCATCCTGTTCTCGTGCCCCGACAACGTCGCTCGCGAGTTCCCGCAGTTTCGCCGCACCGAGCGCTACGACGAACTGCTGGACGCGTTGCTCGGCTGAAACGCCCCGCGCAGCCGGGCGCGACGGAATTCATTTCGACGCAGGTCCAACCCCGTACGCGCTCGGCGACCCCGCGCTGGCCACCGCGATAGCCTGGGCGCCCTTGTCGACGCGGCAGGGCTGCCGAGCCGGTGATGCGGACAAATTCATTGGTCCGCCTGGTACTCGTAGTGCCAGGGTTCGTACGGCTTGAGCAACGGACCGACGAATTTGTCGCTGGCCGCATGCACGGCGTTCGACAACTTCTCGGTCCAGCCCGGTTCATCCCAGGCCGAGCCGATCGTGGACGTATCCGTATCGGCGATGGTGAGCCCGTTGCTGTCGAGGATCTGAAAATCGTACGCGCGTCCCTGCCCATGCAGGGAGAGGCCCGGCGCCACGACCGTCGGCGAACCCGACCCTCTCCATGTGTCGAGAAAAGCGCGAAAACGTCCGATGGAGACATCGTCCGGATCCTTCCCGTACGACTCCTGCGCCAACGTCTCGAGCGCAGCCTCCCGCAACTCACTCGCCGCTTCGCCGACCGAGGTCACCGTCTGCCAGAGCGCCAGTTGTTCCTCGAGGCTGCGAACCTGTGGATTCGCCTGCACGACATACTCCGGGTTGTCGAGGGAGAAACGATCGGAGATTTTTCCGATCTCGGCGATGGCGGCTGAGTATGTCGGGGACTTCTGGTAGGCGCGGATCTGCTCGCTCGTCCAGCTCCAGCGCGACGAGACGGAGTCTCCGGCGCGCAGGTAGTACGTCATCGCGAGGTGGCGCCTGTGCTCGTCCGTGATTTTCGACAGCGCGACGACTTGCTCGACTCCGAGGAAGGCCGATGCGGCCAGCATGTAGGCACGGAGCTGTTGCGCACGGTCGATCTTGCTGACTGTGGGCGGCCCATCGCTCGAACGTGGCTCAGCTGCATACGCAGACGTTGCGAGGAAGAGCACCAGGAGGGTTGCGGCTCGTGAGTGCATGACAACCTCATCGTCAGCCGCGTGCCCCCGTGTCGGAGCGTTCCAAGGCGAATCGGGCGAGGGCGTCGAACTCGCCGGGGCTCTGTCAGTTACCTCACTGGTCAATCAAGGGAACAAACTCCCCATGTCGGCCCGGCGGGCTCCATGAAACTCGTACCGCAGGTAGAGTCGCTGCTCACGCGCGGCTCGCGGCACGAAATCACGTCCGCGCAGTCGTCGGGGAGCACCCCGCAATCCGGAGATGTCCCGTTGCCGCTGACCTCCGAGGACTTGAGGAAGATCCTTCCCCTCGCGCAGCCGTCGGACGACAGATACGGTCCCTCCACACCTGACCGTTCGTTCCCGGTGACAATCGTGTTGGTCAACCTGGCATTCCCGCCGGCGATGATGCCCCACTTGTTGTCCTCGATTCGCGAATCGGTGATTCGCAAGCGGCCGCCATCTACTCCGACACTCCCGCTGCCGGTCACAGTGACATTCGTGATTCGACCCTTGCGTGCAGGCCGAATCCCGATCCCCACCGCATTGAGAATCGCACCCGGCCCTACGACGTCGCAGCGGTAACACTCCACGCCATCGAGTTGGGCGTTGCTCAATGCGAACCCGCGCAACTCGAGGCGGCCTTTCCCCCGCATGAATATGCCGTGCCCAGGCTGTCCGGTGCAGTCGAGGTCTCCTGTCAGGTAGTAGGTGCCCCCCGCAACCTCCTGCCCACAAGCCGTCAGGGGTATCGGTTCTCCGGCAAACGCGTTCGGACCGGGCAACATCGTGACAACGGCAAGCATCACCAGGTATACGAAATGACGCGGAATCAGCGGAATCATGGGTCCTCCTGTCGAACAAGCGACCGCTCGCCTTACCACGCCGCTGCAGCCTGAGTCCAACTCCGGCACCGAAGGCATCGCAAGAAACCGAGACCGCCGCGCATGCTGCCGGTCGCCAGCGGCACGGGCGGGGCTTCAGGCCGCGCGGCGACGTAGCAGATAGATCTCGAGGGATTCCGCGCTCTCTTGCCCGCGGTCGATCGCCTCGCACATCTCGGCGATATCGAGGATTTCCTGGACCGACCATCCGCCGGAGAGCCGGTCGGCAAGCGCCACCGCCTCCGCACCGCGCTCTTCGCTCCACCAGCGCGACATCAGCGCGAGCCACGGCGCGATCGCACCGGCGGCCGGCGGCACGTTGGCCTGCAGGTCGATGCACTCGATTCCCTGCCCTCGTGTCGCGCGCACGGTGTCCTGGTCGAAGCGGTCGGTGAGCGTCGCCTTGACGCCGCGTGCGGAGCTCAGACGCAGCCCCGCACAGGCATCGACGGCGGTCCGCAGCGAAGCGGGGATCATACGCAGCGCATCCTCGAACACGTCGGTCGGTGCGGATCCGGCTGCGATCACGCAAGCGCGCCCGTCGAGCAGGATCGCCGCGACGGAGGCAGCGGCGGTTGCGGCGCGCGCATCACGAGCAGCGGGTAAGTCGTCGCCGCGCCTGCCAACATCGACGCGTGCCAGCGGAGAGCTGCCGACGGGCGGTTTCACCGGCGGCGCCGCCGATAGCGCCGCTTGCAGGTCACCCGGGTGAAGCCCTTCACGGAATGCCTCGGCGGCATCCGCGATGAGAAATTCCGTCCACACGCGGCCGCCGCCGCGACGCGTATGCTCGGCCCCGGCTACGCGCACGAAGCCCCAGGCCACGCGCCCGGTCGATTGAAGCCGGAGTTGAATGAGCCCGCGCGAGCCGGCGCCTTCGATGCTTAGCGAGCCGTGCGAGGGCGCGCGGCGAGTGAGCTCCGTGCGCTCTTCGGGACGCACGCCGGTGCTCCATGCCACGAGGCGATACCCCTCACCGGTCGGCGAAGGCAGTGAAGTGAAGATCGCGCGGTCGCACTGGAGCACCGGGGCTCCGGCGCCGGCGCTCACATCCGGGAGATCAGCCATTCGAACGGTTCCAGGATCCCCTGCAGGGACGTGTGCAGCGGGATCGGCCGCGCGAAATCGAGGCCGTCATCGTCAGCGCCCGTCGCGTACGCGAGCGAGCCCACCGAGCTGCACGCGAAGTATTCGACCGTCTGGAATCGGCTCTCGCACAGGTTCCAGAGGCGGTTGAGGCTACCCTGCACGAAGCGCCGCGTGTCGTCGAAGCTTTCGGGGCAGTGATCGGCTTTGCACAGCACGATGGCGATCGGCGTCTGTACCTTCGCGTCGCGCTTGGTCTGAAAGAGCGAGTCGATGTAGCTCATCATCTTGAGCGCGAAGAAGTCCGGACGCGTCGCGCCGTTGGCGGCCAGCGCCGCGTCCACGAGCAGCATCGCGCCTGCCGACTTGGTGAGCAGGCTGCGGATCACTCGATACGTGGCCGGGTTGGCGATCTCGGCGGCGAGCGACTCGCCGGCAAGGTCGGGCATCACGAGGTCGTACCACTTCGAGCGGCGGCCGCCGCTCTTGCGCGCCTGGTAGTAGGCCCAGTTCCAGCGGTCCGGCTCCATCGCCGTCTTGGCCGGGAACTGGCGCTGCGTCATGCTCGCAACGACGTTCTGCTGCAGGTCGACGCTGTAAGCGCCCTTCGGAATGGCCTCGAACTCGTTGGCACGCTGCGAGAGCATGTCGAGCAGGAAGCCGAGGTAGACGGTTTTTCCGACGTTGCTGTCGCCGAGCACACTGATGATCTGCGGCGCACGTCCTTGCGTGACCGAGTCGTGCACGAGGGCCATCGGCGCAGAGCATTCGCTGCAGACGACCACGTCCATGGTGTTGAGTGCTTCGCAGATCAGGCAGCGTAGCTGCGGATCACCGGGGTCGGCCTGCATCCATCCCATTGTCTTGTCTCTCCGTCAGCCGTCGCGCCGACCGGCGTCGAGTACGCAGCGGAAGCCGACATTGTGAGCCCTGGCAAGGCACGCGAGCCCGGTACGGAAATGGCTCGTGGCCTGACAGGAAAAGTACGTGTCGAACGCCCCGCCGCGAACGGCCTTGAGCAGCATGTCGCCGACCACCGGCCTGCCTTTCTCATCGGTCATCTCGAGGTCCGAGGCCGTCCACTCCCAGACGTTTCCGATGAGTTGCAGCACGCCGTTGGGCGCTGCCCCTTCCGGGAACGTCGTCACGGGAACCGTGCCGCCGCGTCCCGATGCCCACGTGTTGCAGCGTCGCGGGTCGTGCGAGTCGCCCCAGGGGTAGCGGCGGAACACGTGCGCCGACGTGCGGATGCGCCAGCTCGCTGCCATCTGCCATTCGGCTTCGGTCGGCAGGCGGAAGCCGGCCCAATTCGCATACGTGGCGGCCTCGTACGCACAGATGCCGACGACCGGATGATCGGCCTTGGCCGCGTCGTGGCGGCCGCCGCGCCAGAAGCGAGGGCCGGCCTTGCCGGTCTGGTCCTGGAAGCCGATGAGGTGAGGCCAGATCGACTCGGGCCAGAGCTCGAGGTCCTCGTAGGAGCCGGCATCGACGAACTTCTGATACTGCGCGTTGGTCACGCATGTGCGTGCAAGCAGGAAGGGTTCGGTCTCGTGATCGGACTCGGGGCAGCCCGGTTCGTCGGTGACGGTGGTGGGCATCGACACGAAGCCCTCGGGCACCAGCGAGAAGCGCTGGTCGATCGCGTCGAGCGCTGCCTGGAAAACGTTCTCGTAGTCGGGGTGCGCGCGCCAGCGCTCGCCGCGAGTGACGATCACGCCGAAACGTTCGAGCTGCATGCATGCACGCAGCGGATCGTCGTCCACCCCGGCGCGTCCGCCCCCGGCCGGCGTGTCCTGACGGAAAAAACCTCGCAGCATCATCGCCCCTTGTTTCCGTCCGGTCAGATCGCGCCGATCGCGCGGCGACGCGCGTCACGGCAGAGTTTCTGGTAACGCTCGACCGACGCCGGCGGCGTAGGCTCGGCCGTCGAAGGCAGCCCGCCGTCGGCCGATTGACCCTTGGCCCAGGTGCGTTCGGTGAGGCCGAAGCGGTTGAGCAGGTCGGTGCGCTCGTTCGAGATGTGGCCGACTTCCTGCACGAGCTGTTCGCGCAGCTGCGTGAGGTTGGTGCTGGCCGCGTTGAGCTCGTTGATCTTGTCTTCCCAGCGGCGGCGCAGCGCGATCATCTCGTCCTTCTGCTTGGCGAGCTGCTGGATGCGAAGCTCCAGCGTGCCCTGCTGCTCGACGACGAGGGTTTCGCGGCGCTCGAGGGCCGTGACCTCCTCGGCGAACTCGCTCTGGCGCCCTTCCAGCTCCTCGAGCGAGACCGCGAAATCACGGCGTTCGGCGTCCAGCTGCGACGACGCCTTGTCATGCTGCTCGCGCGCGACGCGCAGCTGCTCGCGCTCGTTGTTGAACTTGTCCCGGGCCTGACCGAGTTCCACACCGGCCACGCGCAGCTTCTCGCGATCGGCGTCGAGTTCGGCGATGCGCAGCTCGAACTGCTGCTTCTGCTCGGCGAACTGGCGTTCGAGACCGGCGAGTTCCTCCGCACGACCGTCGAGGGAGATCTTGCGCTGCGTCTGCTCGGCCTCGCGGCGGCGGATTTCCTCGGCGCGGCGCTTGAGCTCGTCCGCCTCCACCTGGAACGTGGCGCTGAGCTGGCGAATCCTTTCTTCGAGCCCTTCGAAGCGCTTCTCGCGCTCGGTAAGGTCGACTTCCCTCTTCTCGTACTCGTTGCACAACGCGTCCTGCTCGCGCTCGAGACGGTCGCGCTGCTCGACGATGCGCGCGTGCTGGTCCACCAGCGTCTCGCGACATGTCTCGAGAACTTCCGAGCGTGCCTGCAGCATCTCGCGGATCTGCTTGACGGCATCGAGCACGTCCTTGCCCATGTGGGCAAGCTTCGGGAGGTCGGGGGCCTCGAGGTCTTCCAGTTCGAAAACGGAGGCGGCGTCGGTCTCGGCTGAAGTCATTGCGCTCATGTTCACTTCCTTCGCCACCAGGACGACTTGTCATCCTTGTTCGTAGAGGCAGCGGGTGCCTCGGATTG
>JBHEOD010000154.1:6761-7552 GCA_046261745.1 Binatia bacterium
CTTTGTCGATCAGTTTCTCGATCGCAGTGTCCGGATCGAGACGGCGAAGCAGCCGGACGCGGCGCGCGATGGCTTCTTCGAGGCCGGAAAGCAGCGCTTCTTCGGCGGCGGCCTTCTGCGCACGCTCTTCCGGCGAAGGGCCCTCGGGGACAGGGCGCGGCTTGGCAGCTTTTCCCGGACGCGCCGATGGAGCGGCCCCGGCGCTCCCCTTCTTGGCGGCAGGGGAGGAAGTCGCGGAGACGTCGGTCGGCGTCCACGTCGGCCATGCCTGTGCGCCACTGGACGTCCCGGTGGAGTCCGGCCAATTGTTGGCTGGAGTCGACGGCCACGACATCACGCCCACTTGATCGTTGCCGCTGGCCGATGCCGGCGTTGCGGGAAGATCGGCCCACGACGGATTCGACTTGGCTGTTGGTGCATTGGCGGAAGCGCCATGGCCGCCGTGACTCGGCGACCATGATTGATCCGGAGCAGGAGGTGGCGCGGTCCACTCCGCGGGCATCGGCGGAGGCGACGGGATGTGCGCTGCAGCTGCAGCTGCGGACAGGCTGGAAAGTGCGGGAGGGACGTCATCGTACAGCGCGGCGGAAGGCCGCGTTGCGGGACGCGCCGCAAACGCGCCGCGAAGCTGCGAGTGCGCGTTCTTCAGTGCGTCGGCCCACTCCCAGATGCGGACGTCGAGCTCGGCAATCGCCTTCTCGATGACCCCATCGTCCGGCGGCGGCTCAGCGCTTCGAAGAATTTCGGCTGCAGTCATCGAAGATCACCTGGCAATGCGATCGGCCCGGACG
>JBHEOD010000155.1:0-366 GCA_046261745.1 Binatia bacterium
GTGCAGGGGGCCGGCGTCGTCGCGTCCCGGTTGTCGCGGCGCGGCGTGTCAGCGGGCGAGCAGCAATCGGCCGCCGGCCAGCCCGAGAATTCCAGCCGCGGCGCTTGCGACGAGCACTCCCAACTTCGCGGCGGTGAGCAACGTCGGATCGGTGAACGCGAGCTGCGCAATGAACAGCGCCATCGTGAAACCGACGCCGGCCACCGCTCCGAGCACGGCCATGTGCTTCATCGTGATTCCTTCCGGAACGCTGGCGACGTTCAGCCGAATGGCCAGCCAGGATGCCAGCACGACGCCGACAGGTTTGCCGATCACGAGGCCGGCGACGATGCCGGTCACGACGCTCCACGACGCTTGATCGAGAGC
>JBHEOD010000155.1:484-7454 GCA_046261745.1 Binatia bacterium
GTCGGGACCAAACCACGCCTGCACCGGAGTGATGAGGCCCACGATCACGCCCGCCACCGTCGGGTGTACGCCGGCGGCGTAGATGCCGGCCCACACGACGACGGACGGCATCACGTAGGCGGCGCGCGATCGCACCGCGAGTCCCTGCATCACGATCACTCCCACGAGCCCCGCACCGGCAACCATCAGCGCCTGCACCGAGACTCCGGATGAATAGAAGAAGGCGATCACGAGGATGGCCCCGAGATCGTCGATCACCGCGACGGCGAGCAGCAGCACGCGCAGCGCCGGCGGAACCCTGCTGCCGAGAAGGGCGAGGATGCCGACGGCGAACGCGATGTCGGTTGCCATCGGAACACCCCAGCCGGAGCTGGTCTCGGCGCCGCCTGCGAGCAGCAGATAGAGGAGGGCAGGCACGAGCATCCCGCCGAGGGCAGCACTGGCCGGCAGCACCGCGCGGCGCCAGTCGGAGATCAGCCCGTGGTGGGTTTCGAGCCTCATCTCCATGCCCACCACGAAGAAAAAGATCACCATCAGCACGTCGTTGACGAACCACTCGAGCGAGCGCTCGAAGACGAACTCGCCGACGCGAATTCCGAGCGGCGTATGCCACAGGTCGGCATAAGCGGCGGCCCACGGCGAGTTGGCCAGCGCGAGTGCGACGGCGGCGGCCGCGAGCAGCAGGATGCCGCTGGCTGCTTCGATGCGGAGGAAGCGCTCGAGAGGCTTGCGGGCAAGATCAGCCAGGCGAAGCAGTGGTTCGCGGGCTCCAGGCGGCGTGGTGGAAGCCGGCGACTGCTTGCCGGGCGAATCGATGCTCACGAGTCGCCACCAGGATGTCGAGCCGCACGCCGGCCAGGGAGCGATCCGCGAACGACGCGACGGCGGCGCCTGCATTCGGAACTACACAGCGGCGAAACTCGGCGCATACCCCGCCAATAGCGCGTACGACAGTCGATTTCGATTCGTGGCCGAATGTGGCGCTCCGGGGCACGGCGACGAAGTTGATCTCTGTCACCCCCCGGCGAGCGGACGGGTCCGGACCAAGGCGCAGGCCGCTCATGCCTGTTGCCACGTGCTGCAACGTGGACGGCCGCCGCAATGGCCCCTATGGACGGTTTGATGCCATTCTCGGGCGCTCCCGCTATGGTGGCGACTTCATCCGGGCGATCGGGACGACTTGTGCCGAATCGCCGGGTTCAGCCGACCGCAAGCTGCGTGCAAGGAAATCGCGATGCTGAAGAGCATACTACTGGCGCTTCACGATACGGAGGCGGCGGCCGAAGCCTCCGCCATGGCCCTCGATCTCGCTGAGCGGCACATGGCGGAGATCACGGGGATGTCGGTCATCGACGTTCCTTTCCTCACCGGCCGCGAGGCGATCCCCATCGGCGGGTCCCATTTCAAGTTCGAGAAGGACGCATCCCTTCTTCAGCAGGCTCTGGATCGCAGCCAGAAGCTGCGATCCAGCTTTGCCGAGGAGTGCCGTCGGCGAAGCCTCGCATTTCAAGCCGAGGAGTACGACGGCGATCCTTATTCGCAATTGCTCGGCGCAGTTACCCTGCACGACCTCGTCGTGATCGGCCGTGACACCACGTTCCACTCGGGCCCCGCGGTGGCCTTGGCCAAGCCGGTCTCGGAACTCCTGCGCCGCAATCCGCGGCCTCTGATCGTGACCTGCGCGGAGCCCCAGGCCGGAGACCGTGTCGTCATCGGATACGACGGAAGCGTGCCCTCGATGCGCTCCCTGCATGTCTTCGTGCTGCTCGGACTCTGCTCGGGCTGGAAGCCGCTCGTGGTCAGCATAGGCCAGAGCAAGGCCGACAGTCAGGCCCTCGCGGCCGTGGCGGTCGAGTTCCTGGCCCGTCACGGTGTCGCTGCCGAAGCGCAGGGAATCGCGTCCGAAGCCGATCCCTCCGACATCCTGCTGGCCGAATGCCAGAGCCTGCACGCACGCCTGCTGGTGATGGGAGCATTCGGGAACTCGGGTTGGCGCGAGTCCATCGTCGGCTCCAGTGCGAAGCGATTGATCAAGGCGGCGCAGGTGCACCTGTTCGTGCATCATTGACGGAGTGTCCGGAATTGCGCTTGTGATCCCGGTCGCGGCCCGGGGGTGTCGCGCCTCGCATCCAAGGCCCTGCCGCGTCCGCCGACCGACTACGCACGTATTTCCGCGCTCTAGTCGTCCGGGGGTGGTCCTCGCTATAAACAGCGTATGCGGGCAGAAATCTTGGTGTGCAGTTGGGTGGCCGCCCTATTGATCATGTCCACGACGTCGGCGATCGCCTCCGATGCCGACAAGCCTCTTCAGCTCGCGTACGTCGAGGGCGATGTCGCGGGCATGACCTCAATCCTTGACGAGGGCGGCAAGAACGCCATCGGATTCATCGAGTATCGCCAGCACCGCCGCGGCGAAACCCTCGAGATCTCTCGCATCGCGCACTTCAACGACGGCTCCAGCGACGAGGACCAGGTGGAGGCGCTGGTGGGGAAGACATTGCGGGCGGTGGGCGGACGAATCATCATCCGCAACACCAAAGGGACGCCGACCGTCGACATCAAGATCGACATTGGGGCCGGCCGCATCACCGGGTTCTCCGGCCTGGGCAAGGAACGCGAGGAGTACGACGAGACGAAAAAGCTCTCGCCCGCGACGTACTGGGGACCGCTCCTCGGCATCGTGCTCAAGAACTTCGACAAGAACGCTGTCGATGGTCGTCTCTCGTTCCACACCATAGTTCCCACCCCGAAGCCCCGGGTCTTCGACATGGAATTCACCCGCAAAGAGGCCGCATCGATCAGTAGGGCGGGCGGCAGCATCAAAGCGGTGAAGTTTGGCCTTGTTCCCGACATCAACTTCCTGATCGATCCGATCATCAAGATGTTCACGCCGGCGACGCGCTTCTACATGCAGCAGGGGCATCCTCCCGCGATGGCGCGCTTCGACGGGCCGCGCAACTACGCGGGCCAGATCATTCGCATCGAGTGAAGGATTTCGCAGGTCTAGCGGTCGCTTGACCATGCAATGTTGCACGCGGCCGCCTCGACCGCGTACTGCCCGACGAGCTGGTCGCGACAGCGCGAAAGGGCCGTCGCTTCGGCAACGCGTCGGTTCGCGTCGCACGATCCGGAAGATATGCCGTACCCGCCGGCCCGCGCGACCACGCAATGTTCGCCCGGCCGGCTCGAGGCCACTTCCATGCACGGGCGTCCCGATTTCCGTCCGCTTTCGCAGTTGGCTCGCGCACAGGCGCGTGCACTGTCGAGCGTCGAACGCCAGCACGCGCCCCAGGTTCCGCCGTTTCGCGCGCCATCGGTCGGCTCGGTAAACACCGCGGCATAGGCGTCGACGTGCCCCGGTCTCTGTTGCGCAGGTGCAGGCGGAGTGAGGATGCGCGGCCGGATCGGTACGACCTGCGACTCTTCATGCCGGCGCTGCAGGGAGTAGTAACTCACCGGCTTCTGCGCCGCGCTTTGAGAAATCTCGTGCCGAGCGTCCATGGCGACCTGCGCATCGATCCTGGCCTTTTCCGTGGCTGCGGACGCGAACTCGGCGCGCTCGGCGGCGAGCCGGTATCCGTCACGCGCCATGTCGTAGGCCGAGGTGGCCAGGTCGTATTTGCCCTTGTGGAATGCCGCATCCGCTTCCAGCTCCTTGCGCTGGGCTGCCAGGTGCAGATCGAGATGGTAAGTGGTCGCCTCGGCTTTCACGGAACGGAATCGAGCGGCAAGGGCACTGTCGCGCGCGCGTTTCGCGCCGGTCTCGCCGGTCGGATCCATTCGGGCGGGAAGGGCGGTTTTGGGGGGAAGGGCGGTCGTCACCGCCGTGGCTGTGGGCGTTGCAGACGGCTTCACCGCGACCGCGCGAGTTCGGCTGCTACTGGTCTCGGCGTCACTGCTCATCGCGACGATAAAGGCGACTACGACCGACGCAGCTGCCGCGGTCCCGAGCGCCAGCAGTGCCACATCGGATCCGCTGCGGCCTTCCCCGCGACGATCGCGACGATCGCGAAGTGCACGATGGGTGCCGCGAATTGGATTGAAAGTTCCCCCGGCGTGCGGCGGGGACTCGTTCGGAGCTCCCTGCTCGAGGTGCGCGACGACGCGGTCGAGTTCAGCTCGAAGTTCGGACAACTCGGCTTCGTGGCCACTCGCGTCGTCGCTCTTGGCCTGTTCGGCGATGCGAGCCAACTGCGACGCGATCTGCGGATCCACGCCATCGAGGTCGAGATCCCCGGGAACGTGCGGATCGCCCTCGCGCGCTACGGCATCGGGGGCGCCGAACCCGATGGAATCGTTTCTGGTGCGTTGCATCGATTCGGTTCCGCCGCGTTAGAAACTGCGTAACCAAAGCGTCGTTGGCAAGACGCCCGGGCGGGTGTGGCGACGACGACATCTGTGCGATGCGATCCTGCAGACGAGCCTTGCCGTTGAGGTTTCGCGGGATCGGGGCCTTGCGCGGAGCCTGCACGGCGGGCCGCGGCGGGAGAAAAAGTTGGTCAGGTGAGGCGGGTAGCTTCTCTGCTGGCGGGGACGGCGAGCCGGGAAGTCGGGGGCGTCCCACGGAGGGCCGGCGCGGGAGTCGTCATCGAAGCAGCAGTCGATCTTCGAGGTCGAATACGTGCGGGTCGTGCGCCGCCAGTTCCCGAAGGGACTGGGCAAGCCTGCAGACATAATCGATGTTCGGCCCGCTGGCACCGCTCGCCGCTCGCACCTGTTCGACGATGTCCGGCACCGGGGCGGGACCGAGGAAACTCGGGTTGGTCTCGTCGGCGATGTAAAACAGTCCCGGCACTGCAGCCTCGTCGCTGACGAAAAGTTCGGAGCGGATGCGGCGGTACCCGTCGCGCTCACGATGGTCGAGGTGGGCGAGGACGAGGTCGCGCTCTTCGCTGCGGAGCCGAAACGCGAGCCCCCGGCACACGGCGCCGATGGATCGTACCAGCGTCACGACGCGTCCGGGCGCCTCGGGCAGGCCGCGGTGGTCGGTCGAGCCCTGCCAGAAGCGTCGCTCCCAGTCGCGGATGAAGGCAGGCCGCGCTTCCTCGAACGGGAAATCCTGCTTCCAGAGCAGCGAGCCGTAGCCGAAAATCCACTCGGAATCGATGCAGTTCACGGTCGGGTCGGCCACGGTCGTCATGATACCAGCCCGAAGTACGCAAGTCGCGTCGTTGCGACGAACGCGTGAGTCTATTCGCGGCGCCGCGTCACGACGTTTGTACCGCGCGGTCGGCGTGCGGCGGCATCGCAGCGCGCGAACGCGCCGACGCAGAAATGGGGTCAGACCCCATCTCTCACATAAATGGGGTCAGACCCCATTTATGGTCAGGCGCAGAGGGTGGGGCGGCGATGGCTCCAGGGCATGGCCTGCTCGAGTTGCGACGCCAGTCGGATCAGCACGTCTTCGCGCGCGTACGCGGCAACGGCCTGAACTCCGATCGGCAAACCGGCATCGTTCCAGAACAGCGGCAGCGAGACGGCCGGTTGTCCGCTCATGTTGTAGGGCATGCAAAAGGGGCTGTACTCGGTGAAACGCCGCAACACTTCCATCGCGTCGCCACCGTCGGGCCCGAGCGGGCCGATCGGCCACGGCGCCTCGGCGAGAGTCGGCGTAAGCAGAATATCGAAGCCTTCCTCCCACCACGAGGCGAGTTCGCGCGAATAGCGCTGCAGGTTCTCGACTGCCTCTATGTACCGCAGCGCCGGCGATGCGCGGCCGATTTCGACGGCCAGTGCCGTGGTCGGTTCCACTTCCCCGAGCGTGATGGTCCGCCCGATACGCGCCGACCATCGGTCGATCTCCCGCGCGATCGACGTCGCGAAGATCGTCAGCATGCTGCCGTCGTCGTCGGCATCGAGCACGGCGGGCGCCGAGGCTTCGACGTGGTGGCCGAGTCCCTCGAGCACGCGCGCGGCTTCTTCCACCGCGCGAACGCAGTCGCGGTGAACCGGAGAGCCCGACATCGACGTGCCCGGACGCGCAGTGCTTACGCCGATGCGAAGCCGTCCCGGATCGCGGCCGACTTCCTCGAGATACGGTCGCGACGGAACCGGCGCCGTGTACGGATCGCCCGGTGCCGCGCCTCGAATGGAATCGAGGATGGCGGCACTGTCCCGCACCGTTCGCGTCAGCACGTGCTCGTGGGTGGTCGCCCACCAGAACTCGCCGAACGCGGGGCCGAGCGTGGACCGAGCCCGCGTCGGCTTGAGCCCGACGAGGCCGCAGGCGCTGGCAGGCGTGCGAATCGAGCCGCCCATGTCGTTGCCGTGCGCGGCCGCCACCATCCGCGACGCGACGGCGGCCGCAGCACCTCCGCTCGAGCCGCTGGTGGAAAGCGCGGTGTTCCACGGGTTGCGCGTCGGCCCGTAGGCCAGCGGTTCGGTGGTTGGCGAGAACGCGAGTTCGGGCGTGTTCGTCTTGCCGACAAATACGAATCCCGCGGCGCGGAAACGGGCGGCCAGATAGCTGTCGGTTTCCTCTCGCCATCCGAGGTCGCGCAGCACGCGCATGCCGCAGTGGAAGGGGGCCCCGGCCGTGTGGCACAGCACGTCCTTGACGAGGAACGGCACGCCGCGAAAGGGACCGTCGGGGAGGTCGGGCGCGGCGGCGTCGCGGCGGGCCTTGTCGTAGAGCCGATGGATGACAGCGTTGAGCGAAGGATTGAGCCGCTCGATGCGCGCGATGGAGGCTTCGACGAGTTCGGCGGCGGTCGCGTCGCCGCGCTGCACGAGCTCGGCCTGGCCGGTTGCATCGAGATCGCCGAGCACGTCGTCGTGGCCGTTCGTGTTGTCGCGTGTCACCGGAACCTCCGTTGTCAAAATCGGGAAAGAGGAGACGTCGTCCATGCCCGGAACCGCTCCCTTTTTCCCCGATGCCGGTGCACGGGCAAGCCTTGGCCACCGATGCGAGCGCGTGGTAGGACCGATCGCGCAGCGGGAAGCGGGGGGACGCGCGACGACGGTCCAGCGC
>JBHEOD010000156.1:0-7424 GCA_046261745.1 Binatia bacterium
GCGCAATCGATGCGGCCATCTCGGCGCCGATGCCGTCGATGTCGGTGAGCGCGGCGGCTTCGGCTTCCGCCAGCGCTTCGATGGATCCGAACTTGCGTGCGAGCACTCGCGCGGCCGATTCGCCGACGTGACGAATCCCGAGTGCGATGACCAGGCGGTCGAGGCTGCGCACGCGGCTGTTCGCGATGGCAGCGACGATCTTCTCCGCGGTCTTGGTGCCCACCTTGATGGCCTTGCGAGGGCCGCGCGCTGCGACGTCGGTATCGTCTTCGCTGCGCTCGGGTGTGCGCTCGAGCTCCGCGAGCGTGGCGACGTCCAACCGGTAGAGGTCGGCGAAAGTTGCCACGAGACGCTGGTCGGCGAGCTGCGCGACGATCTTGTCGCCGAGCCCATCGATGTCCATCGCGCCTTTGCCGGCGAAATGCCGCAGCGCTTCCTTGAATTGCGCGGGGCATTGGCGGTCGCTGCAGCGATACGCCGCTTCTCCGTCAAGGCGGGCCACCGGGGATCCGCACGCGGGGCATTGCTCCGGCATCACGAACTTCTTCTCGGCACCGGTGCGTTCGCTGATGATGGGGCCGACCACGTACGGAATGACGTCGCCGGCTCTCTCGATGGTCACGAGGTCGCCGATGCGGACGTCCTTGCGTTCGATCTCGTCCATGTTGTGAAGCGACGCGCGTGAAACCGTGACGCCGCCTACGGCCACCGGCTCGAGCTCGGCAATGGGAGTGAGGCTGCCGAGGCGGCCGACCGACGCGAAAATGTTCCTGACGCGCGTGACTGCCTGGCGCGGCTTGAACTTGAACGCCACTGCCCAGCGCGGAGATCGCGCAACCTCGCCGAGGATTTCCTGCTGCGTACGCGCATCCACCTTCACGACGACGCCGTCGATGTCCACTTCGAGTCCGTCGCGGCCGCTTTCGAGCGCGGCGTGATAGGCCTCCACCTCGTCGATGCTTTCGTACGTGGCGGCGCCGGGAGAAACCTCGAAGCCCCACGCCACGGCGGCTTCGAGATACGAGGAATGCGCGTCGAAGTCGCTGGGCTCGATGGCGCCGTGACTGTGGGCAAGGAAAATGAGCGGCCGCGACGCGGTGATCGACGGATCGAGCTGACGCAGGGAGCCGGCCGCGGCGTTGCGCGGGTTCGCAAACACGTTCTCGCCGAGCTCCTCGCGCTCGCTGTTGAGCTGCGCGAAATCCCGCTTGCGAATCACGATCTCGCCCCGCACTTCGATGCGCGCGGGGGCGGGCTGCTGTTTCGATGCGGCGAGGCGTGCAGGGATGTTCTTCACCGTGTGCGCGTTGGCCGTTACATCCTCGCCGACGCTGCCGTCGCCGCGAGTGGCGGCGCGCACGAGCCGGCCGTTCTCGTAAAGCAGGCTGAGCGCGAGCCCGTCGAGCTTGGGTTCGACGGCGTAGCGCACGGGGTCCTGCGGGATAGCCTTCCGGACGCGCGCGGCGAACTCTTCGAGGCTTGCGCGATCGAAGACGTTCGCGAGCGAGAGCATCGGCCTCAGGTGCGGAGCGGGCTGGAAGGCCGCCGCCGGCTTGGCGCCGGGTCGCTGGGTGGGAGACGACGGATCGAGCAGTTCGGGGTGAGTTTGCTCGAGAGACTCGAGCTCGCGCATCAGCTCGTCGTACTCGGCGTCGCTGACGGTGGGCGCGTCGCGCTGGTAGTAGGCCTCGTTGTGTCCGGCAATCAGGCGCCGGAGCTCGAGGACGCGTTGCCTGGCCGTGCGCGCTGCCACAGCGTCTTCGTAACACAGCGCACGGCCGAGGCCATCTCGTCAGAATCGGCGGCTGACAGAAGATCGGGGACAGGTACGGATTTCCCGGAAGGAAAATCCGTACCTGTCCCCGATTTTCCGTGTCGCTGCGCTCGCTCGCGAAAAAGGGGTCTGACCCCTTTTTCGCGGGGTTCATCACATGCGTGTCGTTGAGGTGACGGGCGCGGCTGGTCCAGTGTCCGTGGCGAAGCCGGTGGAGAGATTGCCGGCATTCAACCAAGCCAACAGGAGGACACGAGAATGAATGGACAAGGACTGGAACAGGCAGGCAAGGGATTGGCGAGAGCCGTACTCGGATGTGCGATGGCTGCGGCGTTGCTGCTCCTCGCGAGCGGCCCCGCGGCTGCGGCCCCCGGCGCGGCGACGGCTGCTGCAGCCGCCGAGGCCAAGGTGGACGTGAACTCGGCCAGCGCGGCGGAGCTCGCGAGCCTTCCCGGCATCGGCGAGAGCAAGGCAGCGGCCATCATCGCCGAACGCGAGAAGAAGCCGTTCGCCTCCGTGGACGATCTCGAACGTGTGCGCGGCATCGGCGCACGCACGGTGGAGGATCTCCGCAGCAAGGTCGCCGTCGGTACGCGCTGAGCCTCGCGCGCCGGCGGTGGGGTCCCGTGCGCGGCGGCAAGTCCGCGCACGGGACGTCCCGCGATTTCAGGCGGGATCGGTGAGAAGCCCCGCGACAATCTCGACGAGCTGACGCGGACGGAACGGCTTGGCCATCACCGGGCAGCCGAAGCGCTCTGCTTCGTGGCGGCCGGGAATGCTGAGCAGGTCGCCGGTGACGACGAGACTTCGCCGCAGCAGCCCGGGCTGCTGGTCGCGCAGCAACTCGAGCAGCACCGCTCCGGTTTCGCCCGCAAGATTCCAGTCGAGGATCAGCGCATCGAATTCGCTGCCGTTGACAAGGGAGATTGCCTCGCCGGCGGTGGCGGCGTCGCAGACTGCCGCGCCGGCCACGCGCAGGATGGAAGCGGTCATTGAACGAATGTCGGGATCGTCCTCCACTACCAGAATCGAACCGCTGAGCCGCGGACGCGCGGAGGCGCCTCGCGGTCCGGCGTTGGGCGTTGCCCGACTGGCTCCTTCGGCGGGAATTGAACTCATGATTCGATCACTATGCCGGGTCCATGGGTGGCTCGCCACAACCATGTCGGGATTTGTGCTCAGCGGACGCGCCGGCGCGGTTGTTCGATCGCGCCCGGACTCCGCCGCGGACGCCGTACTTCTTCGCCGACAGCGCTGCATTGCGAGGCTGGTGGTGCTGGGGCATAAGTTGCGACCGCGCGACGCCCTGCCGGCGCCTGCGCATGCCCGGAGAAACGCTTGGAATTCGCCGACAGCCTTCAACGTTACCTGGTGCGGGTGACCGGGGACCCGCAGGCGTCCGTCACCGAGTTCAAGCGTCACACCGAGGGCTTCTCGCTCGAGACTTTCTCGTTCACGGCAACGTGGAGCGAAAACGGCGCGCCGACCGCCGCCCGGCGCCTCGTGATGAGACGCCAACCCGCCGCGGGCCTGCTCGAACCGTACGACCTCGGTCCGCAGGTCGCGGCCATGCGCGCTGTCGAAGGCGTGCTGGCCGTGCCGCGAGTGCGCTGGTTCGAGCGCGACCCCTGCGTGCTCGGTGCTCCGTTCTACGTGATGGACTTCGTCGACGGCGACGTGCCCTTGCCGGTGCCGGGGCCCGGCGGCGCGCCGTCGATCTCCAGCGAAGCCGAGCGTGACGCGCTTGCCCGCGACCTGACGGCGAATCTCGCGCGCCTGCACAACTTCAACTGGAGGGCGTCGCCGTTGACGGCCTTCGAAACACCCGCAGGGGTTCGCGATGCCGCCGCCCGCCAACTCGCGTGGTGGCGCGATTGTTTCGAGCGCGCCCGGCCCGGCCCTTCGCCGATGCTCGCGCGTGCGTTCCGCGAGCTCGACCGTCGCGTCGCGCGACTGCCGCAGGACGGACCGGTCTCGGTCGTGCACGGGGACTTCCGCACCGGAAACTTCCTTCGTGAAGGCGGGAATGTCCGTGCGGTACTCGACTGGGAGATGGTGCACCTCGGCGATCCTCTCGAAGACCTGGCCTGGGCGACGAGCCGGCTCTGGCGCGGCCAAACACGCCTGGCGGGAGTGCTGGTGCCGTGCGAGCGGTTTCTCGCGTTGTACGAGGAGGCCGGCGGTTGCCCGCTCGACCGCGACCGCCTCGCGTTCTACGACCTGCTCGCGGGCGTGAAGATGACGGCCATCATGGTGACGGGGCTGCGCGCGTTCGCTGAGCGGCGCACCGACGACGTGCGCATGGCAATCTTCCGCCATCAGCTCGCCGGCATGAACATCATCATCGCCGAGTCGCTTGGCATCGTTCCCAGCCTCGACAGTTGACGCTGCCCCCGGATGCTAGAAAGAGAAGAAGCCCGCATGATGGACTCCGATCGCATACTGGACGGCCTCGCCCGCACCCTCGAAGAGGCGGTGCTGCCTGCGCTCGAGAGCGGCTTCGCGCGTGGCCAGCTCTTTGCGGTCCTCGAAGTGCTCGGCGGCCTTGAAGGGCAACTGGAGTGGGGCGGCATGCTCCTCGAGAACGAGGCCGGCGCACTCGCAGGCCTGATCGAGCTGGCCGGCGCGACCACGGGCGGAGAACTCGGGGAGCGCCTTCGCAGCCATGCGTCGGCCGCCAACGCGCCGCTGGCCGAGAGACTGAACGAAGGCCGAGCGCTCGTATGCGCGCTGATCGAGGCCGGTCACGCCGACGAGGAGCCGATCGCGTCTGCGATCGATACCTGGCTCGCCAACGACACCATTTTCAAGGCGATGGCGCTGCGTCCCGGCCGCCTCGGGGAGATCTCCCAGGGATGATTGCCTCCAGGCCAGCCGTGCTGCTTGCGATGCTGCTCGCCACTGTGCCGATGGCCGCGGCTGACTACGCGGTCGCGCAGGAGGAGGAGGGCGGGTTCGCCGACGCCCCGGGCGCCGATCCCGCCGCCGATCCGTCCAACGACGCGCTTGCCGATCCGTCCGCCGGAACTGGCGTGCGGACCCTCGGCGAAGGCGACCAGAAGCTTTTTCTGGTGGACCACGACGGCACCTGGTCGATGCATGCGCAGAACGTGGTGACCGATCAGTTGCTGAGGCTCTGGTCCGAGGCCGGTGGACCTGTCGTGTTCGCGAAGACGTTTCTCGACCGGCCCTACACGATCTCCGTCCACCGTCTCGAGCCCGAACGCATCCTCGACAGGCTGCTCGAGGGTTACAGCTACACGCTTCATTACGACGGCGACGGGCGTCTCGAGAGTGTGCGCGTCTACAGCCTTTCGGCCACGGCCATGTTCAAGACGCCGCGCCTGGTCGAAAGCCTCGGAAGCTGGCGGGACGTGGAAACCGCGGCGCCCGATTCACCGGCCGCGGCGCCCGGCGACGGTGTCGCAACGGAGTCCAGCCCCATCGTGATGCCGCCGGCTCCTGCGGCGGACGTCGCCACACCGTAGCCTGCGCGGGGAAGCCCGGGCGCGCGGCCGCCGCCGCAGCCCGCGCCGCTTGCGCGGCGCAGTGACGGCCCCCGAGGCGCGCGGTCAGTTCAACTCGTGCAGTGCGAGGTCGAGCGGCAGGGACGCTCCCTGGAGCGGAGTCGTGCTGCTCGACGGGAATTGGGTCGGCAGGCCGTTCGCGTCGAGCACGTATGCGTCGACACGATTGAGGCCCGCCTGCGTCACGTAGAGGATTCCGCCCCGCATGGTCATCTGCGACGGAAACGAAGCGGGATCGGATTTGGTGGATCGGAACGGCCCCTGCGGTGTGAGCATGCCGTCCGGCAGGATGTTGTAGAGGTCGATGCGTCCTGCGTTGTAGGCCGCCGCGTAGAGGGTGTCGCCGTCGAGCAGGATATCCGAATAGTATTCCTCGGTCCCGGTGCGGGAATCCTGCTTCCCGCCAAGGAAGCCGTTCGGCTGGATGATGTACGCGCGGATGCTGCGGTCGCCGGCGGAAGTCACGTAGAGAACGCCGTCGCGAATCTCGATGTCGTCGGGCAACGAGATGTTGTCCTGGGGCTCCTGCGGCTCGGCAAGCTCAGGAACGTTGCCGTCCTGGTCGAGCAGGAACACGTCGATGAACTGCGTGTCGCGGGCGCCCGAGTACAGGTAAGGCCCGTCGAGCTCGAGGGAAAGAAAGTCGGCAGCGAACTCGCTCTGCCCGGTTCCCGACGGTTCGAACGGCAGGTCGCCGTTGTCGTCCAGCTCGAAGGATTGCACGAGGCCGAGGCCCGACGACGCGATGTAAAGAATGTTGTCGCGCAGCTCGAGGTCGACCGGTTCGTAGTCGTCGCGGGTGAATGTGGTGGAGGTTGGCTCGACGGGCAGCGAGCCGTCGGCGCCCAGTCGTGCCGAGATCACCCGGTCGAAAAGCGTCGCGTACAGGACGCCGTTCTCGACGGCGAGGCGGCGCGGGTTGACCACGAACAGGGTGTCGAAGGGATCCTCCGGCAGCAGTCCGTCGGTGCCGAGCCGGTACGCATCGATGCGGTTGCCGCGCGCCATCGCCACGTAGAGGACGAGATTGCCGGGAGGCGCCTGCGTGGCCGGTCCCGGCGGCAGGAAGGAGTCCTTGCCGCCGTCGGCGCCGCAGGAGGTGAGATTGGCTCCGGCAGTCAGGATCAACGCAAAACAGAGGAGACGCAGGGCGGGGGCGGCAATGCAGGGGAACGACATGGGCGACGATTAGCCAAGGGGGCGACGGCTGTCCAATCGGCCGCTTGCGCCGGAGCGTTGCCCTTGTGCAATCGCCCGCCATAATCCCGCGATGGCATTCCGGCGCGACGACGAAGAATGGAACGTACTCGTGATCGGCACGCGCGGCGAGACCGGCAAGGCTCTCGCGCTGCTGGGCGAGTCGGGCCGCTTTCGCACCGGCGGCTATCCTCAGGTGCTGATCGGGACGGTCGCGCGGCCGCACGGCAAGGACGACCTGCTGGCCGGGATCTCAGACCTCGCGGCGGGGGGAGAGCGCACGGCCGGCGTGATTGACCGCATCATTCCCGTCGAAGAAGCGGTTTCGTTCCCGCGCGACGACGTCACCGAGACCCTCTGCGAGCTCTTCGAGCCGCTGGCCCCTCGCCTGTGCGGCAAGACCTTCTATGTGCGCGCCCACTTGCGCGGGCTCAAGGGCCGCATCGAGCATCCTGCGGTGGAGCGGGCCCTCGGCGACTTCCTGTCGGAGTTCGCGGCGCGGGCGGGAGCCATGCCGAAGGTCAGGTTCAAGGATCCCGACGTGGTGGTGGTGGTCGAGGTGGTGGGGCGACGGGTCGGCTACGCGTTCGTCGGCCGGGAGCACAGAAGCCATGCCCTCCTCAAGGTGAAGTAGCCTCGGGCCGTGTATTGGCACTCGCCCTGCCAATAGATTGGCGTCCGGGGGGCACGGCCTTCTCGCGCCTATTCGAGATAGCCGAGCCCGCGTAGCTGCTCGAGCCTTTGGTGGCTGCCGGGGTCGGCCACTTCGGCGAGGCGCCGCGTCGCGCTCCAGTCTTCGGGCGTGTGGGTCGGGACTTCGCGAAGCGGATGCGCCGCGAGGAACTCCGCATCGAGCAGCGTCGTCATCACGCGGCCGTCCATGTCTGCTCCGCGCGCGAGACCGAGCATGGCGAGCAGCGTCGGCG
>JBHEOD010000157.1:0-2159 GCA_046261745.1 Binatia bacterium
GTCCAGCCCGATCACCAGAACGCGATTTCGAATTGCCATGTTCGCCTGACTCGTGCCGCGACCGGCGCGAGCACGCGACCTTACCAGCGCCAGCCGCGCGCGCGAAATCGCGAACGCAGCGTGGCCAGCGGTTGCTGCATCTCCTCGGCAAGGTCCCGGCGGGACTCCGCCAGGTTCGTCGTCTCGCCGGGGTCGGCGACGAGATCGTAGAGTTCGAGTTGTTCCGGATCGCCCGTGACCGTCCCCTTCGGCGCACGCGGATCACGAGGCGTGGCGGCCGGCGTCAGGATGAGCTTGTGGCCGGCGGTGCTGAGCGACATCACGTGGTTGGCGCGCGGCCCGATCGAGAAGCAGCCCGCGTCGCTTCGAGACCGATCCGGTGCCGCTGTTCCCGGCTTGTCCCGAGGCGATGGGACGTCCGTCGAAGTCGTCTCCGTCGGCTGCCACGCCGGCGAGTTCGAGAATGGTCGGCGCGACGTCCACGCCGCAGGTGACGCCGTCCACCCGCCGTCCGGCGCGCCATCCCGGGGCGGCGATGACCAGCGGGACGCGAACGGTGGGGTTGTACACGAACCAGCCGTGCTGCAGCAGTTCGTTGTGTTCGACGAGGCTTTCGCCGTGGTCGGAGATCAGCACCACGACGGTGTTTTCGGCGGTGCCGGCGGCCGCGAGCATCCCGAGCACCGCCCCCACCTGCGAGTCGCTGTAGCGGATGTCGCCGTCGTAGCGACGGACGTAATCGGAAAGCAGCCTGGCCGAATCGAGGCGCTGGTAAAGCGGGATCACGCCAAGGCCGAAGTTGCTGTCGGACACCGGAAACTCGCCGTCGCGCGCGAGCGGCGCGCGCGAGTAGTCGAAGCCTTGGCTCCACCACGGCGGCGCCGAGTTGAAGGGCCCGTGCGGCTCCATCATGTGCACCCACGCGAACCACGGACGATCGCCGGAGTGCCCGAGCAGGAAGTCGCCGAAACGCGCGGCCAGCTTGTCGTCGATGGTCGGGGACTTCGTCGCCACCGCGGTCACAACTTCGAAGGAATCGAAGCCCTGCGCGAAACCGTGCTTGGCGTCGGCGAGCGCGTTGCCGATGAAGGCAGCGGTGGAGTAGCCGTTCTCCCGGAAGCGCTCGGCCAGGGTGTGGTTCTCCTCGGGCAGCTTCGCGCGGTTGTACATCACGCGGTGGCGGTCCTGGTAGACGCCGGTGACGAGCGTCGCCAGCGCGGGCGCCGTCTCGGGCGCACTGCTCACCGCGTGGGTGAACAACGTGCCGCGCGCCGCCAGGTGATCCATCCACGGAGTCGGCGACGGCGCGACCGCGTAGCCGTACGCGCCGAGGTGATCCGCCCTCAGCGTATCGATGGACAGCAGCAGCACGTTCGGACGCGAACCCGGCGGCGGTTCGCTGCGGCAGCCGCCCGCAACGAATGAGCCGAGGGCGAGTAACACGAGAAGGTGCGGCAACCGGCGCGGCGGGTGCAGACAGGGTCCGGAAGTGGGCGGCGACGTCCGCGTTTCTACATCAGACCGCCGTGCACAATGCTTTGCTGCGGCAGACCACGCGCGGCGTGCGAACCAGCGCAGGCCGCGACGAAGGACCTCGCCGGTGGAAAGTTGGGATACGTAGGCTTCCAGCATTTCGACGCTGGTCTGGGGCTGCGACAGCAGGCCGAGCCGCACCAGACGGGCGCCGTCGTGATCGCGTGCGAACCGGGGCGCCTGGCACCACGCCAGCAGCGGCGCCGCCGTGCGCGCGAAGCTTCGCCCGGCGGCCGCCCACTCCCGGCCCTGCGCGCGGGCATGGGCGAGCCCGCTTCGCTCCGGGTCGGACATCGCTTCGCGAATGGCGCGCGCGAGGTCGCGCGAATCGCCTTCCTTGCACGCCAGCGCAAGCCCGGACGCAACCAGTTGCTCACCGGTTTCGCTCTGCGCGGTTGTCACGCACGCCAGGCCGTGGGCGAGCCACTCGATCACCCGATTCTCGGCACCGAGCCGCCGTTCGTAGAGGTGGCGCTCCACGTGAAGAGCCAGGTCGGCAGCAGCGTACAGGCCGGGCAGCCGCGTCGAATCCACCCAGCCCAGGACGTGCACGCGCGACGCCGGCAGCGCGCGCAATCCGTCCATCATGGCGTCGTGGCTGGCATCGTCGTGGCCGGGAATCGCCC
>JBHEOD010000157.1:2169-7058 GCA_046261745.1 Binatia bacterium
CCCCGCCGGTCACCACCAGGTGCACTCGCGGGCCGAGCTGCATGGCCTCGGCAACGCCGGCACACAGCGTCTCCACGTCGCACCAGGTGTTGACGCCTCCGGAGGCCAGCAGCACGAAGTCGTCGTCGCCGAGGCCGAGCTCGCGGCGTACCAAAGCGCGCTTCAGCGGTTGCGGCGCCACCTGCGCGGCGCACGGGATCACCGCGACGAGCTCCTCCCCGGCGGTCCGCGAGGTGAGCCGTCCGGCCAGCCCGAGCTGGCCGACCAGTGCGTGGGACTGCGCGACCGAAACGGCCGAAAAGCGGTCGGCCGACTCGAGAACGCCGCGTAGCAGTGTCCAGAAGTGCACGATGCTCCAGTCGTTCGCAGTGCGAGCCGCCTTGGCCTGCGCCTCGGCCATGATGTCGCCGAACACGTCGGCCCACAGCGGCACGTCGACGCCGAGACGCGCGGCAAGAGCCGCGCCGTAGACGGTCACTCCCACCACCGCCTGGGGATCGAAGCGCGCGATCCGCGCCCTCATCGGCGCCGCCAGCAATGCCGGTTCGGTCGTGAACTCGGTCGTCCACCGCGCATCGCCGCCTTCGGCGTCCGCGAGGTTGGTCGCCCGGGCCGAGGGCGCGGGTTCGTCCTGCGCGAGCACCGCGAGCACCAGAACGTCGTGTCCGTCGCGCGCGAGTGCAGTCGCAAAATGCGAGGCCCGCAGGCCGGGCCCCGCGTGACGTCGCGCCTCGACGGAGCCCGGCACGCCCATCGCTATCAGCACAACGCGACTCAACGGGACACCTCCACCACCGCGGCCCGAAACGCACCGGCACGGCGGCGCCGCAGCGCTGCCACTCCTTCGCCTGCGCGCTCCGCCATCCGCTCCGACCAGAAGCGCGGCACGCTTGCATACGCTGCCAACGCCGGTGCCGCATCGCGCCAACACCGCTGCCGAAGGAGCCAGGCCGCCTCGGCAGCGATCCACCGCAGCAGCCCCACTTCCCGGGCATGGTGACGTACGACGAAGCGCAGCCGGCTGCGGTGATAGCGTCGCAGGAAAAGTCGCGACATCGCGCCGGAGCACGACGCCTCGACATGCCGCGCCTGCGAGTCCGGAACGTAGACGGACCGGAGGCCGGCACGACGCGCGCGCACGCTGTAATCCACTTCCTCGTAGTAAGCCGGAGCGTACCCCTCGTCGAAGGGGCCGAGACGCCGCCACGTTTCCGAGCGCAGCGCAACCAGCGCGCCGCAGACGTAGTCCACCGGACCGGCGGTGCGCCACGCGCGCGGATCGGTGCAGCCGCGACCGAGGTGCGTGGTCAACGCGTTGGTCTCGATGCGCGCGCCTGCATGTTGAAGCGTGACACCGTCGAGGTCGTGAAGACGCGCGCCGACAAGGCCGACGCCGGGATCGGCGAGTGCGGCCACGAGCGGCGCGAGCCAGTCGCGCGACACAAAGCAGTCCTGGTTCACCAGCGCGAGGAACTCGGGCGGCTGCGCGCGAGAGAGAATGGAAGCCACCGCGCGATTGACGGCGCCGGCGAAGCCGTAATTGCGACCAAGCGTGAGCACCTCGATGCGCCCGCCCGAACGCGCGGCCCGCTCGCGCGCGACAGCGACGCTCGCATCGTGACTGCCGTCATCGACGACGACGATGCCGAACGACTCGTCGCGTGACGCGAGCAACGCATCGAGGCAGTCTCCGAGGATGCCGGCGCCGTTGAACACCGGAACGACGGCCACCGTTCGTGCGCCATCGCCGTCTCCCCCGGAAGGCGTGGACGGCACGACGTCTCGGGGAGACGCATGTCCGTGATCCAGCGGCGCCCTCGCGCCGGCCGCAAAACCGGCGGTCCAGCGGGCAAGGCCGGCGACGAGCAGCGGCGAAAGCCACAGCGTCCACACGAGGGCGCTCCGGCCTTCTCTCGCCTGCCACGCGGCGATGCGCGCGATTCGAGCGGGCAGCAGCAGCGGCGCCAGCAGCGGGAGCCTCGCAATGCGGGAGCCCGGCATCAGCGTCGCCCGGCGCGCGAGCGCGGCGGTGTAGCCGAGCCTGTACTGGTGGCGAAGCATCTCACCGGTGCCACGCGGATGAAGATGCTCGGTCACGACGCCGTCGCTGCGCCGCACCTCTTCGCCGAGGTCGCGAAGGGACTGCGAGAAGATGAGGTCCTCGCCCGGCCACATGTCGCGAAAACCGCCCACGCGGTCGAAGGCAGCGGTGCGGCACATCATCGTCGTCGTCGGTGGAAGCCACGCGCTCGGAGGGCGGCGCCGCGACGCGGCCTCCTTGAACTCGAGGATGTGACGGGTTCGCGCTACCGCTCCGCCGTGGCCGGCCACGCGCGCGCTGACCGCCGCCGCGCCGCTGCCAAGCAACTCGGCGGCCAGCCGCGCGGCGCCACCCGTTTCGAGACGGCAGTCCGCATCGACGAACAGCAGCAGCCCGCCCGTCAATCCGGGACAGGTACGGATTTCCGCGGAAATCCGTACCTGTCCCGGATTGACGGGGAAATTCGCGGCGGCGAGGAAGCGGCGGCCGGCGTTGCGGGCGGCGCCGGCCGAAAGCGGCTCCGGGGACTTCACGAGGTGCACGCGCCGATCGCGGGCGGCCCACGCCTCGACGACGCGGGCAGTGGGATCTCCCTCGGATGTCACGACGACCACCTGCGCCACGAACGAAGCGTTGCCCAGACGCAGCGACTCGAGCGTGGCGCCGATGGTTCGCTCGGCGCGACGCGCGGGAATGACAGCGACACACGACATGAGGGCGCCGTGTGCCGGTCAGTACTGGTCCTGGGTCACGCGCAGTACTTCGCCGACCGTCGACATACCGTCGGCAACTTTCCAGAAGCCGTCCATGCGCAGCGTGCGCATGCCGCGCGAGACTGCGTCCTGCTTGATGCGGTCGGCCGTTGCCCGCGACACGATGAGATTGCGGACCGGATCGTCGCAGACCAGCAGCTCGTAGATGCCGCCGCGGCCGTGGTAGCCGGTGCCGGCGCATTCGGCGCAGCCGGCGGACTCGTAGACGGTGACAGGGCGGCTCCCGCGCGGGCCGAGTTCCTTCAGGAATTCCGGCGAAGGGTCGATATGGCGGCGGCATGCGCTGCAGACGCGACGCACGAGTCGTTGCGCGAGCACCCCGATCAGCGACGATGCGAGCAGGTAATCCTCCACGCCCATGTCGAGGAGCCTGGAGATCGCGCCGGCCGCGTCGTTGGTGTGCAGCGTCGAGAACACGAGGTGACCGGTGAGCGCCGCCTGGATCGCAATCTCGGCGGTTTCCGCGTCGCGGATTTCGCCGACCATGATCACGTCCGGATCCTGACGCACGATGGAACGCAGCCCGTTCGCGAATGTGAGGCCGATCTGGGCCTTGACGTGAATCTGATTTACGCCGCGAAGCTGGTACTCGACGGGATCCTCGATGGTGATGATCTTGAGCTCGGGCGAATTGATCTTGTCGAGCGCGCCGTAGAGCGTTGTCGTCTTTCCGGAACCGGTCGGGCCCGTCACGAGGATGAGGCCGTGCGGCTGCGAGATCATGTGCGAGATGTTGCCGAGGATGTCCTCCGGCATGCCGAGGCGCCCGAGGTCGACGACGACACTCGAGCGGTCGAGGATACGAAGCACGACGCTCTCGCCGTAGAGAGTCGGCAGGCTCGACACGCGAAGGTCGATCTCGCGGCCGACGAGGCGCAGCTTGATGCGGCCGTCCTGCGGAAGGCGCCGCTCGGCGATGTTGAGCTTGGCCATCAGCTTGATGCGCGAGATGATCGCGGCCGTGAGGTTCCTCGGCGGCGGGTCCTGGTCGTGCAGCACGCCGTCAATGCGGAAACGCACGCGCAGCTCGTTCTCGAACGGCTCGACATGAATGTCAGAAGCGCGCTGCTCGACCGCGCGCGAAAGGGTCTGGTTGACGAGGCGGATGACGGGCGCCTCACTGGCCATGTCGCGCAGGTGCTCGACGTCGGCTTCGTCCTCGTTGAGGATCTCGATGCCGCTCTCGCCCTCGCCGTCCCCGCTGCTTTCGCCTTCGCCGTAGATCGTCTCGAAGCGCTCGAGGAGGTCGCGGGGCCGTACGAGGACGGCCTCCACGGCCAGTCCCGTCACCTGCTCGAGTACCTCGACGGTGGCTGTGTCTCCGGGATCGGCCATCGCCAGGCGCAGCACGCCGTCGGTGATGGAGATCGGCAGGATGCGAACCGACCGCATGTACTCGACCGTGACGTGCTCGAGGGATGGAGGCTCGGCTGGAATCTCCGTGGCACGCACCAACGGCACGCCGTGGTAGGCGGCCAGGATCGGCAGCAGGTCGTCTTCCGACAGGAAGCCGAGCTCGACGAGCATGCGCTCGATGCGCTCGCCCTTCTCGGCCGAGAAGCGGCGAACCTTGCGCAGGTCGTCGACCGAGACCTTGCCGGATCCGAGCAGCGCCTCGTCGAGGCCGCTCGATGCGGACGGTGCCAGCACCTCCGCATTCTTCGTCAGGTCCACGGTCTGTTGTGTTGCCATTGCCGCCTAGCCTGCCCGTTCAGGAGTCCTCTCTCAACCCGCGACCGTTCCGGTCGAGCCGCAAGCAGCTAGTTGCGCCACGATTCCGTCGCGCAGCGCGCTTACGCCGGGACCGATGAACACGCCCTGAACGCCGCCCGCGATACGCTCGCCGCCCTCGAAAGCAGTCATCTCGACGCGGCCGCACACGACCTGGAAGAGCCACGCCGTGCGCTCGTCGGGACCTCGAAGGAAGCCCTTGGCGCGCAGCACGCTCGAGGGCAGTTGCCTCAGCACGCGTTCGAAGGCCTGGCGATCCACCGCGCCGCTCGAGTTCCACGAGAAGGATTCGATGCGATCCTCGGCGAGGTGCGCCCGGGTGGTCGCGGCCGTGGTGGCGGGGG
>JBHEOD010000157.1:7068-7335 GCA_046261745.1 Binatia bacterium
CGGCGCAGCGCGCGGCCGAAGTGGCAAAGAGAAGCTCAGAACCCGGGAAGGCCGCCTCGCCGGCACTCTCGAGCACGAGCGCGCGCGGGTTGAGCTTCGAAAGACGGGAACGCAGCCGCGCAAGCCCGTGCCTGGGCGCGATGTCCGTCTTGGAGATCACGAGGAAGTCCGCGGCAGCCAACTGGCGCCGCGCCGCGCCGCTGATGCGCCAGGCCGCCTGCCAGGCCAGCGCGTCGACTACCGTCACGACGGCATCCACGCCCAGGC
>JBHEOD010000158.1:0-7317 GCA_046261745.1 Binatia bacterium
TGAAAACACCCGAAAAAGCTATTGCCGCCCTTTGAAACGCGGGGTAGGTCTCGTACGGCGACAGAGAGAAAACATGAAAGCGACGCGAACAAATTTTTTGGCTATGCAATGCGCATCCGGCCACACAGCGGCGCTTCACACCGGGTTCTTTGTCGCGGCTTGTGCCTTGTCCCTGTGGCTTGCCGCGCCGGCAAGTGCACAGACGTCCATCCAGCCCATCGCCCAGCAGTACTCGGCCGAGCCCCACATTCTCTCGACCCCAAAGCTTCTCTACGACTCCGCGATGCCGCGAATCTACGGCGTGTCGCAACCTCTCGCGCCGCGCTGGAAGGCCACGTACGGCCTCGGCCTGGCGGCGGAGACCTCGATTTCGTCCGCGTTCCTTCGCCTCGACGAACTGATCGACAGCGGCCAGCTTGACGCTCGCGCCGCGCGGGAGAACTGGCGTCATTTTCTCGGGTTGGAATTCTCCCCGATGGAAGGCACCGCGATCATGGGCGGAATCGCCAAGGCGGGCGGCATCAACGGCAACAAGGGGGCCGGACTGGCGCCCACCGGTTACGAACGTCTGCGGCTCAACACCGGCGCGCGCTGGCGCGGCCGTTCGTGGGGCCTCGACGGTTCGTTCTCGTTCATCCCGAATGGCGCCACGCGCTTTCCGGGCGACGCAAGCTTCTTTCCCGGCATGGGCGGCTCGGGGTCAACCTGGCTCCTGTCGCTCACGGTCTCGCGCCGTTTCTGAAGGCGCGGGACCTCGGGCCGGGCCTTCCCCAAAAATGGGGTCAGACCCCTTTTTCCGGCTGCCGCCATTTCCGGTGGGCTCACGCCACGCGTCTGCCCGAGCCACGAGAAATGGGGTCTGACCCCATTTCTGGCGACCCGTAGCGGCGCCACGTAAATCCAGTACAGATTCGCGCTGCAAGAAATCTGTACCTGTCCCGGATTTCCCAACCACGACAATCGCGGCGCCGGGTTCCCCCATTCGTGCGAACGTGTGGTTGTTTTCACGCGCGTTCGGGTGGGCACGGCCGTTGCATAGGAAGGCGCCAAGGTTCCACGATGCGAGGCACAAACGACGCGCGAGGCGGATGGAAGAAGGGCTGTCCACCTCGTGCAGTGGCCTACCTCCTCCCAGGCCTTGTTCGATGCTTCGCTATCGTGGGCCTGCTCCTTCCCGCAACTGCCCTCTCCTCCTCGTTGATCGCGCCGTCCGCGGGCCCCGCAGACGGCGCGACGGCCGGCTCGACAATTGCCGAGCCGCTCTCTCCGCTCGGCGCGCAATTCAGCAACCCGGCCGGCCTCGCGGGCTTCACCGACCGCGCGATGGGCGGCGGTCTCGGATTCGCGTACGGGCGTGGCGAAGTCACAGCGGATTCGCCGGCCGGGTATCACGCCGAGAACGAAGTCCTGGTTCCCTTTCTCAACTCGTTTCTCGTCGTCCCGTGGGGTCGCTGGACGTTCGGCATCGCAACGATGGGAACCTCCGGAGCGCGCTTCGACTATGGGGCCCGTCCCGCACTCGGAGTCGACGACGGATTCTTTTCGGAGTCGGGCATGCTCGGATTGCCGATCGGCGCCGCCTACCGCGTGAGCGACGCGCTGTGGATCGGCGGCCAGATCATCCCGCTCTATGGAACGACCCACCTTCGCTATTCGCGTGAGGTTTCCGAGTTTCCCGGCGCACCAACGCCGTTCCGGTTCACGGTAAGCGGTCTCGGCGTGCAGGGCATGGTCGGGATGACGTGGCGCCACAAGGAGGCCTGGTCGGTCGGGTTCAGCGTGAAGCCGCCCGGTCGCGTGTGGACCGAAGGCGACACGCGGCTCGGCACCGGCAAACAGGACGTGAATCTCGAGATCGAGGTTCCCACCGAAGTCGCGCTGGGCGTCACGCGCGCGCTCGGCAGAGATTGGAAGGCCTCATACGGAGTGCGATTCGTCGACACGAGCGTGCTCGCCAGGTCGTACCTGCGCTTCGAGGATACACCGTCGGCGAACATGCCGTTTCTGTCGGGCGCGCGCGACGAGTGGCGCCACGCTATCGGCGTGCAGTACCGCTGGTCGGATTCGCTGATGCTGATGAGCGGCGTCGCCAAGGCCAACGGCATCGTCAGCAACAAAGGCGTCAGTCCGTCCAGCTACGACTCGAAGGACTGGCGACTCAACACCGGCCTGCGCTGGAAGGGTGAGGCGTGGATGCTGGACGCAGCGTTCGGATACGTCTTCAAGGGTTCGCGCCGGGTTTCGGCCGAGGATGCGCGCGTGTTCCCCGGCAAATTCGAATCGAAGCCCGCCTACCTCCTGTCCTTCGTCATCACGAAGAACTTCTGACCCCCCGAAAACCCGGGCTGCCCTCATGACGGCGGCCCGCTCGCAACCACGTGGCCATCGGGATTCCTCAAGGCCAATCCATCGTGGAGCAGGCCGTCGCAGGGCTGCCGGCTCGCCGCAGTCGGCCGGCACGCCCGCGGCGAACGGGCACGTCGTGGAATCTCCCGGGGCCCTGTGGTGTGGTTGCCGCCGAACCGGTCTCGCGGGGGATCGGGCCTGCTGCGGGCAGGCGCTGAGTCACGTTCCGTCGAGTCCAACGGCCCGGCACCACCAGCGAGCCGTTGACTCTTCCGCTTTAGCGGCCGAGGAGAAAATCGGTGTCCGGATCCAGATCATCGGCCGTCAAGCGACCGGCCGACACGCGCCTCGCGCTGCTTCGTGCCGCCGAAAGTCTCTTTGCGGAGCGCGGCGTGGACTCCGTCTCGATGCGCGAGATCGCCGCCGCCGCCGGCCAGGCGAACCACTCCGCCGCGCTCTACCACTTCAACGACAAGCGCGATCTCATCAACTCGCTGCTCAGTCGACACTCCGATCCGATCCAGGCCGCGTGGCTGGTCACGCTCGATCACATGAGCGCGCAAGGGCACGAAAGCCTCCCCGAGTTGGTGGGACTGCTCGTGCGGCCTGTGGTTGCCAAGCTCGACGATCCGGACGGCGGCACCCACTTTCTACTGGTGGTTGCCGGCCTCATTGCCAGCCGAAGCTTTCCGGTTGCGTCGATGCCTGTGGTCGACGCACCCGGCGTCATCGAGTTGAGGACGCGAATCATGCGCCAGATCGATTCGATCCCACCCCAGTTCCAGCAACTGCGCATGATGCGGGTGATCAACGTCCTCTACGGCTCGATCGCCAACTACCATTCCCTCGTCAGCAACGGCTTCGGGATCTCGCGGGAGGGCTTCGTGGAAGACCTGATTACGGCGCTGGTGGCCGTGATTGGGTACAAGGGGCCGTTGGACGCGAGGGATGGTCGTTAGCTACGCTTCGGGCTATTCGTGCTGGCGCAGCACGAATAGCATACGCCTTCCGCGCAGCCCCTTCAGTTCGTACTCGCCGTGGATGTCGAACGCGAGGCCCGAGCCGTCGAGCAGGTCGTGCGTGGTGGACGACACCAGCACGCACGATCGGTACCGAAGTGCGCCGGATTACCTCGCGGCGATGGGCGCGGCCGTGCACCCCGTGCTATACGAACCGCCGGACCAACGAGCATGAACACACTGCCCTCCCAGTCACCCCTTCCCAACGGCAAGACCATCGTTTTCTGCGAACCGCCCTACGTGTTCTGGGATCGCAGCCTCGACGGGCTGCGCAAGGGCGAGGAGACCATCCCCGGCATGGGGGTGCTCACACTGGCTGCGGTGGCCCGGCAAAAGGGCTACCGGGTTCATCTTATCGACGCGAAGGAGCAGGGGCGCGCGCTGAGCGAGGTGAGCGCGGAGATTGCCGCGCTGCGGCCCGATTATCTGGGCCTTTCGGCCACGACGATCTCGGTCACCAACGCCGCGCGCATCGCGGCCCGCGTCAAGGATCTCCTCCCCGGCGTCGTCACCATCGTCGGCGGCGCCCACGTCAGCGCCATTCCCGAACGCACGCTCGAGGCCTTTCCCGATCTCGACTACGGCATCGTAGGAGAAGGCGAGCACGCGCTGTTCGATTTCCTCGAGCGGCTCGAGACCGGGCAGCCGATCGAGAGCGCGGCGGGACTTGCGTACCGCCGCGACGGAAAGATCATCGCGAATGCGCGCGCGCCGTACATCGACGACCTCGACCAGTTGCCGCCGCCCGCGTGGGACTTGCTGCCCGACTTCCCGCATCGTTTCCAGCCCACCATCTTCAGCTATCCAAAGTCGCCGGTCGCGTCGCTGATCACGTCGCGCGGCTGTCCGTTCTCGTGCAGCTTCTGCGACCGTTCGACGTCGGGCAAGAAGGGGCGCATGCACAGCATCGAGTACATCGTCGAACTGTGCCGGCATCTCGAGAGCGTGGGCGTGCGCCACATCCTGTTCGTCGACGACCTGTTCACGGTGAAGCGCGACCGCGTCGTCGCGCTGTGCAACGCGTTCCTCGAGAACGGATTTCGCTTCACGTGGAGCTGCACGAGCCACCCCAACCTGCTCGACCTCGCGACCATGCAGCTCATGAAGCGCGCGGGTTGCTGGCAGATTGCCTACGGCATCGAGTCGGGCTCGCCGCGCATCCTCAACGTGGTCAAGCACGAGGTGAAGATCCCGCGCATGCGCGAGACGCTGCGCCTCACCCGCCAGGCCGGCATTCGAGCGAAGGGCTACGTGATGCTCGGGCATCCCACCGAGGGCCTGGACAGTCTGGCCGAGACGCTCGAGTTCCTGAAGGTGGTCGAACTCGACATGTGCCAGATCACCAAGTTCACGCCTTACCCCGGCACGCCGGCCTACCCCACCATCCTCAAGCACGGCAGCTTCGAGGAGAAGTGGGAGGAAATGAACGCGATGAACTTCGTGTTCGTGCCGAGCGGGCTGACTGGCGAGATTCTGGAGACGTACTTCGACCAGTGCTACCGCACGTTCTACTCGCGCCACGACGTGCTGCGCGGGCTGGCGCTGATGATGATGCGCGAGCCTCGTTTCCTCGGGCGGCTTGCGTCGAACGCGGTGATCTACCTGCGCAACAAGTCGGGTGCGGCGAGGAACTTCTTCCGACGGGAAGTGCCGGTGGAGCTCAGGCCGGGGTGAGGGGGCGGTGGAAGTTCGGCGCTACGCTTCTTAGGCCGCCGACGGAGGGGACCACCATGCGCATCGGCGTACCGAGGGAGATCAAGAGCGACGAGAATCGCGTAGCCATCACGCCTTCGGGTGTCGTGGCGTTTCGCGCGCAAGGGCACGACGTTTTCGTTGAGGCCGGCGCCGGCGCCGGCAGTCGAATCACCGACGAAGCCTACCAGCGCGCCGGCGCCACCCTCGCGAAGGATGCCCGCGAAGTCTGGTCGCGCGCCGAACTCGTGCTGAAGGTGAAGGAGCCGCTGCCCGAAGAGTACGGTTTCCTGCGCGACGACCTCATACTCTTTACGTACCTGCACCTCGCGGCCAACGAAGCGCTTACGCTCGAGCTCATGAAGAGCGGCTGCACCGCCATCGCATACGAAACGGTGCAGCTCGACGACGGCAGCCTGCCGCTTCTCGTTCCGATGTCGGAAGTGGCCGGCCGCCTTTCCATCCAGGCCGGCGCGCGAAGCCTCGAGATGTACGAGGGCGGAAAGGGCATCCTGCTGCCCGGCGTCTCAGGCGTGCGACGAGGCCGTGTCACGATCCTCGGCGCGGGCGTTGCCGGATTCAACGCGTGCGTGGTGGCCGTCGGGCTCGGCGCCGACGTGACGATCCTCGACGTGAATCCGCGCCGCCTCGCCTACGTTGGCGACGTGGTGCGCGGCAACGTCACGACGCTGATGTCGAACCGCGCGAACGTCGAAGCCGCCGTGGCCGAGGCCGACCTCGTGATCGGCGCGGTGCTGATTCCGGGCGCCAAGGCGCCGCGCCTCGTCACGCGAGAGCTGCTGCGCCGCATGGAACCGCGCTCTGCATTCGTGGACATCGCGGTGGACCAGGGCGGATGCGCGGAGACCACGCGCGCGACGACGCATCACGATCCGCGCTACATTGACGAGGAGATCGTGCACTACGCGGTGGCGAACATGCCGGGTGCCGTGCCGCAGACATCCACGTATGCGCTCACGAACGTGACAATGTCGTATGCGCTCGAGATCGCCGAGGACGGTTGGCGTGCGGCGGTGGCTTCGAACCGGGCGCTGGCAAGGGGTGTGAACTGCGCGGGCGGCAAGCTGGTGAGCAGGCCGGTGGCGGAGGCGTTTGGGAGGGGGTGGGAGGAGTTGGGCTAGGCGCGGCCGTCTCTTCGCGGGGGCCGCCTCAGCGCGGCGGCTTCTGCCGGGCCGTTCGCGATGCCGACATGTACGCGCGCAGCACCGCGTTGATTCTCGATTGGTATCCCGGCCCCTGTTTCTTGAACCAGGCAAGTATATCGACGTCCACGCGAAGCGAGATCGGTTGCTTCGCGACGGGGGTGACAAGCACCGCATCGTCCCAGAACGAGGCGGGCAGATTCGCAAGTTCGGGCGGCGACGTTCGTTGAACGGTCCGCTCGCTCACCCTTCGCAGGTAGGGGAGATCCGCTTGCCCGCGCGACGGCCTGCTATTGCCTGACGACTTGGAGGTACGCTTGACGCTCATTCTTGCTGCTCCGGCGGGCCGAAATGATGCGACGCACGACGCCACCAGGTTCGGCCCTGTCCGTGTAGACCACGGTAAGGTGAAGACCGTTGGCGACACCAATGGCGATCACCCTACGCTCTACGTAGTTCACGCGGTCGTCGTCACGCTCCAGCGTGGGACCATCGAAGATCCGCACCGCAAACTCGAAGTCGAACCTGCGGGCCAGCAGGTTCCGGCTGCTCTTTCCCGGATCCCACGCGAAACGCATGGC
Organism: Binatia bacterium; assembly: GCA_046261745.1. GTDB lineage: Bacteria > Desulfobacterota > Binatia > UBA1149 > CAITLU01 > DATNBU01. Next base: position 6,802 of record JBHEOD010000158.1, read on the forward strand.
GACACTACGCCTGTATATACAGCGGCGCAATGTCTGGAACGCCGGCGCGGGAACGGAACTCGTCTTTCATGGCGTATCAGGGGCGGACGATGTCGCAGACGTGGACGACGCGTCTATGACCGAGGTGTCATGGGTTTGGGCGCTGACGAGTCGCCCAATGGCGGGGAACGCTTCAGCCCGCCGAAGCCGCCTCGCCCAACGCCCGGAACGATGCGCTGAGGCTCCATCGTCTCGAAGTGTCGCCGCGCAACCACAGGCGCTTCCCTCCGGCAGGCGAAGGTAGATGCCGCGCGCCACGCTGCGTGTTCGCGGCGTGGCGCGCTCCCAGTTCTCGCGTTGTGCGAGGTTCGCGAGGTCGGCGTCCAGCGAGGAGCCGGGGACGAAGCGCGGATCCCAGCGTGCCACGTGGTCGGAAGCTGCAAGGTGCGCGCTCTTGGCCGAATTGCAGCCGCGGTCGGTCAGAACGAGTCCGTCGTCGGCGAACTATGCCGCCACCCGACCGGCTTGCAGCAACTC
>JBHEOD010000159.1:0-7313 GCA_046261745.1 Binatia bacterium
TGTTCAATCCGCTGCTGCAGAGCCGCAAGTTCGACCCGGACGGCGAATACCTGCGGCGCTGGCTTCCGGAGCTCGCCGGCCTCGACGCAAAATGGATCCACGAACCGCATGCGGCGCCCGCGCCGGTGCTCCAGGCAGCCGGTGTGAGCATCGGCGAAACCTATCCGCGACCCGTCGTGTTGCATGACAAAGCCAAGCGGCTCGCGCTCGAGGCCTATCACGCGATGATGGCGGAGCGCTGACGCCGCGACTTTCCTTTGAGCGCGTTTCGTCAGACGGGCTCCGACACACGAAAGCGTTCAGGCGTCCGCGGCTTCGCCGCCCGGCACATGGTCGCCGGCGCCCCCCGGCTCGATGCCTAGCACGCGGCGTGCGTCTTCCTCGCCGAGACTGTCGACGCCTTGGAGCCGCCGCTCCATCTGCCTCGTGCGCCTGCCGGCGTTCTCCAGCGTCTGGCTCGCCGTCGCGAGCTGGGAACGCACCTTGTCGAGGAAACCGCCGAACTTGCCGAACTCGGTCTTGACGGCCGACAGCACGCGCCACACTTCGCTCGCGCTCTTCTCGATGGCGAGCGTACGAAAGCCCATGCGCAGGCTCGACAGGATGGCCGATAGGGTCGTCGGCCCGGCGATCACCACGCGACAAGTCTGCTGCAGCTCCTCGCCGAGGCCGCCGTGGCGAAGGATCTCGGCGTAGAGGCCCTCGGTGGGAAGGAACATCAGGCCGAAATCGGTGGTGTGCGGAGGGTCGAGGTACTTGTCACGAATTTCCTGCGCACATTTCTTGACCGCGCGGACGAGGTCGGCCGACGCCCTGTGCACCGCCTCCGCGTTGCCGGCCTCGGCAGCCTCGACGAGCCGCGCGTAGTCCTCGTGCGGAAACTTCGAGTCGATCGGCAGGTAAACGACATCGCCGTCGCCGCTGCCCGGCAGCCGCACCGCGAACTCGACGATTTCGCGCGAGCCTTTCTTCGTCGAAACGTTGCGGTCGAACTGGTCGGGAGTGAGCACCTGCTCGAGGATGGCCCCGAGCTGCACCTCGCCCCAGGTTCCGCGCGTCTTCACGTTGGTGAGCACCTTCTTCAGGTCGCCGACGCCGGTGGCGAGGTTCTGCATCTCGCCGAGGCCCTTGTGCACGGCCTCCAGCTGCGTGCTCACGGTGCGGAACGACTCGCCGAGGCGCTTCTCGAGCGTCTCGTGGAGCTTCTCGTCCACGGTCCGCCGCATCTGGTCGAGCCTGTTCTCGTTGCTGGCCTGGAGGTCGCGAAGGCGCTGTTCGACGCCCTCGCGCACGCCGGAGATGGCCCGCGAGGTTTCCTGACGGGCGGCGGCGGCGGATGCCGCGCTCTCTTCGCGAAGCTCGCGGGCCGCGTGCGCGGCTTCCTCGCGGCCGAGGCGCAGCTCGTCGCGAAGGGCGCGCTCGAGGGCCGCCGGATCGTTTCCGAGGCCCCGGATCACGAGGACGATGCTCAGCACCGCCGCCACGACCGACACGAAGAGCACGGCCAGCAGCAGATCTTCGATCATCGCCCCATCCTACACGGCCGGACAGTGCTCGTCGCCAAGCGCCACGGAAATCGGGGACAGGTACGGATTTCCCCGGAGGGAAATCCGTACCTGTCCCCGATTTCCGATCTCAAGGCGGGCTACTTGTCGTCTTCGTCCGACTTCTTCTTCGGGCGGTCGCCCTGCTTGAGCAGGCGCTTGCGCAGCCGGATGGACTTCGGGGTAATCTCGACGAGTTCGTCGTCGGCAATCCACTCCACCGCCGCCTCGAGCCCGAAAACCCGGTGCGGCGTGATGATCACGGCCTCGTCGTGGCCGCTGGCTCGCATGTTGGTGAGCTTCTTCTCGCGCACGATATTGATGTTGAGGTCGTTGTCGCGCGAGTACTCGCCGATGACCATCCCCTCGTACACCCGTGTGCCCGGCGCGATGAACATCACGCCGCGCTCCTGCAGGTGGAACACCGAGTACGGCGTGGCCACGCCCTCACGGTCGGACACGAGCGCGCCGTTGGTGCGGGACTCGATCGGCCCCGTCCACGGGATCCAACCGTCGAACAGCGCGTTCATGATGCCGGTGCCGCGCGTTTCCGTCATGAAGCGCGAGCGCACACCGATCAGCCCGCGCGAGGGCACCTTGAACTCGATGCGCATGCGGCCTGTGCCCGCCGGCATCATCTTGGTCATCTTGCCCTTGCGCAGGGCCAGCAACTGCGAGACCACGCCCACGTAGTCCTCGGCCACGTCCACGACCAGCAGCTCGACCGGCTCGTGCTTGACGCCGTCGATCTCGCGAATGACCACGGTCGGTCGCGAAACCTGCATCTCGTAGCCCTCCCGGCGCATCGTCTCGATGAGAATGCCGAGCTGGAGCTCGCCGCGGCCGGTCACTTTGATGGAGTCGGGCGACTCGGTGTCCTCGATGCGCATGCTGACGTTACGGCGCTGTTCCTGGTAGAGGCGCTCGCGCAGCTTGCGCGACGTGACGTGCTCGCCCTCGCGGCCGCACCACGGGCTGGTGTTGGTGCTGAAGATCATCGAGATGGTCGGCTCGTCCACGCGGATGGGCGGCAGCGCAATGGGAGCTTCGCGATCGCCGATCGTGTCGCCGATGAGGATGTCTTCCATCCCGGCCACCGCGACGATGTCGCCGGCCATCACTTCGTCGGTCTCGCTTCGCGCGAAACCCTTCCACGAGTAGAGCTGGCTGATCTTGACGAGGCGGTTCGGCTGCCCGTCACGGCACAGCGAGTACATCTGGCCCTTGTTGAGGCGACCGTTCTTGATGCGGCCGATGGCGAGGCGCCCGACGTACTCGTTGTAGTCGAGGTTGTTGCACTGGAACTGGACCGACGCGTCGGGATCGCACTCGGGACCCGGCAGCGCCTCGACGATGGTGTCGAACAGCGCCTTGAGGTTCTCGGCCGGCTTCTCGAGATCGGTCGTCGCCGTGCCGATGCGCGCATTGGTGTAGATGACCGGGAAGTCGAGCTGGCTCTCGTGGGCGTCGAGGTCGATGAAAAGGTCGTAGACCTCGTTCAACACTTCCTGGATGCGCGCGTCGGCACGGTCGATCTTGTTGATGCAGACAATCGGCACGAGGCCGAGCGAAAGGGCTTTCTGCAGCACGAAACGCGTCTGCGGGAGCGGCCCCTCGGAGGCGTCCACCAGCAGCATCACGCCGTCCACCATCGCGAGCGTGCGCTCCACCTCCCCGCCGAAATCCGCGTGGCCCGGGGTGTCGACGATGTTGATGCGGACGTTGTGGTAGATGACGGCCGTGTTCTTGGCGAGGATGGTGATCCCGCGTTCGCGCTCGAGGGCGTTGGAATCCATCACGCGTTCGACGACGTGCTGGTTGGCGCGGAAAAGTCCGCTCTGATGGAGCATGGCATCGACCAGCGTGGTCTTGCCGTGGTCAACGTGAGCAATAATGGCGACGTTGCGCAGGTCTTCGCGGCGCGGGGAGGGACTGTTCATGGTGGTGGGGGCCCGTCTCCGGGCCGGATCTCCTGTCGAAAAAGTCCCGAACCATAGCACGCACGCGGGTCGGAGCCAGCGACGAGCCCGGTTCCCGGGCGGTCCGATCGACACCAGTGCGGCCGCGCTGCTCGCGCAAGACCGTCCACGACATCGGGATTCCGGCCGCGGATTGCGTTCGCGCAGCTCCTTTCCTTGCTAGCGTTGGTGGCGACCCTGGTGGTGATCCTTGAGGTGATCCTGCTCGAGCATCTGCCGATCGTGCACGCCGCGGAGCAGGAGCTGGGCGAGAATGGAGCCGATCAGCGCAAGGAACATGTCCCACTGCGCATCCCACGGGTCGCCCTGGGTACCGAGAAATTCGGTGGCGCCGTCGGCGAAGATCACGGCCGCGGCCCACTCGACGAACTCGTAAATCGCGCTGAGCGCAAGGCAGATCGACGACACGATCGCGAACAGCCACGCGCCGCGCCGCAGCGGTGACGTGCGCAGCAGCAGCTCGCGCATCGCCAGGGCCGGCACCACGCCCTGCATGAAGTGCCCGAAGCGGTCGTAGTGATTGCGCTCGAATCCGAACAGGTCGGCTACCCAGAACCCGAGCGGGACGTGCGAGTACATGTAGTGCGCTCCGACTGCCACCAGAACGGCTTCGAATGCGAGGAGTCGAATGGTCAGCGGCGTGAAGCCGACCTTCTTCTCTACCCACAGGATGAGGGGCAGCACGACAAAGACTGGCGCCACCTCCATCCACCAGGTGACCCGGTCCGACGGGCTCCAGCCTGACACGACGTAGACGACGGCAAGCAGCAGCAGCAGCACATACGGTTCGCGCAGACGCACGCGAGCGATTTAGCGGCCGGCGCCGTCCATCACCAGCCCGGCCGGACGGCACCGCTTGCACCGCCCGCCCTTCGCTGTCACGGAACCGCGGGCGCAACCGGCGCCGTGGAGCCGCCGCGCGGGCATCCACGGCCGCCGCCACGCGCGCTGACCGCCGCCGAGTGACGAGGTAGCACGATGAAGTTCGGTGTCTTTTACGAGTTGCAGCTTCCCAAACCCTGGGATGCAGGATCCGAGCATCGCCTCGTGCACGAGGCCCTGGCCCAGGTCGAGCTCGCCGACCGGCTTGGCTACGACTACGCGTGGTGCGTCGAGCACCACTTCCTGGAAGAGTACTCGCACTGCTCCGCACCGGAGGTGTTCCTGGCCGCGGCGGCGGCGCGCACGCAGCGCATCCGCCTCGGCCACGGCATCCGCCAGGTGATCCCGAACTACAACCATCCGGCCCGCACCGCCGAAGGACTCGGCATGCTCGACCTCGTGTCGAACGGGCGTCTCGACTTCGGCATCGGCGAAGGCGCCACGCGCCTCGAACTCGGCGGCTTCCACATCCCCACGAAGGAGAAGCGCGCGCTGGCCCTCGAAGCGGCGCGCGAGATCGCCGACATGATGGTGATGGAGCCCTACCCCGGCTTCGACGGTGCTTCGTTCTCGATGCCGTGCCGCAACGTGCTGCCCAAGCCGATGCAGAAGCCGCATCCGCCGATGTGGATGGCATGCACCAACCGCGACACCATCCGCGTGGCCGCGCAAAACGGCCTCGGCGCGCTGGCGTTCGCATTCGTGAATCCCGACGAGGCGCGCACGTGGAGCGCGATCTATTACGACACCATCCGCAGCGAGGAGTGCGTGCCGGTCGGGCACACCGTGAACGCGAACATCGCGATGGTGTCGTCCTTCTCCGTGCACGCGGACCGGCAAGAGGCAATTCGCCGCGGCCAGGAAGGCTTCGACTTCTTCTACTACGCGATCAACGCGCTGGTGGCCGAGGATGCGCGGCCGGGCCGCTCGCGGCTGTGGGAATCGTTCCAGGCTGCGCGAGGCGCGCAGCCCGACCTCGCGCCGTCGCTGGGTTCGGCGTTTCGCGGCAGCGGCATCGGCACGCCCGACGACATGCGCCGTCACCTCCTCGGCTTCGAGGAAGCCGGCGTGGATCAGGTGATCTTCCTGCAGCAGGCCGGCCACAACCGCCACGAGCACATCTGCGAATCCCTCGAGCTGTTTGCCGCCGACGGCCTCGCAGAGTTCCGCGACAAGGCCGACGCGCGCGAGGCTCGCAAGCAGGAGGAGCTGAAGCCGTGGATCGAGAAGGCGCTCGCGAGGCGCACGCACAAAGCGCCGCTGCGGGAGGACGAGATTCCGGTCGTCCCGGCTTCGCGCGCCAGGGCCGAAGTGAACCAGCCCACTGGGCGATAGCCCGCGCCGCCTGTTGCAGTGCGCGGCGCGCGCCGGCCTCGGGGATCGCCGCGGGTGGATGCGACAACGCCCGGCGAGGCAAGCGGGCGCATCGCCCGCTATGGAATCAGGACGGTCGCTCCGGTCGTCTTGCGCGCTTCGAGTTTGCGGTGCGCCGCCTCGGCGTCGGCCAGTGCGAAGCGCTGGTGGATCTCCACCTCGAGGACGCCGGACGCGACGAGATCGAACATCTCGGCCGCCCCTTCGGCGAGATCGGCCGGATCGGCCGTGTAGTGCATCAGGGTCGGGCGCGTGATGAAAAGCGAGCCGCCCAGTGACAGGCGAAGCAGGTCCACCGGCGGCACCGGGCCTGACGCGTTGCCGAACGTGACCATCAGCCCGAGGGGCGAGAGGCAGTCGATCGAACCGTCGAACGTCGTCTTGCCGACGCCGTCGTAGACCACCGGCACGCCCTTGCCGCCGGTGATCTCGCGTACGCGACTGGGAAAGTGCTCCTTGTTGTAGTCGATCACGTGTGTGCAGCCGTGCGCCGCGGCCAGCTCGGCCTTGACCGCGCTGCCGACCGTGCCGATCACCGTTGCGCCGAGGTGGTGCGCCCACTGGCACGCCAGCAGGCCCACGCCGCCGGCGGCCGCATGAAACAGGATGGTCTCTCCCGCCTTCACGCGATGCGTGCGCCGGAGCAGGTACCACGCGGTGAGGCCCTTGAGCATCAGTGCGGCGGCCTGCTCGTCGCTGACTCCTTCCGGAACGGCCACGACGCGTTCCGCGGGGACGTTGGCCGCCTCGGCGTACGCACCGAGCGGACCGGTTCCGTAGGCCACGCGGTCGCCGACCTTCCAGCGTGACACGCCCTCGCCGAGACTCTCGACGACGCCGGCCGCCTCAAGGCCGAGCCCCGACGGAAACGCGACCGGATACAGACCACTGCGGTGGTAAGTGTCGATATAGTTGACGCCCACGGCGGTGTGGCGAATGCGCACCCATCCCGCGGGCGGCTCGCCGGGGTCGAAGTCCTCGAAGCGAAGCACTTCGGGGCCGCCGGGCTCGTGGAATCGGATCGCCTTGTTCAAGTCGTCACTCCTTCGACCTCGCGTGCATCTTCTCGATGTAGGCCTGCTTGGCGGAGCGCCCCTGGTAGTTGAGGATCGGGCGCAGAAGTCGCGGCAGTTGCGGAACCAGGTAGCCGGCCGTCGCCAGGTAGCCGGAGATCTGCGGGCACACGCGTTCGAGCGTGCCGTCGGCTGCGCAGTCGAGCACCAGCGCGGCAACTTCGCCGGCCGTACTCATCGGCTGCGAGAACACCACGTCGGGAACCTCGTCGATCTCCTTTAGCAGGAAGCCCGTCTCGACGGGCCCCGGGGACACGGCCGACACCGTGATGCCGGTGGACTCGAGCTCCTCGGCAAGCGCGAACGTGAACGCGCGCAGGCCGAACTTCGTGGCGGAGTAGACGGCGCCGCCTTGCATGACGACATGCCCCGCAACCGAGGAGACGAAGAGGTTCTGCCCCGATTTCTGCTCTTTCATCACCGGCAGAACGGCCCCCACGCCGTAAAGCACGCCCTTGAGG
>JBHEOD010000016.1:0-15385 GCA_046261745.1 Binatia bacterium
GCATTGCCATCGACGAGATGGACAAGCACGGGATCGACAAGGCCATGATCAGCGTGCGCTTCGGCAATCCGCTCGGTGCGCGGGCGCTCAAGGAACACCCGAAGCGATTCATCCCGAGTTTCGCAGTCAATCCGAACCTCGGCATGGAGGGCGTGCGCGAACTGCGCCGTTCCGTGGAGGAGTTCGGCGTGAAGGCCGCCACCGCCTTCCCGGCCGGCTGCGTGCCACAGGTGCCGATCAACGACAAGAAGTTCTTCCCGATCTACGCCGCGTGCATCGATCTCGACATCCCGATCTTCGTGTGTGCGGGCGTGCCGGGACCGCGCGTGCCGATGATGTGCCAGGACGTGGCGCTGATTGACGAGGTCTGCTGGTTCTTCCCCGAGCTGCGCTTCGTGACGCGGCACGGCTGCGAGCCGTGGACCGACCTGATGGTCAAGCTGATGCTCAAGTACCCGAACCTCTACTACTCGACGAGTGCGTTCGCGCCCAAGCACTATCCGAAGAACATCGTGGACTTCGCCAACACGCGCGGTACCGACAAGATCCTGTATGCGGGCTACTTCCCGATGGGGCTCAGCCTCGACCGAATCTTCGGCGACATGCCGTCGGTGCCGTTCCGCGACCACGTCTGGCCGAAGTTCCTGCGCGAGAACGCGGAGAAAGTTCTCAAGCTCTGACGGACGAAAATCGGAACGGTTCAGCGCCTTTCCATGTAGCGATCGCCGCGCAGCCGCAGCAGCGGCGTGTCGCGTCCTTGAATTCCGAGCTCCCAGTCGAGCGCGTCGGGAGCGCTTCCGCTGGTTCGCGCGAGGCCGCCGTGGACGGCGCGCAGATGATGCCAGGCGCACAGCGTCGTGCGGTTGTGCATTTCGTTCGAGCCGCCGGCCGAGCGCGGAACGATGTGGTGGTCGTGAAGGTTCTCGAGCGAGCTGCATCCGGGCGCCGTGCATCGAAAACCGTCGCGGGCGAAGACCGGGTCGCGGTGACGGGGCTGCGCTTTCCAGTGCGCGAGGACAGGCTCGAGCATGCGCTCGAAAGCGAGATGGCGATCTTCCTGCGGCGCGGCGAATCCCTGCAGCACGCTGCGAAACAGCGTTGCGACCGAAGCCGGCGCCATGAAAGAGACGTGGATGCGGCCGAGCATGTTGAATCGCTCGCTTCCGTCCGCACACATTTGCCGGTCGGGCTCGGGTGCGGACATGTCGGTGTCGGCGTCTCCATCCGCACACATTTGCCGGTCGCGGCTGGGTGGGGACGGATCGGGCGTGGAATCAAGGCGCAGGTCGGCATCTCGCTGGGGGGGCAGCATCGCGGCCGCGCCCGGAAACTGGTCCGCGCGACGCAGCGCCCACTCGACCTCGTCCGACAGGCGTCGCAGCGTGACTTCTTCGGCGCGCGCGATCCATTGGGATGCGGCCGAGGCTATCGATGCCTCCGGCGCTGCCGACGCTGCCGACTCTACCGATGCTGCCGATGCTGCCGACCCGGCCGACGCTACCGAAGCATTACCCGGCCTCAGTACGGAAAGAAGGGTTCGCACCTGCAGCCATGTCAGGCGGCCCCGCGCGTAGGCGTCGGCAAGCTCGGCCGATCGCTTTCCCGCGGCCGCGGTGACGGAGACGAGTTCGCGCGCGCTGCGTTCGCTCATGCCGAGTCGTTCCAATGCGTACGCCGCAGCCGATCGATAGCCGAACTCTTCGTAGAGCCGCAGGTCGACGAAGAGGCCGAGCGCGCGGCCGAGCCGGCAATCGCTCTGCTGCATCCCGAGCTGCACTCGTCGCATCGCGGCGTCGAGTTCCAGAGCATTCTTTTCGCTGAGATCGTCGAGCTCGTGTGCAAAAGAAAGCTCCGCGGCATCACCCGTCGCGAAAAGCGCCTGTCCTTCGGCGCGACTGGAAAACAGGCCGGAGCGTGAGGAAATCGGCCGGTCGCGCTTCTTCGAATGGATGGCGGACAGACTCTTCCACGGCTCTTCTTCCCAGACCGCGGCGTACGGCCCAGGCGTCGTGCTGGCTTCGGCGGCAACGCGCTCGGCGACTTGCCACGGCGTCAGGACTCGTCCAGCCATGCGCGAGGCCAACCGGCGCACCTCGTTCCACATCAGCTTCGTCTTGCGATTGCACTCGATGCGCAGGAGGACGCGCTCTTCCTCGTCTTCCTCGTCCTGCTCACCCTGTTCACCTTGCTCACCTTGCACGTGGCCGTCGTGGCGGTTCCGAGTTGCGTCGGTGGACGTCCCGAATCCTGCGATGCTGCGTTCCTCTCGTGCTGCCGAACGCGCATTGCGAGTAAGCGAAGAGAGCGTGCGCACGTCGACGTTGCTCGCCACTTCGAGCCACTGCGCTTCGTCTTCCGGGGTGGACAGGGAAACCAGCAGCCGCACTTTGGCCCAGCCGATTCTTCCCTCGAGGAACGCGGCAACGCTTTGCGGGAGGCCGTTCAGCAAATTTGCGACACGCGCCGACTCTTCAAGTTGCCGGCGCGAGAGGCCGAGACGCTCGACGGCGTAGTCGGAGAGCCGCGCAAAGCCGACAATCTCGTGTCCTCGCAGCTTGATGAAGCGATGCGCCAGGAGCCCGAGCACGCGGCGACCTTCGGCGTCACACCGAGCGAGGCAGCGAAGCTCACGATCGAGCTCTCGTGCCCTCGCGCCAAGACTGCGAAGCTTGCGAAGGTCGGGTTGCGACGGAGCGGTCGCAGGGGCGGTCTCGATCGATTCGGGATCGACGAAAGGCTTCGCGGGTGCGCTGCGAATCGCGGATGGACTCCCGCGCAGCGGAAGCCTCGCACCGGATCGTGGAACGCTCGTTGGCGAGGCCAGCATCAAGGCGAAAGTTTAGCGAATCTCGCAAGGGGTCGCAAGCAGGAATTGCAGGAAAATACGGGCAAAATCCCTGTATGGCCCGGTGCCAGGCCGCAACGTGGACACCAGCTCACGGCCATGCCACGTTCGCGCAATGACGCAGGACGTTCGCTGGAAACAACGCTTCCAGAATTTCGATCGTGCATTTCTCCTGCTGCGTGAAGCGATGGAGCAAGGGGCCGAACCCTTGTCACCGCTCGAGAAGGAGGGGGTGATCCAGCGTTTCGAGTATTCGTTCGAACTGGCGTGGAAAACGGCGAAGGATTTTCTTGAATACGGCGGACTCGTGATTGCGCCGCTTACCCCTCGCCAGGTGATCAAGGAGGCGTTCGCCGCAAAAGTGATCACTGACGGTCAAACGTGGATCGACATGCTCGATCACCGCAGCCTGCTGTCGCACAGCTACGATTTTTCTGTATTCGACAAGGCCGTCAATGCGATTGCGAATCGCTACCTGCCGGCCATGCAGGACCTGCACCACTATTTGATGGAAAAACGGCAGGAATGATGTCGCTGTCGCTGACAGCTCACGAATTGTCGCTCATCCGCCGCGTGTTTCGTCGACAGCGGGAAGTGATTGAAGTGCGACTTTTCGGCTCGCGCGCGAAAGGTACTCACGCCCGGCACTCGGACATCGATCTTGCGGTGTTGGGCGATATCGACGAACTGAGAGCCGAGTCCATTGCCTCCGAGCTGGACGAGCTGCCGTTGCCCTATCGCTACGACGTGAAGCCATTTGCGAAAATCGAACTACAGTCCTTGCGCGAGCACATCGAGCGCGTGGGGAAGGTCGTATACCCGGACAACGGGCCCTCGAATTCCTGATCCTCCCGCTGACCGGAGGAATTGCTCACGCACCGCTACGTGGACATCGATCCCGTTCGTCAGCGACGGCGCCCAGCCGCGCGAGGTCTTCGCGGCCGACTTCCGCGATCCAAGACTCTCCGCCTGGCGGCGGGAACAGGGACGGGAAGGCCCGCTGAGGGTGCGTCGTCAAGCTGTCGGATCAAGCGCGGAAATCACATTGCCAAGGTGTCAGCCCACCGCCTGGAGTCCACGGATGTCTTTACGCCGCCGCGCGCGCAAGCGCGTCGCGGACGATGCCCGGCGTGAGAATCTGCGGGAGCACGATCGGCTCGAGGGACAGATTGCGCGGGTACACCACGTAAAGCGGCACGCCGCTGCGGCCGAAGGAGGCCAGCGCGTCGGTGATGCGCGGGTCCGCGCGCGTCCAGTCGGCCTTCATCACAATGGCTTCATGCGTACGGATGGTGTCAGCGAACTCGTCGCCGGCCAGCGCGACGCGCTCATTCACCTTGCACGAAAGACACCAGTCGGCGGTGAAGTCGACGAAGACCACGCGGCCGTCGCGGCGGTGGCCATCGATGGCGTCCGGATCCCAGCTCAGCCAGCTGACGCCGCCTGAATCATCGGCGGCCGAAACCTTCGCGACGGTGGACGCGCCCGGCGAAGCAGCGGAGACGGCCAGGAACGCGGCGGCCACGAGGCACAGCCCGCCGAGCGCACGCGCGACGGTGCGCGCGCGTCCGCCGTCGAAGTGTCCGCCGAGCCACGCGGCCATCGAGCCGAGCAGCAGCGCGAGCAAAAGGCCGAGCACGCCGTCGTTGCCCGTCTGCTGGCCGAACACCCAGACCAGCCACGCGACGGTGGCGAGCAGCGGAAAGGCCATCGCAGCGCGAAACGTTTCCATCCACGCGCCCGGTCGCGGCAGGCGCTTGAGCAGCGCCGGCACGCAGGCGAGCAGCACGTACGGCGACGCCATACCGGCCCCGAGCGATGTGAAGACCGCGAGCGACTCGGCCGGCGGCTGCACCAGCGCGAAACCGAGCGCGGTGCCCATGAACGGAGCGGTGCACGGAGTAGCCAGCACCGTGGCGAGCACTCCGCTCAGGAACGAGCCGCGGTAACCGTCGCGCGAATCGAAGCGTCCGATGGCTCCGGAAACCGACGAGCCGAACTCGAACACGCCGAGCAGGTTGAGCGACATCGCGAGCAGCAGCGCCGCCACAGCCGCAACGAAGATGGGCTCCTGCAGCTGGAAGCCCCAGCCGAACACGCCGCCGGCTGCACGCAGGATCAGCAGCGCACCCGCGAGGATCCAGAACGACACGATCACGCCGGCCGCAAACGCGTAGCCGTGACGCCGCACCGCCGCTGCCTCGTGATGCGCGATGTGGAGGAAGCCGAGCACCTTGAGCGACAACACCGGGAATACGCACGGCATCAGGTTGAGGATGATGCCGCCGAGGAAGGCCAGGCCGACGGCGGCCCAGAACGTGACGTCGTCGGCGCCCGGCAGCAGCGCACCGCTCGCGGCGCCGCCGCCGAGGGCAGCGGCATTCGAGTTGTCTGCGCCCGCGCCGTCCGGTGACGCGATTGGCCGCGCAGCGTCAGGTTGCGTGCCGGAGATCGCCGGGGCACTCGGCGCCGTGCCGCCGTTGTTTTGCGTCGTTGCACTCCGCGCCGCTGCATCGCCGGTGCCTTCCGTTGCTGCACCCGGCGCGGCTCCGTCGCCTGCCGTCGCCGCACCGTCTGTACTACTCGTCGCCGCAGCGCCGGTACCACCCGCCGCCGCGTCCGCCGCACCCGTCCGCCGCGCATCCACGCGCAGCGCACGCACCTCGCCCTTCGCGTCCCAACCCTCGTCAGCAACCAGCACGAGGCCGACGACGTCCGGCATCGGCGCGCCGCGCTCGTCCCGCGTGCCTTCGAACACGAAACCATCCGCGCTCGCGCTGCCCGTCGTCGCCGCCGAAGCCTGGATGAGCTTGCTCGTCGTCGGGAAGATCTCGACGCCGGAGGCAGGAGGTCGCGGCTCGGGAGTGGAGACTTCGACCCGAACCTTCCCGTCGCTCTCCGAAACGGTTGCCGAGCAGCCCTCGATCGTGCGCGGCAACTTCGCGCGTGACTCGTCGAACGCCGCGCTCCAGCGCGGATCACGCCGCGGCTCGGCAGCCTCCACGGGGACGCGCAGCGAGAGGTCGGCCTTGCCCGGCACGCAGGCGTCGTCGCGACACGCAAGCCATCGCGTCGCGGCGCCGATCTCGACGTCGCTACCGGGGCTGAACGTGGCCGGAACCTCAATGCGTGCGAGAAGCAGTACGTCGCCGTCATAGCCGTACGTGACGTACGGGCTCTGGCCGAGGCGCACCGGATGGGGCCACTCGAGTTCGCCGGCGCTCAGTCCGGGCGGAAGCTTCCAATCGACGGTGGTCGGCAGCCCGCTGTCGCCGGGATTGCGCCAGTACGTGTGCCAATCGGGGGACGGACGAAGAGAGATGCCGACGGTGAACGCTTCCCCGGGGCGAACCGTTTCGCATTCACTGACGAGCTCGGCGGTTACGTTGCCGGAGGTCACGACCGCAGCGGGCGCCGGCTCCACGAAGGTGAGCACGGCAAGAGCGAGGAGCGCAGGAACGCTCGTGGGAAATGCGATTCTCATTCCTGGTACGGTCCCGACTAGCAGCGGGAGAGCGCAATCGCGACGTCGGGCCTCGTTCGCGCCGCAGCACGGACGTCCCTGGGCGCCACCATCCCCCCTACGCACGCAAGAGACGTCTGTCGCGCGCAAAAAGTCGGAGTCCGCCCCCGATTTCGCATTCAATGACGCCCTTCCAAGGGGCGCGGCCATCCCGTAGGGTGACGCCCGGATGACGCCGAGTTGCGCGCGAGGGCGCGTTTCGCGAGGTTGCCGCGACGACGATGGTCGAGATCCCCGCCGACTACCAGGCTGCGCTGAGCACCACCGGTGTCGCGACGCTAACGGCGCTCGGCGCGCTCGAAGCTGCGGCGCGTTACCTCCATCCACCCGAAATCCCCCAGCTTCGCCGCGCGCTGACGCCCCATTTCGAAGAGCTCGAGCGCGCGCTGGCCGTGTATCGGGCAGCCACGCCGCCGCCGCCGCTGGCTGCGTTTCATGCGCGCTTTGCCGACGGCGCGGAACTCACCAGGCGCTCGCTCGAGATGTTCCTCGCGGCCGCCGCTCCGCACGAAGCCATCCTGAAGATGCTCGCGAGCCTGCGCACGTTCTGCCGCGCGCTCGAAACCCTCTACGGCCTTCACCGGTTCCCGCCGCTGTCGCGCTATTTCGTCGAGGCGCCGTTTCACTCGCGTCTCTCCCGGCTCGAGACGGAGCCTCCGGAGGGCGTTACCGTCGGATTGCATCACAGCGGCGGCGAGCGCGGTGCCGACGTGCGCGGCGGTTTCTGCCTTTACGTGCCGGAGAGTTATGACGGCTCCGAGCCGTGGCCGCTGGTGGTGGCGCTTCACGGCGGCTCCGGTAGCGGCCGGGACTTCCTGTGGAGCTGGCTGCGCGAGGCGAGGGGACGCCGCTTCCTGCTGGCCGCGCCAACCGCGCAAGGGCCGACGTGGTCTCTGAATGGCCCCGACCACGATTCGAAGTCGCTGCGCGCGATGGTCGGCTACATCGCATCGCGCTGGTCGGTGGACCGCTCGCATCTGCTGCTGACCGGACTCTCCGACGGCGCCACGTACACGCTGCTCGAAGGGCTCGCCGACGGTAATCCGTTCACGCACCTCGCGCCGGTCTCGGGCGTGCTGCATCCGGCCAACCTCGTGGGCGGCAACCTTGCACGCGCAGCGGGCCGCAAGATCTGGCTCGTGCACGGGCGGCTCGACTGGATGTTCCCGGTGGAGACGGCCGAGATGGCCGCCGAGGAACTGGACCGCGCCGGCGCCGATCTCACACTGCGCATCCTCGACGACCTCTCGCACACCTATCCGCGTGAAGAGAACGACCGCATCCTGACGTGGTTCGATGCGCGATTGGCCCTGCCCGAGACGCCCGGTCGCGGCGAGACGGCGCCCACCGCCGAAGCCCCGGCCTGACGCAGCGAGCGGCGCCGACGCGGACTCCACAAGCACCCGCGCCCGTGCAAGGCTGAGCGATGCCGATCCGTCCCGTCCTCACCATTGGAAATCCGCTGCTGCGCAAGGTGGCGCGCTACCTTGACCCCGCCGAGATCGGCTCGCCCGCCATGCGCAGCCTGCTGGCCGACATGATCGAGACGATGCACCACGAGCAGGGCATCGGCATCGCTGCGCCGCAGATCGGCGAGTCGGTGCAGGCGGCCATCATCGAGATCGACTCGGAGTCGGTGCGCTATCCGGGCCAGGAGCCGTTCGGACTGCGGGTATTCTTCAATCCGCGCGTGACGGTGCTCGATGCCGAAGAACAGGGTTTCTGGGAAGGATGCCTGTCGGTGCCGAACCTGCGCGGCTTCGTCGAACGTCCGAGGCGCGTGCGCGTGGACTACCTGGACGCGGACGCACACGAGCGCACGATCGAAGCGGAAGGCTTCCTGGCCACCGTCTTCCAGCACGAACTCGACCACCTGCAGGGCGTTCTGTACGTCGACCGCATTCGCGACATGACCAAGCTCGCGACCATCGAAGACTACATGCGCTACTGGCGCGACACGCCCGGCGAGCAGCACCTCCCCGACTAACGGAAAAAAAGAGGGTCAGACCCCATTTTTTCAAAAAATGGGGTCTGACCCTCTTTTCCGGGATCGGTCAGTTGCCGAGCGTTGTGCTGCTGGTCGGCGTTGTGGTGGTGGTCGTGGAGTCGGGCTCCTGGCAGTCGAGGTTGCTCGGCAGGCTCACGCAGGTTCTCAGGATCATCAGCGCGTCGCTTGCCGTTACCTGGCCGTCCGAATTGACGTCGCAGGTGCACAGCTCGCACGGGCGAAGGCCGAGGGCGCCCTGCAGCACGACGACGGCGTTGACGATGCAGCGCGAGTTGCTGAACGGGTGGCCGCAGGTGCGGCACGCGTCGTCCACTTCGTCGCAGGTGTCGCTGCACGCGCCCGTGGACGGACAGGCCGGATCGCCGACGCATTCGCCTTCGACGCAGCGGTCGGCCGTGGTGCAGAACAGTCCGTCGTCGCAGACGCCTTCGGCTGCGAACGTGCCGCAGTTTCCCGCGCCGTCGCAGACGTCGTCGGTGCACGGATTACCGTCGGCCTGGCACGGGGTTCCCGCGCCGGTGGCGCAGGTGTTCGCTCCCTCGTTGCACGTCGCGGTGCAGGTGGGATTGCCGGCGCACGGATCGCCGGTGCCGACGCAGATGCCGCCCGTGCAGGTGTCGGTCAGGGTGCAGAACGCGGCGTCGTCGCAGCCGGAACCGTCGGGCGCGGGCAGCGCTTCGCAGACGCCGCTTGTCGAGTTGCATACGCCTGCGCGGCACGGGCCGGTCAGGTTCGAGCAGTCCACGGCCGCGCCGGCGCAGGCTCCGGCGGTGCACTGGTCGGAGCCGGTGCACGCAACTCCGTCGCTGCAGGTGGTCCCGTCCTCGCGCGGCACCGCAACGCAGGCGCCGGTGCCGGCGTTGCACTGCCCGACGTTGCAGTCGTTGGTGAGGCCCGAACAGTCGGCCGGCGTGCCGGTGCACGCGCCGCTCACGCACTGGTCGGAACCGGTGCACAGGTTGCCGTCGTCGCAGACCGTGCCGTCTTGCACCGGCTGGCCATCGCACTCTCCGCTGTCGGGGTTGCAGGTGCCGACCGTGCAGGCACCGCCTTCGGCCGAGCAGTCGACGTCGTCACCGGCGCAGGTTCCTTCGGCGCACTGGTCGTTGGTGGTGCACGCGTCGCCGTCGTTGCACGGCGGCGTTCCTTCGACGGCCGCGGTGTCGCACTGGCCGGTCTGCGCGTTGCAGAAGCCGGTGTTGCACTGGTCGTCCGAGCCGGAGCAGTCGACCGGCGTGCCGCTGCACTCGCCCGCGTCGCACTGGTCGCCGGTGGTGCAGAGATCGCCGTCGTTGCACGGCGGCGTTCCTTCGACGGGCGCGGTGTCGCACTCGCCCGTTTCCGCGTTGCAGAAGCCGTTGTTGCAGACGTCGCCTTCGCCGGAGCAGTCGACCGGCGTGCCGCTGCACTCGCCCGCGTCGCACTGGTCGCCGGTGGTGCAGAGGTCGCCGTCGTTGCACGGCGGCGTTCCTTCGAGCGGGATGGTGTCGCACTGGCCGCTCTCCGTGTTGCAGGAG
Source organism: Binatia bacterium (assembly GCA_046261745.1). GTDB lineage: Bacteria > Desulfobacterota > Binatia > UBA1149 > CAITLU01 > DATNBU01. Next base: position 9,894 of record JBHEOD010000016.1, read on the forward strand.
CCGGTGTTGCACTGGTCGTCCGAGCCGGAGCAGTCGACGGGCGTGCCGGTGCACTCGCCCGCGTCGCACTCGTCGCCGGTGGTGCAGAGGTCGCCGTCGTTGCACGACTGCGGCTCTTCCACCGGCACCTTCTCGCACTGCCCGGTCTGGCCGTCGCAGAAGCCGCTGTTGCACTGGTCGTCCAGGCCGGAGCAGTCGAGGAGGACGCCGCCGCAGACTCCGTTGCTGCACTGGTCGTTCGACGTGCACAAATCGCCGTCGTTGCACGGCGTTTCGTCCTCGACGAGGTCGCCCTGGCAGGTGCCGGTGTCGCCGTTGCAGATGCCCACGTGGCACTCGTCGTCAAACTCCGAGCAGTCGCGCGGCGCGCCCACGCAGGCGCCCTCGTTGCACGCGTCGTCCGCCGTGCAGCCGTCGCCGTCGTCGCACGGCGTTCCGTCCTCTTTGGGGGAAGCGAAACAGCCGTCTTCGGATTTCTCGTCGCACGCCGCGTCGTTGCACTGGTCGGCGAAGCTCGAGCAGTCCTTCAGCGTGTCGGTGATGCAATCGCCGTCGTCGCACTCGCCGGCTTCGGTGCAACCGTTCGTGTCGTCGCAGGTCGTACCGTTTTCCTTCCATACGGAGAAGCAGCCGTTGGCTTCGACGTCGCAAAACGCATCGTTGCAGGAATCGGCGAAGTCCGAGCAGTCGACGGGAGGCTGAATGCACTCCCCGCCCGAGCATTCCCCGGGGTCGGTGCACGCGTCCGGATTGTCGCACGGGGTTCCGTCGTCCAGCTGCGTGACCTCGCAGAGCCGCTTCTCAGGATCGCAGACTGCCGGGTTGCAGGCGCCGCCGTATCCTTCGCAATTGGCGGGATCGCCCGAGCAGAACGCGTTGAAGCAGTTGCCGCTGCCTCCGCACAAGTCGTCATCGAAGCAGACGCTGCCGTCCGGAAGGGTTTCGGTTCCGAAGCAAAATCCGTCGGGATTGCATTGATCGTCCTGGGTGCAGTCGTTTCCGTCGTCGCACGCGCCCTGGCCCGGAAACGAAAGGCAGTTGCCCTGCCCGTCGCAGAAATCGAACGTGCACTCATTGCTGTCGTCGCACGGTCCTTCGACCGGTTCGGCCGTGCAGTCGGAGGCGCAGCAGTCGCCGCCCACCACGTTGCCGTCGTCGCACTCCTCGTTCTGTTCCACCACGCCGTCGCCGCAGATGGCCGCGGCCGTGGACGGAGACAGGAGCGCGAGTACGATCCCCGTGGCGGCGAGGAACGAGCGCAGCAGGCGCGGAGCGTTCGAATCGTTCAAGGGACTCTCCTGCCTTCTAGGGATTCGTGGTCGTGGTGGAGGTTTCGGGCAGCATGCACATGAGCTCGGCCGGGAGCCCGGTGCAGCTTCTCAGGATGAGCAGCGCGTCGGTGACGGTGACGGACTCGCTCGAGTCCACGTCGCAGGTGCACAGCTCGCAGCTGCGCAGATCGAGCGCGGCCTGCAGCACGTACACCGCGTTGACGATGCAGCGGCTGTTGCTCACCGGACTGCCGCACAGGCGGCACGCGCCGTTGGCCTCGTCGCACGTATCGGTGCAGCCGGGGCCGCTGGCGCAGGCCGGTTCCTGGCTGCACGCCCCGGTTTCGACGTCGCAGGAATCGTTCGTGCAGGCGGTGCCGTCGTTGCACTGGAAATCGTTCGTGCACCCGCAGCTGCAGTCGCCGACGCAGCTCTCGACGCCGGAGCATGTGGCGCTTTCGCGGCTGCCGGGATCGCATTCCTCGCCGTCGTCAAGCTCGCCGTTGCCGCACGGAGCCGAGCCCGCGCGCAGGTCGAGCATCAGCGCGACGAGGCTGTGGCAGTCACTGCTGCTCAGCATGCCGGTCAGGTCGATGGTCTGGAGGCCGGGCTCGCCGAACGCCGCGGTGATGTCGAACGTGTGGATGTCCCAGAGGCTGTCGACCCCTGCGCGGCTGAAGCCGGCGTTCGGAACCGAAATGCCGTCCCAGAGCTGACCGGTGTCGGGAATGTTCACGATGGACGCACCGGTGAAGGTGAGCGATCCGTCCGGAAAGGACTGCCCGTCACCGACGTGCATCTGCGCGAAGACCTGGCCGCCCGTGTAGTTGATGTTGCTGAGCGTGGCTGCCCAGCCCGCGGGGTCGTTCGGTACGCTGGCGTCGACGACGTCGGAGTCGTTGCCCTCGAAGAAGACGAGGTCGCGATCGTTGTCGTCGTTGGTGTCGTTGAACAGCACGATCAGGGACGCCCCGTTGCCGCTGTAGAGCACGCCGGAGTTCAGGCCCGAGATCGCGTAGCTGCCGTTGCCGTTCACCAGCGGTGTGACGTCGGCAAAGAACGCGCGGCTGCTGCCCGTGCCCCAGCAGTTGGTCGCGGCGTCGCCGAGGCTGAAGCCGGTGACTGTCGTGCCGGCAAAGCTGATGGTCGGATTGTCGTAGACCGCGCCGGTGCCCTGCCCGATGCCGTGCCAGTAGAGGAAGGCCTTGCGCACGCCGCCGGAGACGCCGGTGACCGTGAAGCTGCCGCCGCCGTTGCCGAGGCCGCCGAGACCGGCCGACACGTAGTCGGTTGCGGTCTCGGTCCGCCCGAGGGTGACCGGAGTGGCGGACGCCGGCAAAACGAATGTGACGATGACCAACCCCACGAAGATTGTGGCGGCGAACGGGACTCGAAGCACGAAGAAACCCTCCTGGCCGGCGACCTCCTGCCGGCGCGAAGGGGGCACGATGCCCCGGGCTGCGCGGCCACGTCAAACCGTTCGGAGAGTTCGGGCCACGCTTTCCCCAGCCCACCGCCACGAGCGCCGAAAAAGGGGTCAGACCCCATTTTCTGCAGAGCCAACCGTGGAGGCCGTTCGCACGAACTCGAAAATGGGGTCTGACCCCTTTTTCTGTGGGGCGTCCCTGCGTGTCGTAGCGCGACTGCTTCGGTACACTGCCCGCTCATGCCCTGCCCAAGTTGGAACTTCCGCCTGACGCCGATGCGGATCGCTGTGCTGCTCGGGGTGGCGCTGGCGGTGCTGCGCGTCGTCGGGCTGGCGCCCCTGGCCGTCCTCGACGCGCGCGCGGTCGACCTGAGGCTGCTGGCGCGGGGCCCCGCGCCGGCGGCGCCCGAAGTCGTCATCGTCGCCATCGACAACGCGAGCATCGAGCAACTCGGCCGCTGGCCGTGGCCGCGCACGCTGCTGGCCCGGCTTCTGGAGCGCATCGACGCCGCCGAACCGGCCGTCGTCGGCTTCGACATCGTGCAGTCGGAGCCCACCACCGCTCCCGACCTTTCGCTGCTGGCCGGCCGCGTGGACAGCGCGGCGCTCGCGCAGGTGGAGACGGCGCTAGCCGAAAGCAATCCGGAAGACCTCGCGCTGACGGCCGCCATCACGAAGTCGGGCCGCGCGGTGCTCGGGTACTTTTTCGACTTCTCGGTGAAGAATCGTGCGCCCGATCCGCGGGCGGTGCTGACGAGTTACGGCGCGGTGCAGTCGACGTCTTCGCCGCCGGGGGACGGCGAAGAGGAGGTGCCCGGCACCGCCGCGGTGGTCAGCAATCTGCCCGCGATGTCGGCGGCGGCCAGGGCAACAGGCTACTTCAACACGCTGCCCGACAGCGTCATCCGGTCAGGATCGCGCGTGTTCCCCGGCGACGGGCGCTTTCGGCGCATGCCGATGGCGATTCGCTATGGCGAGCGCATGGCGATGCCGCTCGCGCTGTCAATGCTGACGGTTGCGTACCCGGACAAGCCGCCGCGGCTTCGCATCGCGACGTTCGGCGTGGAAGAGGTCCGCTTCGGCAAGGACCCCATTCCGGTGGCCGAGGACGGGCAACTGTTGCTCAATTTCCGCGGTCCCGGGGAGACGTTCGAGCACGTGCCGGCCGCCGACGTGCTGGCCGGGCGCGTGGACGCGCAAGCGCTGCGCGGCAAACTCGTGCTGGTCGGCGTTACGGCGACGGCCGTGGCCGACGTGCGTGCGACGGCGTTCGACGGCGTGTACCCCGGCGTGGAAATCCACGCGACGGCGCTCGACAACATCCTGCGCGGCGACTTCCTGCACCAGCCGCGATGGACGGTGCTCGTCGAGGTCGCGGCCATTCTTGCCAGCGTGCTGGTGCTCGGCGCGGCGCTCGGGCGTGCGCGCGGCGTGGCCGCCGCCGTGGTGGCGGGCTCGCTCGTGGCGGCGTACTTCGTGCTCAGCCAGTGGTTGTTCGTGGCCACGGGCGTGCCGCTCGGCGTGGTCTACCCGCTGGCCGCCATCGCTCTGGCGTACACCGCCATCAGCGTGCACCACTTCGTGACGGTCGATCTCGAGAAACGGCGTACGCGTGAAGCGTTCAGCCGCTATCTCAATCCCGAGCTGGCGCGGCTCGTCAGCGAGAACCCCGACATGCTGCGCCTGGGCGGCAAGCGCTTGTGCCTGACGGTGCTGTTTTCGGACATTCGCGGCTTCACGTCGATCTCGGAGGGGCTGTCGCCGGAGTCGCTCGTCGAGATGCTCAACGTCTATCTCGGCGAGATGACCGGCATCGTGTTCGACCACGACGGCACGCTCGACAAGTACATCGGCGACGCGATCATGGCGGTGTGGGGCGCGCCGGTGGCCTGTGAGAATCACGCCGAGAAAGCGTGCCTCGCGGCTCTGGAGATGGGCGCGCGGCTGCGCGCGCGCCAGGACGAGTGGATGGCGCGCGGATGGCCGCGCCTGGCGGCCGGCATCGGGCTGCACACCGGCGACATGGTGGCCGGCAACATGGGCTCGAGTCATCACCTCAGCTACACAGTGATGGGCGACAACGTGAACCTCGGTTCGCGCCTGGAAGGACTCACGAAGACCTACGGCGTCAGCCTGCTCGTCAGCGAGGCTACGCTGACGGCGGCCGGTGACGGCTTCGTCGCGCGCGAGCTCGACCTCGTCGCGGTGAAGGGCAAGGCGCTGCCGGTGAGAATCTTCGAGCTGCTCGGGCGTACGGCGGACGAGTCGCAGTGGGGCGATCTGGTGCGCGCCTTTGCCGACGCGCTCGCGTTGTTCCGTGCGCGACGCTGGGACGCGGCCTCCGCGGCGTTCGCCGTGCTGCTCGAGGCGCATCCGGAGGACGGCCCGAGCCGCCTCTACATGAAGCGCTGCCGCATGTATTCCGAATCCCCGCCCCCCGCCGACTGGGCCGGCGTCACCGTCATGGACACCAAATAAATGGGGTCAGACCCCATTTCCGAATGAGCCCATTCCTGCGCCGCCGGCCGGGCGAGCAAATCAACAAAAAAGGGGTCAGACCCCTTTTCCCGATTGCGCGAGAACCGACCGGCGCCCGGAAAAAGGGGTCTGACCCCTTTTTTCAGAAGTGGACGTCGAGGTCGGTGGGGGCTTCGAGGACGGGCTGGGGCTGGTTCAGCAGGTCTCCGCCGGTGTGGCCCGGCGTGCTTGGCGGCAGGTCGCTGCTTGGCACGCCCTCGCCGTTGGTGCCGCCGGGAATGTCGAAGACGCTTCCGTCGGCGGTGTCGGGTTTGGGC
>JBHEOD010000016.1:15395-35280 GCA_046261745.1 Binatia bacterium
GGGCACCGCCTCTCCGCCGAAGGCCGGATCCTCGAGCAGTAGCGATTCAGGCATGCCGCTGCCCGGCAGGTCGAGCCCCTCCATCAACCGCAGGTAACGCTCGTCGTCCTTGCCGATCTGGCGAGGCGGCGTCGGATACTTTCCGAACGCGATCTCGGTGATCTCGTTGGCGTGCACCAGCACGCCGCGGTTCTTGCGATCGATGGTGCCGTGCACGGCGACGAGTCCGCCGAGTCCGAGCACCTCGGTGAACCTCTTCTGGTTGTCGTAGGCGACGACGAACTCGGTGCCGCGAACGCCGGAGACCGCCGTCGTCGTCTCGATCTGGTAGGAGCCCTGGTTGCCCGAGTAGTACTCGCTGACCAGCGCGCGTACCTTTCCCCCGAGCAGGTGCATCATCGTGGTGGCGGCGCCCTTGCTCGCGTCGAAGACAGTCTCGTCGATGACGAGCGTGGTGTTGTCGCCGAGGTTGAGCACCGAATCGTCAGCGAACAGGATGCGCACGCGGCCCGGGTTCCCCGTGCGGATGGTGTCGCCGGACCGGACGCCGCTGGCCACCGCCGCCTGCGTGAACGTGCCCGCGCGGCCGATCTCGACCGCGCCCTCCAGGCTCACGACTTTGCCCGCGTCCTGCGCGAAGACCGGGGTGGCGACGAACGCGAGAAAAAGCGCCGTGAAGGCTGTCAGCGTCGCTCGCAGCATTTCAGTACCTCACTTCGACGCCGAGCGATGTGATGTGGCGGCTGTAATCGAAGGACTTCTGGTCCGACTGGTTGCGGACGTAGATGTAGGAACCGGTCACCCAGACGTATTCGTGGACGCGCTTCTGCACGCGGGTGATCACCTGGTGCTCGTCGTCGTCACGATTCTTGCTCTGCGAGTCATAGTCCTCGAGCTTGTAGACATACATGGCGGCGGCCGCGAGGTCATCGTCGAAGGCCCACTCGACGCCGGCCTCGAACTGGTGGCCCATGTAGTTGTACTCCTCGCCCGAGTCGTGGTCGGCGCGATCGGCGTCGAAGCGATAGCCGGCGAGAAGATTTCGGTTCGGTGATCCCAGCGCGAAGAACTGCCTGGCGCCGGCGGCATGATTGTTCGAGTCGCGTTCGGCGCTGTACGGGGCGAGCAGGTAGTTTCGGCCGCGGAAGCGGTAGTAGAACTCGCTGCGACCGAGACTGCCCTCGTCCACGCGCACCCACGGCAGCACCGTTCCGCCGGTCACGAGACTCTCCTCGTCGAGCAGCGAATGCTCGGCCGCGGCCACTACGCCGAGGGTGACGGGGCCGATCGCGTAGTCGGCCTGGCCGCCCGCGCGATGGGTTTGCACGTCGAAGCGCTCGAGGTCGAAGTGCAGGCTTTGCAGGAAGTCGTAGCCGAGCGACACGTGAAGGGCGGGGGTGGCGTACACGAGGTACTGGCCGCCGGCGGTGATCACCGCGCGCCCGTCCGACTCGTCGCTGATGTCGTAGACGTTCTCCGCGATGTTGTCGTCGCCCGGGGCCAGCGCGACGTTGCTGTCATATTCGAAGGCCAGGCCTGCGTAGAGGCGGTAGGGCTTGGTGCCGCCGTCGCGTATGCGCTCGAGGAACGCTGCGGCCTCACGGGCGTAAGGTCCGTCGCCGCCCTGCGTGCTCACCCACGTGAACTGCTCGATGGCGGTTTCGGCGTCGCCTGCGCGCCAGGCCGCGAGGCCCTGATAGTAGCGCGCCGGAAGCGCGCGCGACGGATCGAGGTTCTCCACGCGCGCCAGCGCCGTGCGGGCCGCGTCGTGGTTCCCGCGGCGCGTCTCGACGATGCCGAGCAGCATCGTGGCTTCGCCCGCGCTGCGGCCGTCGCGGGACGCAATCTCGAGCTCGGCGACGGCTTCGTCGTAGCGCTCGAGTCGGTAGAGGGCATAGCCGAGTTCGAGGCGGTCGCGGTCGATCGATGGATCGTCGGCGGCCACGACCACCTTGAGGTTGGCCACGGCGTCTTCGTAACGTCCGGCGTGCCCGTAACCGAGCGCGCGATAGTAAAGCCCGTGCACGTCGTTCGGATCGGCGACGACGGCCTGCTCGAACAGTGCGAGAGCGGCCTCGGTATGGCCCGCGTGCAGCTCGGCCAGGCCCTTCGTGTAGAGGCGCTCGGCGCGGCCGCTTTCGCTGGCTGCGGCGGGAGTGGCGGCAAGGCACGTCATCAGGACGGCCGCGGCGACGAACGCGCGGCCCGTGGTGGAAGTTGTCGCTCGCGTCAGAACGGACATGTCGTCTCCGTGACCACGACGGTCGCACTGGTGGAGGAGAGGTCGGGCGCCGTCGCCTCGGTGACCTGGATGGAGAAGTTCCCTAGCACGAGGGGCGGCACCTGGCTGAACTCGCACTGCGCCAGCGCGACGGGACCGGAGAACGTCTCGGCGCTGATGACGGCGGCGGCGAGGGTGGCTGCTTCCTCGTCGTCGTTGAACGTGGTCAGCGTCGAGTTGGGGTTGGTCTCGAGCAGGCTGAAGCACGAGACGTTCTCGCCGTTGCCGGTGAAATCGCCGCCGGTGTCGCCGTAAGACGCGACGAAGGAGATGCCGATCAGGTCGACCGCGTTGTTGACCGCGAACTCGAGGCAGAACGTCTCCGGGATGCCGAGCGTGGTGGAGGTTGTGGTCGTCTCGATGGTCGTCGTGGTGGTGTCGTCGGGCAGCACGATGAAGGTCGTGTTCGATTCCATGTCGCGAGGCGTCGGCGCTTCGTTGCTGGCCCGGATGCGAAGCCCGGCCACTCCCGTGGAAAGGTTTTCCTCCGGGCGCGACGTGATGAGGAGACCGCGAACCTCGAGTTCACCGTCTTCGCTGCAGTCCGGCAACTCGGGGTCGTTGTCGAAGCATTCCTCCGCCGTCAGGATCTCCGATGGTGTGGTGCCCTCGCCGTCCTCGATGAGGATGTCGACGTCGGGATCGATGTCGTGGTTGGCGTCGACGACGGCGAAGTCGACGCGCGGGCGCTGGCTGCCCACGGTCTCGCCGTCTTCGGGGTCGAGATCGAGCAGGAACGGCAACGAGTGCACGTCCACTTCCACCACGTTCACCTCACCGGCGATCAGGTCGATGTCGATCTCGTCGCTGCCGAAACTCGGCAGGGTGTCCTGGCTGGAGCAGGCGGTGCCGCCGCTGCGCGTCGCGCAGGTGGCGGTGACGCCGGCGGCGGGAGCAAAGCCCGTCGGGAAGCCATTGACTTCGAGGGTGCCCTCTCCGGGCGATACGTCGGCGAGCTGGATGCGGCGTTCGATGAACTCGGGGCTACCGCGCAGCACCGCCACGCAGCAGTCGGCGCCGAGGGACGGCCTGAGAATGAAGCGGATCGCATTGACGGAGGGAGGGATGGGCGTGTCGAAGTTGGCGAGGTCGTCCGGTCCGGCGGAAACGCCGAGGGCTGGATCGGCTCGCTGTTCCCAGGCCACCGAAAAGGCCAAAGACGTGCCGGCAGCACCGCCGGAGTCGCCGCCGCCGCCGCAACCGGCGGCCAGGGCAGCCGCGGCGAGCGCGACGGGAAGAAGGGTCGAAGTACGGCTTCGGGGTGTCTTTATGACCATGGAGTGTCCGTGAAGTGAGGAGGACGGGCTCGAAACCGCGGGAAGCTATACGAACTCGGCCGGGGCTACACAAGCGAAGGCCGCCGCCGGGCTCCGTCTTCGTACACAGGGGGACGGCCGTGGCGCCGTCCTTCTGCACGCGGGCGTGTTCGTACGGGTTGCGCCTGTTCCTGTCCTACCGTAGCAGGCGCCCTCGATCGGCATCGTCGGTAACCTCGAGGCCACCGGCGCACGAGGTGGGCGGCCGCTCACACAGTCCAGGGGGGTCTCGCATGCACCGTGCCGCAGCCGGGCCGTGGCTCATTGCCGCGGCCATTTTCGCCTTGTCCAGCAGCGCCCAGGCCGGGCCGAGCGACCCCGACGCCAGCTTCGGTGGCGGCGACGGCATCGTCATTGAGGACTTCGGCGGCGCCGAGACGGGAGGCGGCGTCATCAAACTGTCCACCGGCAAATTGCTCCTGACCGGTAACGGCAACGGCGCGGACGACGGCCACTCGTTCACACGCTACAACACGAACGGGACGATCGACGAAACCTATGGCACGGGCGGCACCGCGCTCGGGCACCTCGGCACGCTCTGGAGCGTCACACGGTTGGCCGGCGACGAACTGCTGGTCGCCAGCGACTTCGACGACGGCGACTCCGGCCACTTCTACGACGCCGCGGTCATGCGCTACACGGCTGCGGGCGCCACGGACCCCACCTTCGGCACCGATGGGCGCGTGGTCTTCCGCCTGGATCCCAACGCGGCGGTCGACGAGCATGCGTCGAGCGTGATCGAACTGGCCAGCGGCAAACTGCTCGTCGGCGGCTGGGTCCACCGCGGGGGGCTCAACTTCGACATCGCGGTCGTGCGCCTCGATGTGGCCGGCAACATCGACCCCACCTTCGCCGCTGGCGGCCACTTCCTGTTCGACTGGAAGGGCCTCGCCGACAAGGTTTGGAACGTCCTCGAGCTGCCGGACAAGAGGATCATCGTCTACGGCGAAGTCATGGACAGCGGGCCGTTGACCAAGGTGTTCTTCCTGCGCCTGACCGAGAACGGCGAGATCGATACGACCTTCGGAGGATCCGGCACCGGCTACCGTACGATCCAGATGGGTATGAACTCGAACACGCCGGGCGGAATGGTTCGGCTGCCGAGCGGGAAGTTCCTGTTCGCGATCGGCGGCACGACCAACTGGACGGCCGGTCGCCTCACGGCCGACGGCAACCTGGATAACGATTTCGGGGCGGGCGGCATCGCGACGCTCATTGCCCACCACCCCGATCCGTCGCTGCTGTTCCCGAGCGCTTCGTCCTCGGTACTGGCTGTACAGGGCGACGGACGCTTCGTGATTGGCGCGTGGATCAGGACATTTTTGGATTCCCAACCGAAGGTGGAAGCCGGGCTCGCGCGCTTCGACGAGAACGGGACTCCCGACACGTCGTTCCACGAGGGCAGCGCCCAGCGCATCTACACGATCCCGACGCAGGATCCCGTGATCACCTCCGGTCTCCTCGTGCAGTCCGACGGCGCGATCGTGCTCAGCGGAAATTATCCGAACGGTGACGACGACCGCTGGATGCTGCGCGTCAACGGCGACGGACCGGTGAACGTCTGCGGCGACGCGAACGGCGACGGCAAGATCAACGCGACCGACGCCCTGGTTACGCTGCGGGCGGCTGTCGGTGTCGTTTCGTGCCCGCTGTCGGTCTGTGACGCCAATGGCGATGGATCGGTGAAGGCAGCCGACGCGCTGCGCGTGCTGCAGTACGCCGTGGGCGGGGGCGTCACGCTGAACTGCGCGTCCTGACTCGTCGGTCTATGTGCCGGCGAGTCCCCACCGTAGCCATCTGAGCCACCTTTGGCAGGGGCGTCTGCTTCAGTCTTCGTAAACGGGCGGACGACCGTCGCGTCTCGCCCGGATGGCTTCGTCGAGATTCTGCGTGGTCATTCGCACCAGCAGCTGGTTGCGGTTCTCGAGGTCGATGGCTGCCTTGAGGCTGCCGGCCTCGAGGTTCGACCACAGCACTTCCTTCGTCATGGCCAGGCCATGCGCGCTGTAGCCGCACATCCGGTCGGCCAGCGCGAGCGCCGCGCCGGCGAGTTCCTCGTCGGCGACGACGCTCGAGACGAGCCCGATGCGGCCGGCCTCCTCCGCATCCACCTCGCGTCCCGACAGGATGATCTCATTCGCGCGCGACGCACCGATCAGGCGCGGCAGCAGAAAGCTGACGCCGCACTCGGTGCCGGTCAGCCCGTTGTTGATGCCCGCGCCGCGAAAGGTGGCCGAGCGCGCCGCGATGCGGATGTCGGCGCCGAGCGGCAGGCACATGCCGCCGCCGTAGGCGGGACCGTTGACTGCCGCGATGAGCGGCTGCGGAATTGCGCGCATGGCCGGCACCACGTCCGACATGAAGGCCATCGCGCGAACGGCGATGCGCGAGATCGGCAGCCCGTCGCTGCCGGGAGGCATGCCGACGTCGGTCAGGTCCATGCCGGAGCAGAAGCCGCGACCCTTGCCGGTAAGGATGGCCACCGCGCAATCGTTGTCGGCGGCCACTTCGGCGAGCGCCGCGTAGAGCGACTCGACGAGCGGGAACGACATCGCGTTGAGGCGTTCGGGGTGGTTCAGGGTGATCACGCGCACGGCGGGGCGCGGGCTGTCGATCGTGACGTAGGCGGCCCCGTCGGGGCGCACGTGCATCTGGTGCTTCATGCCGCGGCAGACATCGCCGGCGCCGAGCCAAGTCAAAGAAATTGGGGTCAGACCCCATTTCGCGGACGGCGGGGCAGAAATTCGGGTCAGACCCCATTCCTTCGCTTCACCGCCGACGGATGTTCCGCTGGAGCGCCACCCGGAGAGCTGGAGTCAGACGCCGTTGTTGCGCTCCGCTCCGCCGCCAGGGTGGTTTGCCGTTTCGAATGGGGAATCGATCAAGCACAAAAAAAGGCCCGGCGTTCCCTCTGGCCTTGGAACGCCGAGCCCAGATTGCTCGAAGCCTCGGGGGGGGAGGTCAGGCTTCGAGCGAGAGTTGGTCGAATGGGGGGGGATGGTCTTCGACCAGCTCTCGTGTCCCGTCGTAAAGCACGTGGCGTGCCAGCCGGGGAGCAGTGGGCGTGGTCTGTAACCTACCGGATTCGCTGATTCTTAGTTGGACTGCGGCAGGGCTGCTGCAGTGGCTGTCTCGGATGGGTGTCTCGCAGATGTCTCAGACGTGTTCCATGACACAGAGGCGAGACACTGCGGATTCAACAGGAGACGGCCGCAGAGCTCAGTAGCAAGCTACCGCGTCGGCGGCGGGACGGCGGCGACGGGTGGCTTGGCCGGAGCCGGCTCGGCAGGAGGCTGCGTGGGAGCGCTCGCGATGCATCTCGCCTGTAGCTGTCCCATCGCCCCGGCTACCTGGAGGGCGCTGGCTCCCGCGCCCCTGGTGACGACCAGGCGCGCCGACTTGCGCATCGCTTCCCTGCTGCGATCGCAATCGCCGGCGGTCTCATGCGTCGAGACCGGCGTCCACGTGGAGAGAGGAGGAAGCGCGGTTCCGAGCGGGACGGGAGGCATGATCAGCACCCAACCTCCCAGCAGCAAGCAGCGCAGCGGGCCGTAGTCACGAGTCATCGGCATCCTCCATAGCATCCCCCGATTGCTGCGTCGCTAGCCCATGGCCTTGGCGCTGGCCATTTTCGCCGCGGGCCGGGATGAGCAGTCGGACAGCCAGCGGGCGAGATTGGGGAAGGTGGACAGGTCCACCCCGACCAGCGTCGCCCAGGAGAGTACCGACGCGACGTTCACGTCCGCGACCGAGTACTGGTCACCGAGGATGTGCTTGCGGCCGACGAGGTGGCCGTCGAGGACGGCCAGCGGTGCCTGCAGCTTCGCGACTCCGGCGTCGGCAGCCTTCGGGTCGCGCTGCTCGGCGGGGAGGAACATGCGGTGCATCAGCACATCCAGCAGCGGGTTCTCCATCTCGGTCATCGCCCAGATGCTCCACTGGATGGCGTGGCACTCGTCCTCGACGGACCTGGGCTGCAGGCCCTTGTCGTACTTCCTCGCCAGGTACAGGTTGATCGCCATCGACTCCCAGTAAACGACCCCGTCATCCACCAGCGTGGGGATGTGGCCGTTGGGATTGATGGCCAGGTAGTCAGGCTTCTTCGTGTCGCCGGTCGCGAAATGCGTGGGGATGTTCTCCTAGGGAACGCCCAGTTCCTCGAGCATCCAGATGGTGCGGAACGCGCGCGAGCCGGGAACTCCGTACAACGTGATCATGTCGACTCTCCTCGTCCGGGCGCGCCATGCCGCAGCGCGCGAGCGCGACGAATAGCACAAAAAAGGGGTCAGACCCCATTTCGCGGCGTCGCACCGAAAATGGGGTCTGACCCCTTTTTTGTTATGCGGCTCTACTCTTCCGGCTCTTCGAGGGCCGCCAGCGCAGACATCCCGAGCAACGTCAGCCGCCGGTAGAACGTAGCCCGGCTCACGCCGAGCAGTTTGGCCGCCATCGAACGGTTGCCGCCCGAGCGGTGCAGCGCCTCGAGCACTTCGAGACGGCTGGCCGTCGGCCCCTGCGGCAGCGCCGCCGCCGCTGTCGCGCCGTCGAGCACCTCGGGCGGAAGGTCGTCCGGCAAGATGAGATCGCCGCGTGCTCGCGCTGCCGCCACCGCAATCGCGTTGCGAAGCTCGCGCACGTTGCCCGGCCAATCGTACAGGTGCAGCAGCCGCAGCGTGTCGTTGGCCACGCCGCGCACCGGCTTGCCGCTCAGCGCCGACTGCGTCGCAAGGAAGTGGCGCGCGAGCTGCACGATGTCTTCCCTGCGATCGCGCAGTGGCGGCAACGTGATGCGTGCTGCCCGCACGCGGTAGTAGAGATCGGCGCGGAAGTTTCCCGAACGCACTTCCGCGGCCAGATCGCGGTTGGTCGCCGCCACGATGCGCACGTCCACCGGCTCTCCCCTCGTCTTGCCCACCGGGTAGACCACCCGCTCGTCGAGCACGCGCAGCAGGCTCGCCTGCACCCGCGCCGACAGCTCGCCGATCTCGTCGAGGAACAGCGTGCCGCCGTTGGCGGCGCGGAAGAGCCCCTCGTAGTCGCCGACCGCGTCGGTGAACGATCCGCGCGTGTGGCCGAAGAGCTGGCTGGCTGCCAGTTCCTCGGAGAGCCCGGCGCAGTTGACGGCCACGAAGGTGCGCTCGGCGCGCGCGCTGCTCTGGTGGATCGCGCGCGCCACGAGCTCCTTGCCCGAACCGGTCTCGCCGTCGACGAGCACCGGCACCTCGACGGCGCCGTAATCGCGGATCAGCAGGAAGATCTGCTTCATCGCGTCGCTGGTGCCGACGATGTCGCTGAACTTCGAACGCTCGTCGAGGATGCGCTCCAGCTGAACCACGCGCGAAACGTCGTACAGGAAGAACATCCGCCCGCCGGGCGTCCGCGCGTCCTCGCTAACCTCCACCTCGACAGCCGCCGGCACGCCGCTGCCTTTCGGCACGTGCACGAGCACGGTTCCTTCCTGGCCAGCGGGATGCCGCACCACTTCGTCGAGGCGCTGGCGATCGAGCTTGGAGACGCCGAGGGCGTCTTGCCAGCGCGCGCCCAGCACCTGGGCGTCCTCGCCGTCGAGGATGGAAAGCGCCGCCCGGCTCGCGAACGTCACGCGCCCTTCGGCATCCACGAGAAGTGTGCCGTGCCGCTGCGCATCGAGCACGGCCTTGAGGTCGTCGTGCGCGCGCTGAAGCTCGCGGTGGATGCGGCCGCGTCCGAGCGCGGTCTGCACCGTCACCTCGATGTCGCGCTGGTCGAAGGGCTTGACGATGTAGCCGAGCGGAGCCGCGCCGCGCGCGCGCTCGAGCGTGACCGGATCGGCATAGGCCGTCAGGAATACCACCGGGATGTCGAAGGCCGCGCGCACGCGGTACGCCAGGTCGATGCCGTCTTCGTCACCCTCGATGCGCACGTCCATCAGCACGAGGTCGGGCCGGTGCTGCGCGCAAAGCTGGAAAGCCGCCTCGCCGCTGCGCGCGGTTCCGACCACGGTGTGGCCGAGCCGGCGTAGCCTCGACGAGATGTCGAACGCCACGATGCTCTCGTCCTCGACGATGAGGATGCGAGCCGGAGGAACAGTTTCAGAACTCACGTCGGTGCTCACGCTGCGACCCGCCCCTGGGAGGTTGGTGCGGGTGGAAGTTCCACCACGCAGCGCGTGCCGCCCTCACGCGTCATTGAGAAACGGCCGCCGAGCTGCTCGGTCAGAGCGAGCACGAGCTTGAGGCCAAGACTGTCGGTGGTTTCGATGTCGAGGGATTCCGGGAATCCGGCGCCGTCGTCGCAGACGGACAGCCGCCTGCCGCCGGTATCTCCGCTCAGCTCGACAGTGATGTGGCCGGCGCGGGAGCTGGCAAATCCATGCTGCACCGAGTTGGCGATCAGCTCATTGACGATGAGCCCGATCGGGATGGCCTGGTCCACGCTGACCTCGCGGATGGCATGCTCCACGCGCACGTCCACGGCGCAGTCGCCGCGGCCGAAGTAGCGGATCACCTGCTGCGCGAGCGTGTCGAGGTATTGCGCGAGATCCACGTGCGCGAGGTCGCCCGAGCGGTAGAGTTGCTCGTGCACGAGCGCCATTGCGCGGATGCGCACTTCGCTCTCCTGGAACACTTCGCGCATGTGCGCGTCGGCGCTGCGTTCGCCCTGCAGGTTCAGCATCGAGGATATGATCTGCAGATTGTTCTTCACGCGGTGGTGAATCTCACGCAACAGAATCTCTTTCTCGACGAGCGAACGCTCGATCTGCTTTTCGGCGGCCATACGCTCGGCCACGTTCTGCATCACGAACACGTAGCCGGTCGGGCGCCCGTCCACGTCGCGCAGGGGCGCGGCGGAAACTCGCACCGGGATGTGGCCGCCGCCCGGTTTTCGCAGCTCGAACCAGCGCGGCGGCTGCGGGTCATTGGAGACGGGTCGGTCGGAGAAACTGCCGAAGCCCGGCAGCAGCTCTTCCACGCGCGTCCCGCGCAGCGTCTCTTCGTCGCAGCCGAGCTCGGCCAGGCAGCTAGGATTGGCGGTGACGATGCGCGCTCTCGCGTCCGCCACCAGCAGCATGTCGGCCATCGAGCGCAGCACGTTGTCGAAGTAGTCCTTCGAAACGGTGGTTTGCCGCAGAGTCGTCGCCATTTCTTCGAACGCTCGCGCGAGGTCGCCGATTTCGTCGCGACGCCGCAGGCCGTCGGACTGCACGACTTCGCCGCGTCCGATGCGTCGCGCATGCGCGGCGAACGCGACAACCGGACGCGACAGCCGTCCGGCCACGCCCGCCGCCAGCAGCACCGACAGCGTCACGAGCAGGATGCCGAGGGCCAGGCCCGTGAGGGAGAACGACGTGGATTGCCGCCCGACGAGCACGCCGAGATGCGCCTGCTCGATCTCGATGTCGCCGCGGATGCTGTCCATCGACAACTCGACCAGGGCGGCGCCGAGCACGTGGCCGCCTGCAACGGCAGGTGCGGCCACACGCAGGATTCCGGACTCGCGGCGGCTGGCCGGCTTGCCGGTCGCCAGCGCCTCGCGCACCCACGGAAGCTCGATGCGGCTGTCGCCGCTCTCATCGCTCTCGTCAAGGGAATCGCTTTCGCCTATCACCACGCCTGCGGCGTCGACGACGGTGGCGGAGACGATGTCGGGATAGCTGCGCTGCTCGGCCGCTTCGTGCGCGACCAGGCGGTAGTCGTGGTGGTAGAGAGGCGTGACGAGGCGGTCGGCAAGCGCCGACGCGATCGCGATACCGTGGGTTTCGATCTGACGCTCGAGGGAATCGGCGAGGTAGGCCGACGCGACGCCGCCGATCTGCTCGGAATATCGGCGCTGTTCAGCCAGCAACGCGCCGCCGAGCACGAGAAGACACGCGCAGACCAGCCCACCGATGATGAAGGTGTACTGGCCGCGCAGGCGCATTCAGCGCATCTCCTCGCGAACGAGCGCGTACGTGGACTCGAGCCCGGCAATGTCGCCTTCGAGCGCGGCGTTGATGGTGTCGAAGCCGTCGACGTCGCCGTACTCTTGCAGCACCTCGCGTCCGTCGGCGCTGTCTTGCATCGCCAGCAGCAGGGCGCGCAAGCCGTCGCGCTGCGACGGCGTCACCGCCGGCCCGGTCATCGCGAACGCGCGCGGCACCGCCTGCGACGTGTGAATGACGCGCAGCCTGGCGACGGCCGCCGGCATCTTCAGGTTGAGCTTGTCCCAACCCAGGTTGCTGAGCGCACCGGCATCGGCCGCGCTTCGCGCAACGGCCGTCGGAATCGAGGACTCGGAAAGCGTGAAGTAGTAAGCGGCCACTCCGGGAACCGGTGGCGAGGCCGGCTCTTCGAGAAGCGCGGTCTCGACTCCGGCGCTCTTGATTGCGGCGAGCGGGAGCAGGCACGTCGTGGTCGATCCGGCGTCTTCGAACGCCACGCGACGGCCGCGAAGGTCGGACAGCGTGCGCACCGGCGAATCGCTGCGAACGAAGATCACCGAGGAGTACGTGGCGCTTCCCTCGCGTCGTTCGCGAAGCAGGATCAACGCGCCGGCGGTCTCGGCAAGGTGGACGGCGGAGACGGGCGATTCCGAGAAGAGGTCGACGATGCCGCGGCGCAGGAAGTCGGCCATCTCGGCGTTGTCGCGTGCAAGGACGGGCCGTGCCCGGGTGAAGCCGAGGGCGGCGATCCTCGGGCTGAGATAGGCCGCCATGGCTTCGACGCGCGGCAGATGCTCGCTCACGTCGCGCGCGATTCGGCCGACTCCGAGGACGCCCGGTTCGAGGAGTTCCTCGCCGAAAAGCGAGGGGACGGCGCCGCGAGGGGCCTTCTCGGCGATCTCGAATTCTGTCCGCGCGCCGGTTCGAGAGTCGGTTCGAGAGTCGTTTTGGGTCGCGACCGTTGCAGCCGGCAGGCCCGCCAGCAGTGCGAACGCTGCCATCCATGTCGCCACTTTTCGCATCAGAGGGTTGGGCGCGGGCAGGCACCTGCTCCGTCCGCTCCGCCGACCGTCTCACCACTGTCTCACGCTCGACGCAACCCCTTTTCGAGGGGAGTCCTCGGGCGCCATGGGATTGACCTAACCCGTGCCTCCCGACATCGAGGTCGCATGCCTGCGTACCTGTGGCCCGCCGTCATCTACGCCATCATCCTCGGGCTTCATGTCGTCGTGCCGGGCCGCTGGGTGACCGGCTACGTTACCGACGAGCGAACGGGGGAGAGGCTGCGCTACCGGCTGAACGGCCTCAGGGTGCTCGCGATCGGCGTGGCGGGTTGGGCGCTGGCTTGCTGGTCGGGGATGCTCGCCTGGGATGCGTTCTACGTGCACCGCTGGGAGATGGCGGCCGGAGCGTGCGTTCTGGGGCTTCTGTTCACGCTGGCCATCGTGTTGCCGGCCAGGCCGGTGCCAGGCAAGACGCTGGCCGTCGAACTCTACGAGGGACGCCTCGCGAACCCGCAGTGGTGGGACGGCCTGCTCGACGCGAAAATGGTGCTGTACCTTGCGGGTGCGGTCATGCTCGAGCTGAACGTGCTGTCGTTCGCCGCGCATCACCTGGCGCTGCACGGCGCCGATCCGTCGCCTGGCGTCTACCTCTACACGTTCCTGTTCAGCTTTTTCGTCACCGAGTACCTCAACTTCGAGGAGGTGCACCTCTACACGTACGACTTCATGGCCGAGCGCGTGGGCTTCAAGCTGGGCTGGGGCTGCCTCGTGTTCTATCCGTTCTTCTACCCGGTCGGCCTGTGGGCACTCGCCGAGCATCCGAACCCGCACACGCCGGGCGTACTGCTTGCGCTTTACACGGCGATTTTCTTTGCCGGCTGGATGCTCTCGCGCGGCGCGAATTTGCAGAAGTTCCAGTTCAAGCGCGACCCGTCGGCCAAGGCGTTCGGCGTGCTCGACCCGCGCGCGATCAGCGGCGGCGGCAAGCACGTGCTGTCGGGCGGCTTCTGGGGGCTTTCGCGGCACATCAACTATCTCGGCGAGATCCTGATGGCTTCCGGTCTGGCGCTGAGCCTCGGTTACCCGCTGGCCGTGGCGCCGTGGCTCTATCCCCTCTACTACGTTGCGCTGCTGCTGCCTCGCCAGGCCGACGACGATCGCCGCTGCGCAGAGCGCTACGGAGAATTATGGAGCGAATACTGCCGTCGCGTGCCGTGGCGCATCATCCCTTACGTTTACTGACCACACGCACCGCGTCACCGTGCCGGTGGAGGCGGATTCGTCTGCACGGGGTCCAGACGGGGTGCGATCGTCCCTTGCGAATCCCGTGCTGCAACGAGCAGGGTTTCCCCGGGGTACCGGCAACCGTTGGAAGCTGATATTTCCACCGGCTCTGGCTGCACTTCGTATGGCCAGCGCGAGAGTTTGGCGAGAGGTCCGCGGTGTAGCGGCTCCGAAGGCGGTGGGGGATGACCGACACAGAGACGGGTAGCGGCAACGCCGCGTTGCCCGACTATCGGGCGCTCTTCCACGGGGCGCCCGCGCTGTACGTGGTCATCGATCGCGACATGCGGGTCCTGGCCGCCACCGACGCGTACCTGCGCACCGCCATGTTGACGCGCGACGAGATCGTCGGCCGCAACCTCTTCGACGTCTTTCCGAACCCACCCGACGAGCCGGACGGGGACGGAATTCCCAACGTACGCGCATCGATCGAGAGGACCTTCGACACTGGGGCCGTCGATGCGATGGCGGTGCAGCACCATCCGATCCGCCGGCCCGAGTCGCAAGGAGGCGGCTTCGAGGAGCGCCACTGGAGTCTGGTTCATCACCCGGTCCGCGACGATGCCGGCACGGTGGTGGCGGTGATTCATCGCGTCGAGGATGTAACCGAGCTGCTGCTCCGGCAGAAAAGCGAGATCGGCCGCGTCGCCGCCGACGCGGACCTGCGCGCACGCACCGAACGCATGGAAGCCGACATCGTGCTGCGCGCAAAGGAGGTGCAGGAGGCCAACCAGAAGCTGCGCGATGCGAACGCGGAGCTGAGCGAGCTTCAACGGCTGCTGGAGATCCAGGTGGCCGAGCGCGAAGAGGCACTTCGTTCGAGCGACGAGCGCTTCCGGCTTCTCGTCGAAGGGGTGAAGGAGTACGCGATCTTCATGCTTGACCGCGCCGGCAAGGTGACGAGCTGGAGCCCCGCCGCCGAGCGAATCAAAGGCTACTCAGAGGAGGAAATCCTCGGCGCGGACTACTCCGTGTTCTTCGTCGAGAAGGACGTCGCGGCGGGTGTTCCCGCCGACGAGCTGCGGCGTGCCTCCGAAACGGGAAACGTGGTGGCCGAGGGCTGGCGCCTTCGCAAGGACAGGTCACGCTTCTGGGCTCACGGGGTGCTGACGGCCCTTTACGACTCTGAGGGTCAGGTACGCGGCTACGCGAAGGTCTCGCGCGACATGACCGAACAGCGCCGCACTGAGGTCGTGCTGCAGTCCATCGTCAATACCGCCATTGATGGGATCATCACGATCGACCAGCACGGCACGATCCAGACCTTCAACCGGTCGGCGGAGAAAATTTTCGGTTACGACGCCGCGGAAGTCACGGGTCAGAAGATCAACGTGCTGATGCCCGAGCCTTATGGCGGCGAACACGACGACTATCTCGAGAGTTACATGCGCACTGGTATCCCGAGAGTGATCGGCATCGGGCGCGAAGTAACGGGTCGCCGCAAGGACGGCTCCAACTTTCCGCTCGAGCTGGCCGTGTCCCAGTTCGAGCTGGACGGCAGGCCCTGTTTCACCGGTCTCGTCCGCGACATCAGCCCGCGAAGGAAGATGGAGGAGCAACTTCAGCAGGCGCAGCGGATGGAAGCCGTCGGACAACTTGCCGCCGGCGTTGCGCACGACTTCAACAACCTGCTGACGGTAATTGCCGGTTACGCCGAGCTCGCGTTCATGACCCTCGACGCGCAGGACAAGATCCGCCCGATGATCAGTGAGATTCGCCGAGCGGCCGAGCGTGCGACATCGCTGACGAGCCAGCTCCTCGCGTTCAGCCGCCAGCAGGTACTCGAGTCGAAGGTATTCGACCTCAACAAGTCGCTTCGCGAAACCGAGAGGATGCTGCAACGCCTGATCGGCGAGGATATCCAGCTCGTGACGATCCTGGCCGACGCCATTGAACCGGTGAAGGCCGACCCCGGCCAGGTGGACCAGGTGGTGATGAACCTGGCCCTGAACGCGCGCGATGCGATGCCGCAGGGCGGGCGGCTCACCATCGAGACCCGCAACGTCCACATCGATTCGGATTTCGCTGCTGCGCATCCGGGCATCGCGGCGGGCCGCTACGTGGTGATGTCGGTTTCCGATACCGGATGCGGCATGACAGCGAAGATCCGCTCGCGAATCTTCGAGCCGTTCTTCACAACCAAGGGCGTGGGCAAGGGATCCGGGCTTGGCTTGTCCGTGATCGACGGCATCGTGCGCCAGTCCGGAGGCCACGTTGACGTGTACAGCGAGGTGGACGTCGGAAGCGTGTTCAAGGTGTACCTGCCCGCGGCGCCCGAGGCGGAAACATCCCTGTCCGGCGCACCGCAGGCGAAGAACTTCCACGGGGTGGAGACGATCCTGCTGGTGGAAGACGATGCTTCCGTTCGAGGCCTCGCGGTGGCCGCGCTCGAGCAGTTCGGATACGCCGTGCTCGAGGCCTCGGGTGGACCCGAGGCGTTGCGCCTGCTCGAGCGCCGCGATGGCAGGATCGACTTGCTGGTGACCGACGTGGTGATGCCGGAGATGAGCGGACGCAAGGTGGCCGAGGCCGTGCTGGCCCGATACCCCGGCGTCAAGGTGCTCTACATGAGCGGGTACACCGACGACTCGGTCGTGCGCCACGGCATCCTGCAGGCCGAGATCGACTTCCTGCAGAAGCCGTTCACGCCCGCCACGCTGGTGAAGAAAGTCCGCGAGGTGCTCGACAAGGAGTGAGCCCGGCGGGCCGTTTCCCTTGAAAGCGCGTTTGCGGCACCACGCCCGGAGTCTCTCCTGCGAGGAATCCCATGCGTACCGCCGTCACGTCGATGCTGGGCATCGACTTTCCCGTATTCGCTTTCACGCATTGCCGCGACGTGGTCGCGGCCGTCACCAACGCCGGCGGCCTCGGGGTGCTCGGCGCCGTTGCGCATACTCCCGAACAACTCGACGTGGACCTCAAGTGGATTCGCGAGCAGGTGAAGGGACGTCCGTTCGGCGTGGACCTGCTGATCCCGAGCAAGTACGCGGGCTCCGAAGAGGGCGGCATCGACGGGGGCGCGCTGCGCGCGATGGTGCCCGACGAGCATCGGGAGTGGCTCGAGCGGCTGCTCGAACGTTACGACGTGCCGGGTCTTCCCGAGCCTGCTTCGGGCGAGCGCGGCATGGCGCGCATGCGCGTCGATCCGAAGAGCATGGGTCCGCTGATCGACGTCTCGTTCGACAACAAGGTGGCCTTCCTGGCCTCGGCCCTGGGTTCTCCGCCGAAGTGGCTCGTCGAACGGTGCCATGCCGCGGGCATTCCGGTGGCGGCACTGGCCGGACGCATCGATCACGCCATCGCGCACAAGGATGCCGGCGTCGACATCATCATTGCGCAGGGCACCGAAGGCGGCGGGCACACCGGCGAGATCGCCACCATGGTGCTGATTCCGCAGGTGGTCGATGCGGTTGCACCGATTCCGGTGCTGGCGGCCGGCGGCATCGCCAGCGGCAGGCAGATGGCCGCGGCCCTCGCGCTCGGCGCCGAAGGCGTATGGTGCGGTTCGGTGTGGCTGACTACCAACGAAGCCGAGACGTCGCCGACCATCAAGGAGAAGTTCCTCGCCGCCACATCGGCCGACACGCTGCGCTCGAAGTCGCTCACCGGCAAGCCGGCGCGCATGATGCGCAGCGCGTGGACCGACGCGTGGCAGGAGCCCGACGCGCCGCAGCCGCTGCCGATGCCGCTACAGAGCGCACTGATCGGCGAGGCCCAGCGCCGCATCCACCGCGTCGCCCACAAGGAAGGAAGCGGGGCGCGTAAGCTGGCGACTTATTTTGTAGGACAGGTGGTAGGTCAGATGAACGCGCCGATGCCGGCCCGCCGCGTGGTTTCGGAGATGATCGAGGAATTCGTCACGGCGATGGAGCGCGTAAACGCGCTGCTCGAGGAGTGAGAAAGAGACGGGGAGCGCGACTGCGGCTGATGGCGAGGAAAAATTCCAGCGGGGAAACGCGTTCCGGACTGCGAAGAAATTCCCAATCCCGCTATTAAATGCAGATGCGCTCTTCTTGTAGCGCAGCGCGGGGGGTATCTAGGGGCGCGAAGTTCGAAACCGGCGATGACTTCGAACAGAGTGTTGATAGAGGCCTAAGATTTCACACAATGAAGCAGGAAACGCAGCAACATCGCACCGTTCACCTGGTGGACGACAACGAAGGAATTCGCGACCTCGTCGTGCGGATCCTCGATACGGTCGGCCTGCCTTGCGTCCCGTGGAGCACGCCCGAGGCGCTGCTCGACGAGTACGGCAAGCATTCTGTCGACGCGCTGGTGGTCGATGTCCGTCTCGTCGGAATGAGTGGCCTCGAACTCGTGCGTCAGCTCCGTGAACGCGGCGTCTCGGCACCAGTCGTGTTCATCTCGGGTGTCAGCGAGATTCCGGTGGCCGTCGAGGCCATGAAGCTCGGCGCCCACGATTTTCTGCCGAAGCCGTTCACGGCCCAGGCGCTCATTGATGCCGTGCAGGCGGCGCTCTCCCAGCATCGCGTGCGCGGGGAGCGCGACGCGCAGGCCACGCGCGCCCAGGGACTGGTGGCCACGCTTTCGCCCCGCGAGCGCGAAGTCTTTCTGGCTGTGGTCGACGGCAAGGCCAACAAGGTGATCGCGTCCGACCTCGGACTTGCCGAGAAGACAGTCGAGGAACATCGCAAGCGTGTGATGACCAAGCTCGGCGCGTCGTCGGTGGCCGACCTCGTCAAGCTCGCCGTTTTAAGCGGCCTGTGCGACCCGGCCCGCACCGTTTCCTGACGCTGCGAGCTGCGCTAGCGCGTGGCAGCGCGGATTCCGCGCAGACGCCCCCGGATTTCCCCTCCCTTGCACCATGGCTTTCAACGGGGCCGGTAGCCGGCTTCACCGTGAAAGTCGGTGCAGCCCCTGCATCTCCCTGCTCCGACGATGATTCCCCCCATGCCGGCGCGGGGATGTGCCATCTTTTCGCCCGCCGCCGGATTCGTACGCTGGCGGCATGCAATCTGGCCGCCCCACCATTCGCACCCGTGCTCTGCGCCGCTTCCTATCCGTCTCGCTTCGCCCCGAGCTGCTGATTTCTGCTCTGCGCAGCTTTCTCTATCACTCGCTACGCGTTGCGCTGCTGACTGTCGCCGCCGGAGGGGTACCAGCCGACGCCGCTGCTCGCGCGGAAGTCGTTCCGTTCACCATCGAACGCGCGCCCTCGGGTGGAAGGGCCGTCCAATCCTCGCCTCCGGTGGCACTGCGTTTCCGGGCCTTCGGTCGCGGCTTCCGCCTGCGCCTCGAACCGAACGTGTCGTTGCTGGCGCCCGGTCTCGAAGCATCGCTGGTGGATGAGCGCGGCCGTCGCACGATTGAGGTACCGACGCCCTGGATCGGCCACGGCGACGACGGTTCCGAAGCCCGGCTTTCCATTCGCGGCCATGACGCCAGCGGCTACGTACGAACGCCGACCGGCACCTTCGTGTTCGAACCTGCCTCTGGCGGCTCCCACCGCGTTCGGCGTGCCGAAGACGTGGTAGCCGACAGCGGGCCGGTGGCGTGCGGGCTCGAGGACGATTCCGAGGGCGTGCAGGCGGTCGCGCCTGTCGCTGCAACTGCGATCGAAGGCGAAGCGGCGCACGACACCATGCGGGTCCTCGACGTCTCGGTGCTGGCGGACGCCGAGTACTACCGAAGGCACGGCAGCGATTCGGTGCGCGATCTCGTCGCGCTGTTCAACGCAGTTGACGGCGTCTACCGGTCGCAGCTCGGGATCACCCTCCAGATCGCGCAGCTCGTCGTCTATGGCACCGACGCCGCGCAGCCCTTTTCAACAACGACATCCGCCGGCCAGTTCCTGTCGGAGCTGTCGCTCGCGCGAAAGAACGATCCGCTACTGACCGTGGGCGCCGGCGGCGTCACGCACCTCCTCACCGGGCGCACGTTCGACGAAAAGACTGTCGGAATGGCCTGGCTCAAAGGCGTTTGCGACCCGCTTTCCGGCTCGTCCTTCACCAGTGACACCGCCGCAGGCTCGCCATACCAGGCGGCTATCGTGGTTGCGCACGAAATGGGCCACAACCTTGGCGCTCCGCACGACCGGATGAGCGGCGGCTGCGAGGACGCTCCGGCCGGCCTCATCATG
>JBHEOD010000016.1:35290-39556 GCA_046261745.1 Binatia bacterium
CATCATGTCGCCGGTTCTTCGCAACGACGTTGTCGATGAATTTTCGCTGTGCAGCCGGGCGACGATCGACGAGTGGACCTCTTCGGCTTCGTGTCTTGCCGGCGTCGTGCCGACCGGATGCGGCGACGGCATCGTTGACGACGGTGAACAGTGCGACGACGGCGGTAACGGCAACCTCGGCTGCTGCCGCGCAGACTGCACGCTGCGCGCTGCCGGCCTTCCGTGCGGCGAAAGCGGCGACGCGTGTCTGGACGCGGTCTGCGACTGGACCGGCCAGTGCGTGACGATTCCCAACGACGCGTCGTGCGCGGGCGACGATCCCTGTGTGGAGTCGCGGTGCTCGGCCGGTCGGTGCGTCGCCACCGACGTAGCCCGTGAGTTCGCGGATGTGAGCGCCACGTTCCGTGTCAGCTCCGAAGGCATGATCCATTCGGCCAAGTTGTCCGCGAGTTCGCCGATCCGCGTTCTCGGCAGCAATCCGGCCGAAGGTGGAGTGACGCTTCGCGCGGCGATGGGCAGCCAGACGGCCTGGGATGAGTTCGTTCCGGGCGATCGCTGGGTCCGCCGCGGTGACGACAAGTTCCGCTACCGCGCCGCCACCGCGGGGCCTGGACGCGTGGCCTCCGCCAGGATTCGCCTCAGCCTCGAGACCGGCCTCGCCACGTTCCGGATCAAGCTCGGACGGCCGATGGCCTTCATGCCGCCCGATCTGCCGACCATCCACGTACTGTCCGGCGACTCCACGGACGGCCAGTGTGCGACCAGCCTGCTCTCGAGCTGCACCCGATCGGGTGGGAGTTATCGCTGCGAATAGGGCTCCCCGAGCCTCTCCACGCCCCTCCTCCACAAAGGGGCGCGGCTTTCCCTCAGCAAGACCCGGATTTCCCCGGGGGAACCTCCGCGTCCTCCCGGGAACGGCTACGAATTCGGCGCCGGAAACCCCGGAGAGCCCCGGAGAATCGCGCAATATTGCGAGGCTTCCCCCGGTTTCGGGCCGGGGATGTGCCGACTGTTCGTCCGGCGCCCGATCCGTACTCTGACTACGTGGGAAATGACCAGACCAGCGACTCTCTGGGACGCCTGACACGGGACGGGCACCGCGACCCCGCGGGAAAGATGGAGCCGACCACAAGGGAGGAAGGCATGCTTTCGTTGGAAGTAAGCGAGATTCAGGTGGAGGCGACGAAGAGTCCTCTTCCGCGCCCGATTGTTTCAGCCCAGTGCACGATGCCGGCGCTGCCGCCGTCGCGGCGGGAGCTTGCCGAGCGCGCGATCGAGTTGTGCGGCACGCGCCTCCTCGACGGGGAAATGCTGCCGGCGATGGGTCGCGACGCGGCTGCTCGGCCCGCGCCGACGAGACTGCCCACGGTCAAGCCGCCCGTCTCGAGCGGCTCGGCCAAGTGGGCCACCGGTATTCCGCCGCTGCCGCCGGTTCCGCGCGAGCGTCTGAAGGCCGCTTGCGAGGATCGCCCCGCGGTTGCCGCAGGAGAAGCACGATGAGTCTCGCCGTTGTGCCGTCGACCCAGGAGTTCCCGGTCTTCGATGGTCTCGATTCCGGCGCAGCTCCGGGCCAGCTTCCGTGGGAAGCCGACGCCGAATCCGAATCCGAATCCGAAGCCGTCGAAGCCGAAGCGGAAGCCGAGCGCGAGTTCGAAGAAGACAACACGCCCTTCAAGCTTTCGATCGTCGCCGACGCGCGCGATGCGATGGAGGCCCGCACGAGCGGCGGCTTCTACCCGCGCAAGCCTCAAAGCCTGGCCGAAGCGGGCCTGACGCGGGACTTCATCGAGAAGCTGATCTGCCGCGCTCTGCACGTTTACGGCGCCGCGTGCGGGCGCCGCCTTGCCCAGGGCATGGGGCTGCCGTTTCGCCTGATCGAGCCGATTCTCGGCGAGCTCAAGGCAGAGATGCTGCTTGTCTATCGCAAGACCGCCGCCGCCGGCGATTACGAATACGTGCTCTCGGAGGCAGGCAGCGAGCGCGCCCGCCGGTACATGCGCATTTGCGAGTATGCGGAGACCGCGCCGGTTCCGCTTGAGGATTACGTGGCCTCGGTGGGCGTGCAAAGCCTCACGCTCGTGACCGTCGGCGAGGAAGACCTCGAGGCTGCCTTCGAAGACTTGCTGATGGAAAAGGGCATGCTCCGTCGCCTCGGCCCGGCCATCAACGCGGGTCGCGGCATGTTCCTTTACGGCGCTCCCGGCAACGGCAAGACCAGCATCGCCGAGCGCGTGGCGAACTGCTACGGCACCGATATCTGGATTCCCCGCACGCTGCTCGTCGACGGCGTCTGCGTGCGGCTGTTCGACCCGGTGCTCCACGAAGTCGTCGCCGACGAGGCATCGGCGCTGCTTGGCGAGCCGCTCGAGGATGCGCGCTGGGTGCGCATCCGCCGGCCCACGGTGGTCGTGGGCGGCGAGCTCACGATGGACCAGCTCGAGATGCGCCACGACCCCGTCAGCAACATCAGCGAGGCGCCGCTGCAGATGAAGAGCAACTGCGGCGTGCTCCTGATCGACGACTTCGGTCGCCAGACGATGCCGGTTGCACAGCTCCTCAACCGCTGGATCGTGCCGCTCGAGAAGCGCTACGATTTCCAGAAACTGCCCACCGGCAAGAAGATCCAGGTGCCGTTCGACCAGCTCGTCGTGTTCTCCACCAACCTGGTACCGAAGGACCTCGTCGACGAGGCGTTCCTGCGACGGCTTCCGTACAAGATCGAGGCAGTCGATCCGACGCCCGAGCAGTTCCTTCGCATCATGATGCTGGTGGGACCGAAGCTCGGCATTCATCCCTCCGAGGAGCAGGTGAAGGACCTCATCGACACGCACTTCATCGGGGCCGGAAGGCGAATGCGCTGCTGTCACCCGCGCGACATCCTGCTGCAGGTACGGAGCTACTGCCTCTATCACCGCCAGCCCCTCGCGTTCACCGACGAAGCCGTCGCATTCGCGATCGATAACTACTTCGCCGTGATGTGAAGACGGTACAAGCGGGAAATCGGGGACAGGTACAGATTTCCGGGGACAATCGCTCTGGCCAGCGACTCTTCGAAAACCTGAGCCGGTTCCCGATTTCCCCAGATCCCCCCTCCCTGGTCAAAGGCCCTCGCGGTAAAACGCGTGGAGGCCAGGGATGCCGTCGGGGACAGGTCGAGTTTCGATTACCCCCGAAACCCGGACCTGTCCCCGACCTCTTCAAGAAAATGGGGTCAGACCCCATTTTTCGACAGGGCCATGGTCCCGCTGCCGACGCCTGCGCTGGGAAATGGGGTCTGACCCCATTTTTCCCGCTGTTCAGACTTTGAGGCGGATTTTGTAGTTGCCGCGGGCCTGGTCGTAGTCGAGTACGACCAAGCCGCGGGTCTCGGCATCCTTGAGCATCTCGACGAAGCTGGCGTAGCCGTAGCGCTCCTCGCGGAAGTCCGGATGCACGCGGCGCAGCGTCTGCTTCACCAAGGATCCCCACACCGGATCGTAGTCTTCCGCCAGCGAGTTCACGATGGCGACGAGCATCTCGACGCCCTCCATCTTCGTGTCGGCCTTGGCTTCCTTCGGCGTGCGCGTGCGCGCCGCCCGCGCCGGCACCTTCTTCTTCTCGGCCGAGCGCACGAGATCGTCGTAGTAGAGGAACTCGTCGCAGCTCGAGACCAGCAGGTCGGACGTGGAACTCTTCACTCCGCATCCGATCACGCGCTTGTTGTTCTCTTTGAGCTTGTTCACCAGCGGCGAGAAATCGCTGTCACCCGTAAGCAGCGCGAAGACGTCGATGTGGTTCTTCGAGTGACACAGGTCGAGTGCATCGACCACCATGCGGATGTCGGCCGAGTTCTTGCCGCTCATCTTGTTGGACGGGATGTCGATCATCTCGATGCCCTGCGAATGGAAATCGCGCACCGCTCCGCGGTAACGGTTCCAGTCGCAGTAGGCGCGCTTGGCCACGATGCGGCCTTTTTCGAGCAGTCGCTTCTGCACAAGGTCGATGCGGAACTCGCCCTCGTGCATGTCGCGCGAGCCGATCGCGAGGTTCTCGAAGTCGACGAAGACGGCGATAAGGGATTCGTCAGCCATGGCGGCACCATAGGCCGGGGGGAGGGCGGAACGGAATGTCGGGACGTTCGGTCAGGCCCGCGAACAGCGGGGCGACGCATGCCGACGGAGCCGGGCGGAGGCGGCCGTCACGCCCGTGGGGTTGACGCCGTCGGCCACGAGTATCGCCACGCGACGCGTGGCAATCCGGCCGTCGCCTGGACGTGCGGTCAATGAC
>JBHEOD010000016.1:39632-39880 GCA_046261745.1 Binatia bacterium
GTCTGCTGACGACGGCCCTCGCGACCGCGTCCCACGCGCAATCCATCGATGTCGCAACATTCCAGGCGGGCGCTCCGACGTTCTCCGCCGCCCTTCAGGAGATCGACGTCGCGCCACACAGCGACGGTGGCTTTGTCGTCACGTGGGGCGAGTTCAACAACACGCTCGGCCCCGGCAACCGTATCGTCACGCATCGCTTCTCGCGCAGCGGCGTGGAGACGGCCCCTCCAGTCCGCATCGACACGAGC
>JBHEOD010000160.1:0-7257 GCA_046261745.1 Binatia bacterium
CCATTTTCCAACGCCGGCAATAAAGGGGTCTGACCCCATTTTTTCTAGCGGCCGAACCAGCGACGGAGGCGGCCGCCGGCTGCGGCGTCGTCGCCGCCTGGGGTGTCGTCGCCTTGGTCGTCGTCGCCGCCGCCCATCATCTCGCCCATCGCTTCGGGCGGCAGGCCCATGTCGCCGGCCATCTTCTGCATCTCGACGGCCATCAGGTTCTGGGCCTTCGCGATCGCGGTGTTCACTGCGTTAGTCAGGTGGTCCTGGAGCACGCGCTTGTCGGGATTCTCGAGCAGGCTCTGGTCGATCAGGATGCGGCGCACGTTGAGCTTGCCGGTGATCACCACCTCGATCTTGCCGTCGGCCACCATCGCCGAGACCTCGCGCTTGTCCACCTTCTTCTGGATCGTCTTCATCTGCTTCTGCATCGTGCGGGCCTGCTTCAGCATCTGCATCATTGACGGCTCTTCGGCCATGGGGCTTCTCCTGTTGCGGCGGGGCCGCGGGTCCGTTCGTGGCGCGCCGATCGCGCCTCATTCTTTTCGCGCCCTTGCGCTCTCGTTCAGCGGCAGGCGCTTTCGTGCAACGCCGAGCGTTCCGCGCCGGCGTTTTCTACTCCTCGAAAACCGAAACCTTGGTGACGCGGCCGCCGAGCTCGACCGCCTTGTCCACGAAGGGATCGGACAGCGCGGTCTGCTTCTTGCGCTCGGTACGCTCGTCCTGGATTCCCTGCATGGTGATGCCCTCGGCCTGCGCCGAGCCGTCCACCACGCGCACCGTCGTCGATGCACCGAAATTGAGGCGCGCCGCTTCGGTCACTTTGGCGAGCACCGTCGGATTCTTCAGCTTCGCCGCGAAGCCCGGCGTGATCGGCGCGATGTCCACGCGCTCGGGCGAGATGGAAACGGCCCGGCAGTTGGTGATCGTCACGTAGAGGTCGAGGCCGCCGAGCTTCTTGACGTCGTCGAGAAAGGCCTCCCAGCGGCGCGCGACGGCTTCCTCTTCGGAGAGCGGCTCGAGAGGCTCGCCCTCGGGGCCGGTCCAGGCTTCGACGGCCGCGGGGTTGGGTTTGCCGGCGAGCGGGAGGCGTTCGGAGCGGGCGTCGTTGCCGTCGGCCGGCGTCGCGGCGGCGCTCGCGGACGGACGCGGCGCGGCGCTCTGCGGCGTGCGCGGAGCGTTCTCGTTGGCGCGCGGCGCGGCGCTCTGGTTCGTGCGCGAAGGGGGAGCATCCTCATCACCGTGCCGCGGAGCGCCGTGCGACGGCGGTGCGCTCTCGCCAGCGCGCGAGGCAGGTGCGTCATACGACGGGCCGCGCGCGGGCTCCGGTCGCGAGGCCGGCGCGCTCGGCGTGGCTGAACGCGACGAGGCGTCGGTGCGTGTCGGCGCGTCGGTGCGCGTCGGGCCGTCGGTGCGCATCGGCGCGTCAGTCCGCATCGGGGCGTCGGCACGCGTCGGTGCCTCAGTGCGCATCGGCGAACCCGCGGGAGCTTGCGCCCCGGGGCGTCCCGGCTGCGCGGCGCCCGGTCGCCCACCCCCCGCATCCATCGCCCCGAGCTTCGCAAGCAGAGCCGCCGCCGATTCCACCGGCTCAAGCGAAGCAACTTTCAAAAACCCCATCTCGAGCACGAGATCCGGATGCGCCCCGCGGCGAAGGTCGGACGTCGTCCCAAGCAAAGACGCGAAAATGCGCTGAAGATCGAGCGGGCTGCGCTTGCCGCGAAGCGTGGCCGCCAGGCTGCGATGCGACGCGGGAATGGACGGCGACAGCGCGTTCATGCCAGCCACCGTCGCCACCGTCACGTGGCGAAGCACTTCGAGCACTTCGCCGAGAAGACGCTCGATGTCGTAGCCGAAGCGCCGCACCTCGCCCATCAGGTCCACGATGCGAGCCGCGTCGCCGACGACGATCGCCTCGACGCAGCCCGAGACGAGCTCCGCCCCGGCCACGCCGAGCAGCTTGGCCACGTCGTCCGCGCCGAGCGCACCTTCCGCGCCGGCCATCACTTGCTCGAGCAGGGATTGCGCATCACGCATGCTGCCGTCGGCCTCGCGCGCGATCAGCGCGATGGCGTCGGCCGAGATCGTCATGCCGTCCTTCTGGGCGATCAGCGCGAGCTGGGCAGCGAGCTCGTCATCGGTGAGGCGGCGAAAGTCGTAGCGCTGGCAGCGCGAGAGCACCGTGGCGGGCAGCTTGTGCACCTCGGTGGTGGCCATGATGAACTTGACGTGCGAGGGCGGCTCCTCGAGCGTCTTCAGCAGCGCGTTGAACGCCGACTTCGAGAGCTGGTGCACCTCGTCGATGATGTAGACCTTGAAGCGGCCGGCCGACGGGCGGTACTGGGCGCCTTCGATGAGGTCGCGGACTTCCTCGACACCGTTGTTGGACGCGCCGTCGATCTCGATGATGTCGAGCGAGGAGCCGGCCAGGTTCTGCTTGCACGAGGGGCACTCGTTGCAGGGCTCGGCGTCCTCCCCGCGGCTGGTGCAGTTGATGGCGCGGGCCAGCAGGCGCGCGATGGTGGTCTTGCCGACGCCGCGGGTGCCGGTTAGCAGGAAGGCGTGCGGGATGCGGTCGCGCCGGACCGCGTTGGCCAGCGTCTGGGTGACGTGGGACTGCCCCACCACCGACGCAAACGTCAGCGGTCGCCAGCGCCGTGCCACCACTTCATACGACATCGTCCCGAGGCTCCGAACGCGAGTCGGTAGCACCGGGGCGGGGCCCGGGCAAGGCGCCGCCTTTCGCAGAAATCCTTTGCGGTTGCGGCACGTTGCGCCTCGCAGCGAACGCCGCGGCGAGGGCAGATGGGCGTTGCAAGCGCGCGGTGGCGCGGCTAGGTTCCCGCTTCCGCCAACTGGTCGATCACGGAGAGGTGTCCGAGTGGCTTAAGGAGCACGCTTGGAAAGCGTGTGTACCGTAACTGGTACCGTGGGTTCAAATCCCACCCTCTCCGCCAGTTCACTTTCAGCGAAACGCCGGTTCACGAGGACTTCGACCGCTGCGGCAACGACGAGCGCGACTCAGGACATCGCAGCGTGATTCGAACTCAGGCGGCAACTACTTTGACACCGCCCGCAACCGTCGCGGGAATGTCGGGATCCGCTTCGATCTCTTCGCGCAAATGCTGTTCCCACATTAACACGTCCGGTCGAACGCTTTCGAGTAGGCGTTCCGCGACGAGTTCGCCGCGCGCAAGCGCCCCCGCCTCCGCGCCGGGTTCGTCGTGCCATCCCGCCGAAGCTTCGGTGACCATAGGTATCCGCCACCGACCTCCTGCCGGTACGTCTGATTCTGATTCACCCACCAGTATCTCATTGGATGGCTTCGGCTGAGTCCTCATCGGCAGCGGAATCGTCAGCAACGGGTCGCTGCCGCGAGGTTTTGTTCCGTTCATACTGGAATTCGGTTACGCCACTTTTTTCGTCGCCGCATCCAACAATTCGTGAATGTAGGTTTGATACGGCTTTCCCTGCTTGCGTGCGATCCGGCGCAGTTTCACGAGCAGGTTCGGAGCAATTCGAATCGCAATGAGTTGCTTGGCCTGCCCCGTCTTCGGTCGCCCAACGCGCTTGGCACGTCCCAATTCTTCGTCGGTCGATTCGGGAACGTCTGAGAAATCAATCTGACGATCCGGCACATGCCGCGCGCTCTTTGCGGCTGGCTTGGCGCGCGCTGATGATGCGAGTTGTTTCTTTGTCATCTCTCGACCTCCTGATCGTGTAGACGATCAGTAACACTCGGCCCGTGACCGAAACTCCCAGGCGCTTTCGTCTCGCCTCGTCCGAGGAATGCTCGGAGTCGTCCCAGTCGAGACCGTCCAGATCCGCGAAAACCGTTGCCGCTTCTTCAAACGAAACGGCATGCTTCTCGAAGTTGGCGAGCGATTTCGCGATGTCCCATGCGAACACCTTCTTGTATATACGGTAAGTCGTCGACTGAAGGAAGGCTCCTCGGGGCGTGCCGGCTCAAGTTCGACCCTACCCGGCGGTTGAAACCGTTCCGCCGAGCCCGCGCAAGTACTGGACCCGCCGCGGCGTCGCCGAGTGGCTGCGCGCGCGGCTTGCCGAGGACATCCCCACGGTGGTCGGCATCGATCACGCCTCCTCATTCCCCCTCGCCTACTTCGAGACG
This sequence comes from Binatia bacterium, assembly GCA_046261745.1. Classification (GTDB taxonomy): domain Bacteria; phylum Desulfobacterota; class Binatia; order UBA1149; family CAITLU01; genus DATNBU01. The sequence goes on from JBHEOD010000160.1 coordinate 4,121, forward strand.
CATGGCCTCGCCCTCGACTGGCCCGCATTCCTCGAGGACTTCCATCGACACTGGCCTACCGACGGCGACCACGTCATCGTCGATTCCGTACGCAACGGATCAACTGGCCTCGGAAGCGCGCGCGCAGGCAACACGCGCTGGCGGCGCATCACCGAGAAGCGCGCCGGCGCCGCCAAGTCGGTCTTTCACTTCGACGTGCAGGGCTCGGTGGCGAAGTCGACGCATTCCGGTCTTCCCTGGCTGCTACGCCTGAGGCGCGAGTTCGCAGGCCGCGTGCACTTCTGGCCTTTCGACGGCTGGGAGATCACGCCCGGACGATCGGCCGTCGTGAGGTGTACCCGGCACTTTGGAGTCGTGCCTACGGCCCCGAAGGCCGCACCTCCGATCAGCACGATGCCTACAGCGTCGCGAGGCGCATGCGCGAAGCCGATTGCGACGGCACCCTTTCAAAATGGTTGGCACCCGCCCTGACGACCGAAGAGTTGGCCTGCGCCCGCGTGGAAGGCTGGATACTTGGCGTGGGCGCAGAGGGAGCCCCGAAGCCTCGAACGTCAACTGCGCGAACGTCCGCTTCGAACGTCGTCACCACCACGCCCGCGAAGACGCTTCACGTAGTCGGAGGCGCTGCGAACGTGCGACCTTCGGCCAAAGCCCACCGGCCGCGCGCGGATACGCTCGTCCATCACTTCCTCGTCGTCCTGGGCGAAACCGACCCGGTCGTGTGGCGGCGTATCGAAGTGCCCGAGCGCTACTCGTTCTGGGATCTCCACGTCGCCATTCAGGACGCGATGGGTTGGCAGGACTACCACCTCCACGAGTTCGCAGTCGTGCACCCCAAGCGCAAACGCCTCGAGCGCATAGGAATTCCCGACGACGAGTTCATGGACGAGAAACCTTCTCTGGCCGGATGGAAGGTGCGCGTCTCCGACTACGTGCACCGATCCATGCCGCCGATGCTCTACACCTACGACTTCGGAGACGACTGGCGTCACGTGCTGTTCTACGAAGAGACGTGGAGCGCGGAGGATTCGGTCAGCTACCCTCGCTGCGTCGCAGGCGCCCGCCGTTGTCCGCCGGAAGACTGCGGTGGCACGGAGGGCTACCGCGACTTTCTCGCCGCGGTTGCCGATCGCCGGCACCCGGAACACGAAGCCACGCTGATGTGGGCGGGCGGAACCTTCGACGCGGGCGACTTCGATCCGGCCGCCGTTCGTTTCGATGATCCGACCGAGCGTTGGAAGACCGCCTTCGGCGGCGACTGAATCGGCGCCCTCCGCCGCCTTCCACCCCATTAGGGTAGGCGTCCAGGTTCGGGCTCCGCGCCGGTAGCCTCACCGTGTTCACACCGCCCGACTTCAAAACCATCTGAAGGACGCGGTGAAGAGCGGATCGCGATCAGGGATCAGACAGGCCGAGTCCTGGAGAAAGCCGTCGCCCGCGTCGGTGAGGTTCCGGTCACTCCTTCTCGAGCGTGATCACCTCGTTGATCCGCAAATTGAGGGCGTTAGCGACTTCCTGCAATCGTCGGATGGATGCGCCTTCGTAGAACGTCGCTTCATCGCGTTGAACCTGTTGCTCGGCCAGTTGCATCCGCTCAGCCAGCGCCTTGTGCGTCAGCTTGCGGGCGATGCGCGCCTTGATCAGCGCCACGCCGATGCCCTCGATCGAGTCCACCGCGATCGACGACACGTCTCCGTCGCGCAGGGTCTCGTACTCGGCAATTTGCTCGTCAAGCTCATTGAGTTGGCTTTGCGCACCATCGCGCATCGCCTTGAGTGCCGCAGGGTGGAGGCCCTTGGAGGGCGCGGCCGCCAGGGCCTCGCGAAACTTGGCCGCCTGCAACCGCGTGATCTTGTACTGCCTATCGTTGGTGATCATGTGAAATCCTCGAGATCGATCTGGATGATTCCCTTGGAGCGGCCATCTCGGTCACTCTGAAAGAAATCAAGAAACAACCGCCCCACTCCGTCGGCCGGATCCTCCGCCAGAAACAACTCGCCCTTGAACTTGGCTTTCTGCGCTTCACGGCGACCGTTGAAATCAAGCAGCACCGGATCGAGCAGCGCGAAGTCCACACCGCCATGATCCCAGCATCCATCGAAATCGCCTGGGAACTCCTTCGAAGTTACAAAACTGCCGTCGATCCAGACGCGCCGGCACCCCGCCACCCTCAAGGCCCGCAGAGCCCGCAGCAAGCCGTCCAAGATCGCGCGCCTCGAGTCGTTCGTGCCGAAACGCGTGACAACTTCTGGCCACGTCGCGATGTGAACACCGGGCGGCAGGTGCAAGCAGCCACCTTCACCAGGGTTGGGTTCGAATGCGGGGATCACGACACAACACTATCGTTGTGTCGCCGACGCCGCAAGGCCGAACCTGCCCACGAAAGCCGTCGACTCAATCGCGGCATTGCCGGGGGTTTCCGGCCAGTTAGCATCTGGAAGTGGATCGTCTCGTCCGCAAGGGCGGCTTGGACATGGGAAGGTTTCTTGGCTTTCTCACTCATGGGTGGTCGGTTCCTTTTTTTGGTTTGGCGACCCGTCCCTGACACAGGGACGGAAAGGAACCGCCACTCTCAATTCTCAGTTCAACAACCGGCGGGACATCCCCACGAGACTCGAAGCCGACTTGCCCCTTAAGGAAACCCCGAATGAAAAAACTTACGACTCTTCTTGCCCTGTCTCTGGCGCTGTCCACGGCGGCCTGTTCCCAGACCGTCAAATTCCGACCTTCGACGGTCGCTCCCGCGGCCCAAGCCGAGGTGTCGATCAGCAACGACAACCACGGCAACGCCATCGTCAAACTCAAAGTGAAGCATCTGGCTAGCCCGTCCAGTCTCACCCCGCCGCGGGCCGCCTATGTGGTTTGGGCCGGGAGCGTCGATGGCCGCTTGGCCAACCTTGGCGCCATAACAGTCGACAAGAATCTGTCGGCCTCTATGACCACCACCGCTCCTTTCGGGGATTTCTCGATCTTCATTACTGCCGAGGATTCTCCGACCATGTCCTACCCGACCGGAGTTCGAGTGCTCGAAACCGGCCCGATCAAGACCAAGTGACCTTCGCAGAACTGGGCCAACTGCCCGAACATCCGCTCCGAACGTCGTCACCACCACGCCCGCGAAGACGCTCCACGTAGTC
>JBHEOD010000161.1:0-620 GCA_046261745.1 Binatia bacterium
ACCCAACACCATTCAGAATGTCCCCGAACCGCCGAGGCCGAATACAATCGACTTCTTCACCGGCCAACCCTGTCAAAAAAGCCGGGCTGGTCCAAGCGAAGCTTGACCCATGGCCGGGCCCTCGCCATCGTTGGCGCCCATGTCATTTTTACGTTCGGTATTCGTCGTTGCCCTCCTCGCGGTCGTGCATGGTTGCGGGGTTCCTCACACTGTCATTGCGCCGGCTCCGAGTGCGAGTCTCGAGCCTTCGGCGATGCCGGTCGAGTCAGGGTTCCTGTCCGATTACTCGAAGCTTCGGGCGAGCGAACAGTTCGCGGCGATGAAGTTCTACCGCGACGATTCGCGCCAGGGCGGGTATCGCAAGCTGCTTTTCCGGCCGGTCGGCGTGTGGCGCGGGGCGGATCGCCGGCTCGAGGACGTTTCTGAGGAGGACCTGCAGTATCTCGCCGACGCGCTCTACCAGGCCATGCACAAGCGGCTCAGCGCTTCGTTCGAGATGACGGAGAAGCCGGGGCCGGGGGTGCTCGAAATCAGCCTCGGATTCACGCTGGTGACGGATCCGGAGTCGTCGATCGACTTCTTCTCGACGACAGTTCCTGTGAAGGATCTCTCGCGGCGGG
>JBHEOD010000161.1:630-7240 GCA_046261745.1 Binatia bacterium
GGTCGAGGGCACCCGCCGGTTCGTGCGTGACTGTGCGCTCGAGGCCGAATTTGCCGAGAGCGGGCCGCCGAAGACGCCAAAGCGGGTGCGGGCGGCATTCTTCGATGCGAGGCGGGGGACGGATACGCCCAAGGGGACGGTGGATACCTGGGAGGACGTCCATGCCGTGTTCGCGAAGTGGGCGGACGTGCTCGATGAACGTCTCGAGTCGCTGCGGGACGGCACCTTCAAGCCTAAGCTGACGGTTCGCTAGCGGCAGAGCACCGACGTGTCGGCCGTGCAGCGGTAGACGCGATCGCTGCCGCTTCCGCGCGCGTCCCAGTCGCACAGGCCGCGCGTGCTGCCGGAGCGGACCTTGGCGCTTCCGCCGGCGTTTTCGCACAGCAGGATGCTGTTTTCCTGGGCGAGCCAGACGGCGTCTTCGCAACACTCGCGCTTGTCGTAGTGGGTCCAGCCCGTGTCGCCCCAGCCCTGGTACGAGGCGGCGAAGGCGGGCGAGGCGATGGCTGCGAAGGCGACGGCGGCAACGGCGGCGAGTGGGCTGCGGGAGTGCTTCATGGCGAGCGGAACCTAGCATGGCTCACGCCGTGGAGCCACGCGTGCCAAGGTACGTGCGAAAGGAATCCGTACTTGTCCCTGTTCCCGCTTCTCAGCCGTCCCGCTTCTGGATGTTCGCCCACTCGTCCTTGAGAGTGGCGGTGCGATTGATGACCAGTACGCCGGGGCGCGTGTCGGGATCCACGCAAAAGTATCCGAGGCGTTCGAACTGAAAGCGTTCGCCCGCCTTCGCGGTGGCGAGCGACGGCTCGAGGCGCGCGGCGGTGAGCACCTCGAGGGAGTCGGGATTGAGGTTGTCGAGAGGCGTCTGCCCTTCGTCCACCTTGAGCGGATTCTCACGCGTGAAGAGCTGCTTGTAGAGACGCACTTCGGCGGGAATCGCGTGCGCGGCCGACACCCAGTGCAGCGTCGCCTTCACCTTGCGGCCGTCGGGCGAGTTGCCGCCGCGGCTGGCCGGATCGTACGTGCAGCGAAGCTCGGTCACGTTGCCGGCCGCGTCCTTCACGACGCCGGTGCAGGTGAGGAAGTACGCGTAGCGAAGCCGCACCTCGCGCCCGGGTGCCAGACGAAAGAACTTCTTCGGCGGGTCTTCCATGAAATCTTCGCGCTCGATCCACAGCTCGCCGGTGAACGGAACCTGGCGGGTGCCCGCGGAGGGATCCTCGGGGTTGTTCACGGCTTCCACCTCGTGCACCTCGCCGGCCGGCCAGTTCTCGATCACCACACGCAGAGGATCGAGCACGGCCATCACCCGTGCCGACGACTTGTTGAGGTCGTCGCGCACGTGGTGTTCGAGCTGCGCGAACGCGACGGTGTTGTCGCTCTTGGCCACGCCGACGCTCTCGCAGAACGCGCGAACGCCGGCCGGCGAATAGCCGCGCCGGCGCATGCCGGAGATGGTCGGCATGCGCGGATCGTCCCAGCCCCGCACGTGACTGCCTTCGACGAGGCCGCGCAGTACGCGCTTGCTCATCATGGTGTAGGCAAGGTTGAGGCGCGCGAACTCGATCTGCTGCGGGCGCACGGCCACGTCCGGCGGCAGCAGCTCGTCGAGCACCCAGTCGTACAGCGCCCGGTTGGGCACGAATTCGAGCGTGCAGATGGAGTGCGTGATGCCTTCGATCGCATCGGAGAGGCAGTGGGCGAAGTCGTACATCGGGTAGATGCACCACTTGTCGCCCGAGCGGTGGTGCTCCGAGTGCTGGATGCGATAGATCACCGGGTCGCGCATCACGATGTTCGGCGAGGCCATGTCGATCTTCGCACGCAGCGTACGCGTGCCGTTGGGGAATTCGCCGGCTCGCATGCGTCGCAGCAGGTCGAGGTTCTCGTCCACCGTGCGCACGCGCCACGGACTGTGACGGCCGGGCTCGGTATAGGTTCCGCGGTACTCGCGCATCTGCTCGGGCGTGAGATCGCAGACGAAGGCCTTGCCCTTGCGTACGAGCGCTTCGGCGTACTCGTAGAGACGGTCGAAGTAGTCGGCCGCGTGGTAGAAGTGCTCGCCCCAGTCGAAGCCGAGCCAGCGCACGTCTTCGGTGATGGAGTCGACGTACTCGACGTCTTCCTTCGTCGGATTGGTGTCGTCCATGCGCAGGTGGCAGCGGCCGCCGTTCTCGATCGCGACACCGAAGTTGAGGCAGATCGATTTGGCGTGACCGATGTGGAGATAGCCGTTCGGCTCGGGAGGAAAGCGCGTGACGACACGGCCGCCGTTCTTGCCGGCCGCGATATCGTCGGCGACGCGCTGGCGCACGAAGTCGAGCCCGGGAGTGCGGGCGGTCTCGGAAGCGGATGAAGGCGGAGTCGTTTCGCTGGCCACGGATCTTTCCTCGACGCCGCGGATACTATGGAAAATCGGGGCGAGCCAGCGAAGTGGGGCAAATGCCGTCTACCCGATGCGGAGATTGCCGAGGAGCGCCCAGCCTAGCGGAATCTCACTTGCGGCGGCGTCGACAGCGGAGCGAAGTTGCGGCCCAGCGCGCGTGTCACCGTCACGTCATCGATCAGCCCCCTGCATCTGGCGAACGGAACCGAAAGGGTGTTCCCGGTGGGATCGTCGGCCGACAAGCAGAAACGATGGACCAGTGTACTACCCGTGAGCCTTTGCTCTCCCCAGTGCGCGTCGGGATCGTCCAGGTCGCACTCGGCGGTTCCGTTGACGTCGAATCTGCATTCGTCGGCGAAGGTGATGGTCACCTCGAATTCCGAGATCGGCTCGCTCGAGACAACGCTCGCGATGATGTCGTCGTGGAAGTCGGTCTCGCAGCAGGTCGAACAAGTGGTCTCTCCGGTTGCGGGCTGCGTCGTCACAACGATGTCCGGTGGCGGCCGGCTAGCGATGGCCACCCGCAACCGGGCGGCCTCGACGCACGCCGAGTCCCCGTCGTTGCAGACGTCGATGGAGGGAGAGGCCGGGCAAAGGCTGCGGCAGCCGCAGCCGGCAAGTACGGTCGCGTCGGAGCGCAGGCCGTCGATCAGCGCCGTGGGGAGCTCGCAGTCGAACAGTTCGTCGCCGGCATCGAAGAAGCAGCCGTACAGGGCCAGATCCACACCACTCGCGCTCGTCGCAATGCTGGCCGTGCATCCGGCGGCTGCCGTGGCCACCGACATGGTGCAGGCAACTTCGCCGGCTTGCCTGGCGCTGCGGCTGGCGGCGGCAACTAGGGCGCCGCTGCTGGCGGATGCCGTCGCCGCGTCGCCGGTGGCGCCGGCAATCGCGGCGCCGCTGCGAACGGAGATCCCGTACGCAGACCGGTCCCCGCCGTAGCGGATCGTCACCGACTCGTTGCCGTTTCCCGAACCGGAGTCTGACCCGCAGCCGCCCGTGCATACAGCGACGGCCAGCAGCAACGTAAACGGCAGTGCGAGACCGAATCGGAGCTGTTGCATCGGGTCCTCCTGCACGGCGAGGGGGGGCGAGCACGCCGTCCATCACGAGCTACGTCACTCCGAGATGGGGAATTCAAGCGGGGCTGGGTTGCGCCTGTCGAGCGCGTGGGGCCTGGACGTTGGCGCACGTGTTCACAGGCGCGCCCTTCACGATGGACTTCGCCTTCGCCGGTGCTGCCCGATCCGGCTCACTGAACGACGGCCCCGGCACCTGGCGCGGCCGAAGTCGTCGCTTACCTTCCGCGGGCGCGGGTTCCGGCATATGAAACCGGCCGATGACAGAGCCGCCGCCCCCTCGCGACGATGCCGAGCCGCACGGAATCAGCTTCGGCGAAGCAGTCCGTGTGTGGATCCGCGTCGCGACGCTCAGCTTCGGCGGACCGGCCGGGCAGATCGCGGTGATGCATCGCATTCTCGTGGACGAGAAGCGCTGGATCGGCGACGCGCGATTCCTGCACGCCCTCAACTACTGCATGTTGCTGCCGGGGCCCGAGGCGCAGCAACTCGCCGTCTACATCGGCTGGTTGCTGCATCGCACGAAGGGTGGCCTCGTTGCCGGCCTTCTGTTCATCCTGCCCGGCTTCGTGTCGATCATGGCGCTGAGCATCCTCTACGCGGCCTACGGCAACGTCGGGGCGGTGGCCGCGTTGTTCTTCGGCATGAAGGCGGCCGTGCTGGCCGTGGTGATCGAGGCTGTGCAGCGCGTCGGCAAACGCTCGCTCAGAAGCACGACCATGCGAACCGTCGCGGTGGCCGCGTTCGTCGCCGTATTCGTGTTCGACATCGCGTTCCCGTTGGTGGTGCTGGCGGCGGGGCTGCTCGGCTTCGTCGGCACGCGCATGGACGTTGCGGCGTTCACAGCCGGAGGCGGCGGCCACGGGGCGGGCGGAGGCGCGCCGCTGGCCGACGCCGAGAGCGCACTCGGCGAAGCGATGCCGTCGCACGCGCGGCCGTCCACCGCATGGTCGCTGCGCATGGCCGGCGTGATGCTGGCGCTCTGGCTCGTTCCGGTGGCGCTGATCGTCGCGTCGTCGGGTGACGGTCGCGCCGGCGCGTTCGCGGACATCGCGGTGTTCTTCTCGAAGATGGCCGTCGTGACGTTCGGCGGCGCGTACGCGGTGCTCACTTACGTGGCGCAGCAGGCCGTCGAGAACTACGGCTGGCTGAATGCGCGCGAGATGATGGACGGGCTCGGCATGGCCGAGACAACGCCCGGGCCGCTTATCATGGTGAACCAGTTCGTGGGGTTCCTGGCTGCATTTCGAAACCCCGGCGGGTTCCACCCGTATGTTGCCGGCGTGCTCGGTTCCGTGCTGACAGTGTGGGTTACTTTCGTGCCGTGCTTCCTGTGGATCTTCCTCGGCGCGCCGTACGTGGAAACGCTGCGCAACAATCGCGCGCTGTCGGGCGCGCTCGCGACCATCACGGCATCGGTGGTGGGCGTGATCGCGAACCTGGCAGTGTGGTTCGCGCTGCACGTGATGTTCTCCGAGGTGCGCGTGGTGAGCGGCTACGGTGCGACGCTCGACGTTCCGGTGCTCGCGAGTGTGAACGTGGCGAGCGTAATGCTGTTTCTGGGCGCGTCGTGGGCCATCTTCCGCGCGAAGATCGGGATGCTCACGGTGCTGGCGACGACGGCAGCGCTCGGGGTGGTACTGCACGTCGCGGGCGTCGTGACGCAGTAATTTCGCGTGCCGGAGATACGGCCCTGCTCTCGAGGAAGACAGTGGGGAGGAAGGGCCGTCGCTCTGAAGCCGTTTCGCCCGCTACGTTGCGACGCGAGGGTCTGTCCAATTCCGCGGAACGTCGATTCTGAAGAAGACAGTGGCCGCCCGCGGAAGTCACGCACCTTTCGGTGCACAGCTTCCGGAGCGGCACTGCCCCGCCGTAGCGCGGAAGGTAAGCGCGCGATCGCGATGCTCCCCGCCCGCAATGTACCGAAGCACATTCCAAGCAGTCGCGGTCGCGCGCCCCCCCGCCACCGCAAGCCCTAACTCCCCGTGTCGGACTCGCGGTGACATCCCCTGCTCTCGGCGTTGCGCGTGCCCCCCGGACATGCGTAACGCCATCTCAAACTTGCGCGCAGCGCTTCGCGCACAACGTTTCCTCAACGCCAGCTCTCAACGTTCACGCTTCGCGGTGCTTCCCAACGCTCGTCCTCGCGACCAACCCCTGCCCTCAGTTCAGCGTCACGCGCGCGCGTTGCTTCCTCGAGACGTTGGAGAGCCCGGAACGGGCGGACAGATCCCACGAAGTGGGAACCGACGGCCACGCGTCGACCAGCCCGCTGCGGTCGCGCACGGCGATACCCGTTCCGGAACTCTCCGGCTTGTTCGCGGTTCCCCCCGCGGATGCGGTCCCCGTTTCCGTCGGCATCGGAGCGACTTCACTTGCTCGGCCATCAAGGCCGAGCCCACCCCCCTCGGTGGAAAAACCGCCCGATGCCGCGGTACACGTGGACTGGCGTCCCGCGGCCCGCGAACAATCCTCTGATGAAAAAGTGGGTCCTGCCGTGGAACAGCCGGCGAGAGACGCGAACATCGCGAGTGTCGCAAGGCCGAACGCCGCCGGCAGGACCCAGTTCGCCGTCCAGCCGGAACGCACGGATCGCTGCGCAGGGAGGAGCTGCGCAGGTGGCTGGGCGGCGAGGCCCACGAGTCGGCGCGCGACGTCGCGCGACCCGGAGGGCCGTGATCGTAAAAGCGCTTGGGGGTACCCGCCTGAGCGGGGGAATGTCGCGGACATCCTGAACCTCGTTGCGCTGCCCGCCGACAATTCCCGAGGGAGAAGCGGCAAACAGACGAGGCAACGTCCGAACGAGGAGCAATAAACCCGGACAGCGCCACCCAGTCAAGGAAATCAGCGGCGGTTTTTCGCGGAGCTCGCAGAAATCCATATTGACGACGCGCTCAAATTTTCTTCAGGGCGGTGTGCGCCTCAGTTGCTCCCGCAGTGGCGGCCTCGGTCAAACGATTGCGGAACTGCGCGAAACGCCAACGGGCATCACGCGCATCAATGCGCGCGGGCTCGGCTATGCCGTCGCGCATCCTTTCGATGGCATGAACAGTAGTGAAGGGCCGGCCGGTCTGACGCCGATCATCATGATTCGCACGGCTGGTCAGTCGCGCCGACGCCTTCACGGTCGGACGCTCTCGAACGA
>JBHEOD010000162.1:0-7164 GCA_046261745.1 Binatia bacterium
CGGGAAGCGGCAGCACCACGTCGCCGATGCCGAGACGAATGATCGGTGCGCCGGGGTTGGCCTCCTGGAACGCACGGACGCGTCGCCCGATCTCCGGGAAAAGGTAGCCGGCGGCGAGTTTGAGGTAGTTGTCGTTGATGCGGGCCATGGGGTCTCCTGTGGAAATCGTGCAGGCTTCACCGCGACCGGGCGCGCGGCGCCGGCGCGAAGGGCCGCGGAAACTAGCCGGGCCCCCGTGTGCCTTCAATGCCTGCGGGTGCTCAGGCGCCGCCCACCGGGTGACGGCGAAGCGGCACGCCGCGCTTCATCACGACCCGGATCTTCGCGAGGTTGGCCACGTCGGCGCCCGGGTCGCCGTCGACCAGCACGAGGTCGGCGCGCTTTCCGACCGCAACCGCACCGAAGGACGGGTCGGCGCTCTTCTCGAGGAATCGGGCCGCATCCCAGGTGGCCGAGCGAATGACTTCGGCGGGCGTCATCCCGGACTCGACGAGTAGTGCGAACTCGCGATGAAGACCGGCGCCCGGGAACACGCCGGATTGCGCATCGCTGCCGGCAAGAATGGTGACGCCTTCGGCGCGCATCAGTCGGATGCTGGTGCGCCACGCGAGGCGGGTTGCCTTCAGCAGGTCGAAGAACTCCCGGAAGGCCGGCGAGATTGCGCCCTCGGGGGCTTTGTCGAAGGACGCGAGCAGCTCCGCATCGACGGTCTCCCGCTCAAGAGGCGTGGACACGCGCTTGTCGCCGGAGAGCGCGTAGCTCTCGAACACGCCCATCGTCGCGACCACGGGCTTGCCGAACGCAGCGATCCTCGCCGCGCCGGCTGCATCGAGCGGTTCCTTGTAGACCATGTGCACGAACGCATCGACGCCGGCGCTGCCGGCTTCGATGGCGTCGGCAAACGTGCCGATGTGCGCAACCACGCGCAGGCCCTTCTCGTGCGCCTTGGTCACCACCGACGCTGCGAGAGCATCCACCATGCGCGGCGCACCTTCCGGAATGCTGTCGATCGCGATCTTGACGAAATCGGCTCGTGCGGCGGCGAGGCCGTCGATCGCGGTTTGCACGTCGGCGTCCGTTGCGAGGGGACGCACGGCGTGGCGCACGACGTACCAGCGGATCCACCACGGCGCGAGTTCTTCGATGACGGGCAGCGGGTGCCCGCCGACGGCGGTAAGCATAGGGCCGGATGCGAAAATGGTCGGTCCGAGCAACGTGCGCGCATTGACGGCGTCGCGCCGATCGAACGCATCGGGTTCGAGATCGGCGGGGTCGAGCACCGTGGTGACGCCGCAGTAGAGATAGGCCTGGAGGTTGCGGTCGGGGTCGGGGAATTCGCGGGCCCACGGCGGGGCCGAGCCGTTGGCGACGTGGCCGTGGCTGTCGATGAGTCCGGGCAGAAGCGTGGCGCCTCGCGCATCGATACGCTCGGCTCCGTCCGGAATGGTGACGGTGCCGGTCGGACCCATTGCCGTGATGGTCTCGCCGGTGACGACGACGTCCTGGTCCGGCGCCGTGACGCCGCCGACCACGTCGAACACCCTCGCGTTGGCGAAGACGACGGAGGTGGGCGGCATCGCGGGCGCGGTGACGAGCGGCGAAGGCTTGGAACAGCCGGAAGAGACGACGCCGACGAGGGCGAACGCAAGGCAGCGGACGGCGAGGGTGGGGGACGGACCTGCGTGCATGGGTTTCTCCTGCCGAAACTCGGACGGAACCTGAAGGACTCGGGAGACGAGCCTGCCCGTGCGAAGTCGGACGGCTCGGCCGCCCTCCCATAGCAGAGGACGATGTCGACGCGAGACTTCGCTCGCGCGCGCTTTGTGCTACCTTTGCCACCTCATGATCAACGACAAGAACAGAGCCGGACGCAACGAGTTGTGTCCGTGCGGAAGCGGCAAGAAGTACAAGCGCTGCTGTGGGGCCGTCGATACGGCGGCAGAAGACCCTGCCAGCCGCTTTTTCGGCGTCGCCGCGGTTCTCGCGGGCCTGATGCTGGTGGGCGGCGGTTTTGTCTTCGCGCAGGCGTTCTTCTTCGACGACGTGGCCACCGGGAAGAAGGTGTGGTCTGCCGAGCACGGGCATTACCACGACGTCGGCGGCGACACGGGATCCGCCGAGGGCGGCCCGGGCAAGGTCTGGAACGAGGAGCACGGGCACTTCCACGATGCGGCCAAGCCGGAGCCGCCGACTGGAGCCGACACGCCGGTGGCCGGTGCGCTGCAGGGCCTGAGGGCTGCCGAACTCGACGCTGCACGCGAGAAGGCTGCTCCGTCCGCGCCGGAATGACCTCGGGCTCCGGAGTGATCTCCGCACCGCGGTGACGGCTCCGCCTCGTCGACTCCCGCTTCTGCATCACGTATACGACCCGCCGTCTGGCGAATGCCACGTCTGGTTGCGAACGCGCCCCTGTGAACCTGGGCGCACGCGCCGAACGACAAGAACCTCCGAGGGAGCAAATCCGTCATGCGCAGTCCGAAGGCCTTCTTTCAACCTCTCGCCATAGGTGCCCCCGAACCGCTTCGGGAAATCCCGGTCAGGCCGTCGCGGATGATTCACTTCTTCGACGCCAGCAATCCGAAGATGGCGTCGAAGGCTCCCGAGATCGCCAGGCAGGTGGACGTCCTGCTCGGCAACCTCGAGGACGCCGTCCCGTCGGCCAACAAGGTGGCCGCGCGGCGCGGCCTGATCGACATCGCGAAGGCGAACGACTTCGGCGACACGCAACTATGGACGCGCATCAACAGCCTCGACTCTCCATGGGTGCTCGACGACCTCACCGAGCTGGTGACCGAGATCGGCGACAAGCTCGACGTGATCATGGTGCCGAAGGTGGAAGGCGCCTGGGATATTCACTTCGTCGACCAACTGCTTGCCCAGCTGGAGGCGCGAGCACGCGTCAAGAAGCCGCTGCTCATTCACGCGATTCTCGAGACCGCCACCGGCGTGGCCAACGTGGAGCAGATTTGTTCGGCCAGCCCGCGCATGCAGGGACTTTCGCTGGGACCTGCCGACCTGGCGGCCTCGCGCCGCATGAAAACCACGCGCGTCGGCGGCGGACACCCCGGCTACGTCGTGCGCACCGATCCCGATCCGAGCAATCCCGACGACGTGCGCGAGACCGCCCAGCAGGACCTGTGGCACTACACGATGGCGCGCATGGTCGACGCCTGCGCGTCAAACGGAATCCTGCCGTACTACGGCCCGTTCGGAGACATCAAGGACGTCGTGGCCTGCGAAGACCAGTTCCGCAACGCGTTCCTGATGGGCTGCGTGGGCGCCTGGTCGCTGCATCCGGTGCAGATCGAGATCGCGAAGAAGGTTTTCAGCCCGCCGGTCGAAGAAGTGAAGTGGGCGCTGAAGGTGATCTCCGCGCTTGGCGATGGTTCGGGCGCGGTGATGCTCGACGGCAAGATGCAGGACGACGCGACCTACAAGCAGTGCAAGGTGATGGTCGGCCTCGCCCGAATGCTGGCGGCCAAGGACGCCGATCTCAAGGAAGCCTACGGTCTCTGAGTCGTGAGGACAGGGATGTCCTTCCCGCGCGGAAGGCGTCTCTTCGCGTAGCGTGCTTCAGCTCCCGATGCCGTGCAGGCGTCGCGGGTTGTCCACCATCATCGTGCGAACGTGTTCTTCGCTCGCGCCGCATGCGCGCAGCCACGGCACGATATGCTCGAGCACGTGGCTGTAGCCCCAGCCTCCGTTGGCCTTGTAGCAGGTCTTCCACCCCACCTCGGCGCCGAGCAGGATGCGGTCGGCGTACCCTTCGCCGATCAGGTCCATCACCGTTTCCACTTCGATGCGGTCGGGTGTGAAGCCACGCCCGGGGCCGAGCACTTCGCAGAATTCCTCGTGACCGAAATGGTCGTACGAGATGAATCCGACGCCTCGCTCGAGCAGCGTTCGCGCGGTGGAAACAGGATAGAGACCGAGATGGGAAGGATACACCTTGCCGAGATCGGCGCCTTCTTTCTCCAGGATGTCGATATAGGTGGGGAAATGATCGACCGGCGTCTCTCCGTAAATGGTCAGGTGCGCGTTCGGATGAATGGTCAGCGACGCGCCGGTTGCCTTCTGTGCGCGCGCGGCGGCACGCAAGATCCTCTCCTCGTCGGGGTGGAAGGGAACGTCGGGCATCCCGCTCAGGCCGATCTCGCCGATGTTGCCGGCGCGCACGCCGCTGGTGCCGATCCCTTCGAGAATCTCGCGCGTCATGATGTCGGCCAGCTCCTCGATGCTTTTGCCGGCGAGGAAGGGCGGGTGGGCGCCCTGGATGTACCAGCCCGTGGAGGCCACCACGTGAAGGCCGGTGGCGCGCGAGATCGCGACCATCGCATCCACGTCTCGACCGATACCGTCGAGATCCATGTCGACGACGGCGCCGCCGCCGTGCTTCTTGAACTCGGTGACTTCGCGAATCGTCAGCGAGACGTCGTCCTGGTGAAGGTTGCGCTGGTAGGCGAGTCCGTTGCGGCGGATCTCGCCAAGCCTTTCGAGTGAGAAGCCCGCTTCGGCATCGCGGCGCGCGACGGGGTCCTCGGGCGGCATGTACCAGCACGAGATGTCCAGCGTGAGGTGGACGTGGGACATCGTGGCGCCGAGTTCGGCGGCTTCGATGGTTCCGAGGACGGTGTTCACCTTGGGCACGTGGCCTCCTGAGGGGGTTGTTCCCGGTTCCTGCCGGTCGGTTGGCACATCGCGCGCTCTGGTCCGTGGACCCCACGTCCCGGGGGTGGACTCGCGGCCCGCGCGCGCCCATAATCGGCCCGACTGGAACAGGTTCTACCAGTGGAGAAACCGATGCAACGAATCCCGCTTCCGCCTTATCCCAACGGATGGTTCGCCGTAAGCCACTCGGACGAGCTCGCGGTCGGAGAAGTGAAGACCGTGCACGCGCTTGGTCGCGACATGGTCGTCTTTCGCGGGGCGAGCGGCAAGGCCTTCGCGGTCGATCCGTACTGTGCGCATCTCGGTGCACATCTCGGAGTCGGCGGCGTCGTCGTGGACAACACGATCCGCTGTCCGTTCCACCACTGGTGCTACGACGGCAGCGACGGGCGCTGCACGTCGATCCCGTACACCGACAAGCTTCCCCCCAAGGCCGCGATCGGCTCGTGGCCAGTCTGGGAGAACAACGGCTTCGTGTTCGTCTGGTACCACGCCGACGGCAAGAGCGCCGACTGGACGCCCGACGTCGTCGAGGAGCTTTCCGATCCCGGCTACTACCTGTGGGGCAAGCGTGAATGGCGCATTGCTTCGCACCCGCAGGAGATCATGGAGAACGGTGTCGACATCCAGCACTTCTTCACGCTTCACGGCTGGAAGGCGAAATCGATCGACTGGCAGCCGGAGGGGCATCGTTACACGCTTCGCATCGATGTCGATTCCGGCGCCGACGAGCAGGCGGCCACCGCGCAGAACGCGACCGACGTCGATTCGTTCAACTCAGGTCCGTCGTTCACATGCACGCGCGTGCGAGGTCCGATGACCGGCATCGCGATCAACGTGCTCGTACCTGTCGCGCCCGAACAACTGTTGATTCAGCATCGTTACTACGGCCACGCGCAGACCGATCCTGCCGTCGTCGAGGCGTTCTTCACCAACTACATCCGCGACTACGAGCTCGACGTGCCGATCTGGAACGCGAAGATCTACCGGCCCATACCGGTCATCGCCGAGAACGACGGGCCTTACGTGCGGTACCGGCGCTGGTACTCGCAGTTTTACTCGAAGGCTGCGCAGGAAGCGTCGGCGGCCTGACGGATGCCCAATTTCGCAGGCAAGGTAGCTTTCGTCACGGGTGGCGCGACGGGTATCGGGCTGGCTTGCGCGCGCGCCGTCGTCGGCGGCGGCGGTCGGGTGATGCTGGCCGCCAGGCGCCGCGACGTGCTGGAGGCGGCGGCGGCTTCGTTCGGCTCTTCGGCGGGCTGCGTCGAGTGCGACGTGACCAGCGACGCGTCGGTGGATGCCGCGGTGGCCGCCACCGTCGAGAAGTTCGGCGCGCTTCATTTGGCCGTCAATGCCGCCGGCATGGGCATGGCCGGACCGGTGACGGGCCAGCCCACCGAAGCGTTCACGATGACGCTCGACACCAACCTCACCGGCGTGTTCCGCTGCGTTCGCGCCGAGACCCGCGCGATGAAGAAGGGTGGCGGCGGCAGCATCGTCAACATCAGCTCGATTGCCGGCGCGCTCACGCATCGCTGGATGTCTGCGTACTGCGTGTCGAAGGCCGGCGTCAACATGCTCACGCGCTGCGCCGCTGACGAGCTGGGGGAGTTCGGTATTCGCGTGAACGCTGTGATGCCGGGCCTCGTCGAGACCGAGCTGGCCGTCACGCTGACGTCGAACGACGACGCGCTGGCCGAGTACAAGCGCCGGATGCCGCTCGCGCGAATCGGAGTTCCTGCCGACGTCGGAGCGATCGTGGCATTTCTGCTCAGCGATGAAGCCGGGTGGATCACCGGGCAGTGCATCGGCGTGGACGGCGGCCACACGCTGCGCCAGGGGCCAGACCTCGTCGAGCTGTTTCGTCCGCTCATGCCGGAAGAGGAATGAGAGTCCTCGCTGCGTCAGCCTCCCCGCGTCTCATGAAGTAGCCTTCCTGGGGCGCGAAGCCCGTCAAGCCGCGCGGATCAGCGCGTGCAGCCACGTGCGTTCGCGCCTTCCTTCTTCCATCACCCAAAGTGCGTGCCGGTCGTCTTCAAAGCCGCGCGCGCGCATTCCTTCGAGGAACACGCTCGCGTCGGCGCGCAGGCTTTCCGTCAGCAGGATGGTTCCGCCCGGCGCGAGGCTTCGCTCCAGGAAGGAGGCGAGGGGAGTGTAGTGCGCCGGGTCGTAGACGATATCCGCGGCCAGAATGACATCGAACTGCCCGTGGCTCTCCTCGCCCGTGAAGTCGATCCTGACCACCTCGCACGCCTGGAAATCCGGGACAGGTGCGGATTTCGCGTGAAGTTCGTTGCTGCGGAAGAAATCCGGGACAGGTACGGATCTCTCGCCAGGCCGGCCGCTTCTTCGAGCGCCGTCGGCGCCCGCGAAGCTTTCTGTGAGCCCGCGACGACGGTCCCGGGTTTCGGCGAGCGTCGCGCGGACGAACTCGAGCGGTTCTTCGAGGTAGTCGCCGAATGTGACGGCGGCGCCGCGCCTGGCCGCCGCGAGACC
>JBHEOD010000163.1:0-6980 GCA_046261745.1 Binatia bacterium
GGAAGAAGAAACAGATCCGAGCGACCGCCGGCCTGACGGCCTAGCTCGACCAGCCGAACCTGACATTTCTACTTTGCAGGGAACCGGACATTTCTACTTTGCGATGACAGACCGCGCGCCGGGGCTCCAGCCTCTCTAACCAAGCTCTACTTGCCGACCTGGCCGGGGAGACGGCACCCGCTCGCGAGGCGCGACGGGACGGCCTCGTACCAGGACGCGGTGAGCGGGACGATGCTCAGGTCGTCGAGGGCTACGCGCACAAGGCGAACGTACGATGGACGCGGACGGATACCGAGGGGTGATCCGGGCGGGTCGGTTCCTACCCCACCTCGTCGAGCAACGCCGCGGCGTCGCGCAGGTCCTGCAGCTCGTGCCCCTCGGAGAACGACGCGAGGAGCGGGGCCAAGAGGGCGCGCGCCTCGTCGCGTTGCCCGCGGCGCTGCCGGAGCCTCGCCAGATCCATGGCCGTGCGCAGCGCGAACAGGTTGTTCTCCTGCTGCCGCGCGATCTCCAGCGACTGCGCGAGACGCGCTTCCGCTTCTTCCTCCGTGTCGCCGCGGTCGA
Organism: Binatia bacterium; assembly: GCA_046261745.1. GTDB lineage: Bacteria > Desulfobacterota > Binatia > UBA1149 > CAITLU01 > DATNBU01. The sequence goes on from JBHEOD010000163.1 coordinate 565, forward strand.
GCAGCGTGCGCGCGTGCACGCGGTGCAGCTCGGCGTCGCCCCAGTGCGCGCCCTGACTCTCGGCTCGCATCAGACCGATCGCGACGATGCCGAGGGCGTCGTCGTGACGCCCGACCCGCCGGAGCCGTTCCGCGAACAGCACCAGGAAGCCGGGCGCTCCGATCCCGACGGCCACCTTCGCCAGCTCGCCGAGCGCGTGCTCCATCTCGGCGATGCCCTTCTCGAGGTCGCCCGCGTCGGCGCGCGCACAGCCGCGGAGAAACCGGCCCACACCTTCGAACATGGGGAAGCCGAGTGGTGCTGCGAGCTCGACGAGCTCCTCGCTGAGCGGCAGCGCCCGGTCGGGCTCGCGGCGCTCGAGGTGGTGAATCGCGACGTGCAGGAGCACGTTCGCTAGCGTGAGCGGATGGTCGAGGTTTCGAGCGAGCCCGACCGCCGCGTCGCTCAGGGCGAGCGCCCGGTCGTGATGGCCGAGGTACAGATGGCACCACGCCAGATAGGCGTGGGCGTTGACGCCGCGGTCCCACCCCAGCGTGCGCGCGAAGGACGCGTGCTCGCGCGGATCGTAGAGCGCCACGGCCTTGCCGTAGTGCTCGGCCGCGCGCGCGAAGCTGCCGCGATAGAAGTGCGGGAAGCCGGCCACGACGTGCGCAAGCAGAAGGTCGAGCGAATCGCCCGTGCGCTCCGCCGCCGCCAGGGCATCGCGCCCGATCGCCTCACCGGTGGCCAGGTCGCCCTGCACGAAGTAGGCGGTCGCGAGCCCCACGAGCACGCGCGCCAGCTCCGGTGACTCGCCGATCCGCGTCGCCAGCGCCCGCGCCCGCGCGTGTGCCGTCGCGCAGTCCGGATGGGAGAAGCCGCCGGACGCACCGAGCGGCGTGGCAATGGCCATCTGCAGCCGGAGTTCCTGCTGGTCCCGCTCGCGATCCACCGGGAGCGTCACGAGCAGGGCGAGCGCGCGGCGCAGATGCCCGATCGCCTCCTCGTTTGCCGACCGCTCTGCCGCCCGCTCGCCGGCCCGTTGGTAGTACGCGATCGCCGGCGCGCAGAGGCCCGCCTGCTCGTAGTGCCGCGCGATCACCTCGGGTTCCGACGCGACGCGCTCGGGAAAGCGTGTCTCCAGCACCGCGCCGACGCGCGCGTGGAGCCGCTGGCGCTTGCGCTTCAGGAGCGTCTGGTACGCCGCCTCCTCGATCAGCGCGTGCTTGAACACGTACGTGGCGTCGGGCGGCTCGCCGCGCGCGAACAGGATGCCCGCCTCGACCAGGCGGGTCAGGTCTTGCCGCAGCGCTGCGTCGTCGCGATCCACGACTGTCGCGAGCAGCGAGTACGAGAACTCGCGCCCCAGGACCGCCGCCCGCTGCACCAGGTCCTTCGCGGTGGAGAGGCGATCGAGGCGCCCCATCAGCGCGTCGGCGAGCGTGGCGGGAATCGCGTCTACGCTCCGCGTCGTGTCTGGCTCGAGCACCGACCGCGTCAGCTCCTGGACGTAGAGCGGCACGCCGTCGGAGCGAGACACGAGCGCGTCCACCGTGCTCAGCGGCAGCGCTTCCGGGGCGAGCGCCAGGACCACGTCGCGCGTCTCGTGCTCGCTCAGCCGGGCGAGGGTAAGCGTCGTCACGTGCTCGCTCGCGGGCCACGGTGCGGTGAATTCGGCGCGCGCGGTGAGCACGACCAGGAGCGGCTCCGTGACACTCCCCGCCACCAGGTGACCCAGCAGCTCGAGCGACGACGGGTCGCACCACTGCAGGTCTTCGACCAGCAGCACCGTGGGTCGCGTCGCGCTGATCGCGAGCAGCCAGCGCGCGAGCAGCTCGATCGTCCTGCGGCGGTGCAGCTCGGGGCTCAGCTCGAGTCGCGTGGGGGACGCGAGTCCGAGGAGGTCGGCCGTGAGGGCTACGGCTTCGGGCGAAGCGAGCTCCGCGAGTCCGCGCTCGAGCTTCTCGAGCTTCTCGTCCGCGGAGTCGTCGTCCCGCAGGCCCAGCGCCTCGGCGACTAGCGCGATCACGGGGTGGAACGGTGTCCGCGTGGTGTACGGTGTCGCACCGGTCTCGATCCACGTGTGTGGAACGGAGGCCAGACTTTCGCGAAGCTGGAGCGCCAGGCGCGACTTGCCGATTCCCGCCTCGCCCAGCACGAGCACACTTCGCCCCGCCCCTTGCCGTGCCGCCTCCCAGTGCCCGGAGAGCAAGGCCAGCTCGGCCTCACGACCGGCGAAGGACGTCAGGCGTCCGGGCGCGACGGCGAGGCGGCCGCGCCACTGGCTGGCGCTCACGACGCGTATGAGCGCGAGCGGCTCGCGCCGGTCCTCGACCACTTGGGCGCCGGCGTCCTCGACCACGAACGTCTCCGTCACGAGACGCTGCGTCGCACTGGTGACGACGAGGGTGTCGGGTGCGGCTGCGTTGCGCGCTCGCCCCGCCAGGTAGGGCACGTCGCCCAGCGCGATCATGCCGCGGGTGGCACCACCGCCCGCCTCACCGATCACGACCTCGCCGGTGTGGATGCCGATCCGCACCGCCGGCCGGATGCCGTACTCGCGCTCGAGCGATTCGTTCACACTCTGGAGCGCGGCCAGCATTTCCAGCCCGGCGCGCACCGCGCGCTCCGCGTCGTCCTCGTGCGCCTGCGGGTAGCAGAAGTAGGCGAGCAGCCCGTCGACCAGGTACTGCGCGACGTACCCTTCCCAGCGCCCGATGACGGCCGACGCCGACTCCTGAACCGCGCGTACGACGCCGCGCAGATCCTCCGGATCGAGCTGCCGCGCGAGAACGCTCGCCCCGACCAGCGCGCACGACAGGACCGTGAGCTGTCGCCGCTCGGCGGGGCGGCCCGGCGGATCGAAGGCGTCGCCGGGCGGCTCCGATCCGATCTGCGCTTCGGCGTGGTCGCCTCCCGTCCCGACGCCCGGGCCGTCGAGTTGCCACGCGTCGTCGCGTACCACGAGTCGATGCTGGTCGAGCAGACGATCGACCGCTGCCGCCAGTCGCAGCGGGTGACCGCCGCTCGTGTCGTACAGCGCGCGGGCGACGCCTTCGCCGAGTGGCTGCGGTGCGAGGCGAAGAGCGAGCCAGGCCCCGACCTGCTCTACCGGGAGCCGGCCGAGCCTCGTCTCCGCGCAGCGCCCGCTCTCGAGCAGGTGCTGCCGCGTGGCGAGGAACGGGTGGTCGTCGGCCAGCCCCTCCGGACGGTACGAGGCGACGACGAGGAGCTGCGCGCGGGCCGTGCGTCGGGTGAGCTGGGCGAGCGCGTCGATCGTCGAGGCATCGCTCCACTGAAGGTCTTCGAGCACCAGGACGAGGGGCCGTTCGGCGGCGAGCGCCTCTACGGCCTCGCCGAGTTCGAGCAGCCGGCCCTCCCAGCTCGGGGCGGTCGCTCGGCTGCGAAGGCGTTCGGCGGTGGCGTCGTCCACCCGGCCGGTGAGCTGCAGGAGCCAGCCGGGGGCTCGGCGCGCCAGTTCCGATACGACCTCGTCCCCCCCCGCCTCGTCGCAAAGCCGGCTCAGGAGGTCGAGGATGGCCGCACAGCCTTCGCCGCCGTGGAGTTCGAGCGCCTGGCCGCGCGCGCAGCGGACACCGTCGGCCCGCAGCACCTCCAGGAACTGGTCGAGCAGGGCCGTCTTGCCCGCCCCCGCTTCGCCCGCGACGAGGACGACCTGGCGCCGACCGCTACAAGCCCGCGCCAGCGCTTCGTGCAGTCCCGCCTGTTCGGCGTCGCGCCCGACGAAGATCGGCGTCGCCGCGCCGGTCTCGCCCGAAAAGCGGTAGCCGCGGCGCGGGACCGTAGTGAGAAAGCGATCCGCCTCGGCCCCGAGAGCCGCGCGGATCTCGCTGATGGACACACGCAGGACGCTCGGGCTGACCGCCGTCCCGGGCCAGACGGCGCGCTGCAGCTCCGCGTGGGTTACGAGCCGGTTGGGATGCTCGGCGAGGTACAGCAGGACGGCCGAGGACTTCGCCCGCAACGGGCGCTCGCTACCGCGACGGCGAAGCCTGCGGGTGCGTCGATCGAGCTGGAACTCGCCAAAGGAAATCATCGTACGTCGCGGGAGGGCTTGGAGCGCTCAGCCGGCACCGTGTCGTCGCGTGGCGGCTCGTAAAGCACGCTATAACCTGGCCGCAGAACAATTAAACGCCAGATTGAACGCATGGAGCGCAGGCGCGTCTTGTGCCCCGCACCGCCCCACCACTACGCTTTCGATTCGAAGGACGACGATGGGGCATCCCCTGCAACGAGCTTGGATCGCCGGGATCCCGGCATCGCCGTCTCTGGAGGAGCACAATCCCATGCGACTGACGATCACGACCTCGCTCGCGGCGCTTGCCGCTATGGTACTCACTGCAACCGCAGCACTGGCCGCGCCGACGGCCGAGCAAAAGTGCGAAGCCGGCAAGAACGACGCCGCCGGCAAGTACGATGCCTGCACGGCCAAGGCCGAGAAAGGGCTGGTGTCCAAGGGGGACATGGCGAAGTACGCGGACGCGCTGGTCAAGTGCGAGGGCAAACTGGTGGACAAGTGGACCAAGCTCGAAGCCGACGCGGTGGCGGCGGCAGCGGTGTGTCCATCGACGGGCGACCAGGTGGCCATCCAGAACTTCGTCGATGCGTGCGTGCAGAGCGTCGCAGTGGCCGTTGGCGGCGGCGCGCTTGGCCCCGATCCGGTCACGTGCAACACGGACCTCGGCTCTTGCACGGGCGATCTCGGCACCTGCAACGGAAGCCTTGGCACTTGCAACGGCGATCTCGGCACCTGCAACGGCAACCTCGGCACCTGCATGAGCAACCTCGGGGGCTGCACGACCGACGTGGGCACCTGCAATGCGGGCACAGCGACGCTGGCGGACGTGTTGTCGGGCGAGACCTTCTCGAGCAGCGCCGGTCTCGGCGTCACCGGCACGATGGCGAACGTCGGTCAGCAGAACGCGACACCGGGAACGATGGCCGTGACGATCACGCAGGGTTATCACGATGGCACGGGCTTGGTCGCGGGGGACCCGGACCTGACGGCGGCGAACATCGCTAGCGGGGTGGACATCTTCGGGGTAGTGGGCAGCCTGAGCACCAGCGTCGGTTTACCAAAGACGGGACAGACGCAATGTGATCAGGGCGCGGGAACGCTGGGCGCCTGCCCGGGGTCGCCGGCGGGGCAGGACGGTTCGACGTCCAGGGGGCTGGCCCGAAGCTACACGGCCAACGCCAACGGCACCATCACCGACAACAACTTCGGGCTGATCTGGGAGAGTCTCGACGACAACAACGCCAACGGCATCCACGACTACAGCGCGACGTTCACCTGGTACAACGCATTCAAGAAGATCCAGGTGCTCAACGGCAATGCGGCCGGGTGTATCGCGGCGAACAACCCGGATACCTGCTGCACAGGTGCCGGGACCGGCAGTTGCAGCGCGTTTGCCGGCCAGACGGACTGGCGGCTGCCCAACGTGAACGAATTGCATAGCCTCGTAAATTTCGCGGTCTATCCGACGGCCGATCTGGTGTTCAACACGAATTGCGGGGCGGGCTGCACCACGGCGAGCTGCAGATGTACGCCGTCCGACCCGGCCGCGTACACCTGGGCGTCCACGAGCTACCAGTACAATCCGACCTACGCGTGGTACGTGACTTTCAACAACGGCAGTGCGAGCGTCCAAGCCAAGACCAGTCTCTTCCGTGTGCGCGCCGTTCGTGGCGGCTCCTGACCTGGTCAACCCAGTTTTGATCATCTCCTTCGGGATTGTGGCGGGGGCGAAGCCGCAGGCGTGTTTCGAGCTCTCCGCTTCGCGCTACGCTCCACTGCTTCAGGGCTTCGTGGCCCTCGGGAAAGCAGTTGCCAATGAGTTCCCCCGGAACGTGGGACGGCGGCCCTACAAGCGCCGAGGCCTCGAACATCGGGAGGGATCGATGAGGGTGTTTGGAACGATCGTTGAGGACGAAACAGGCAAGCCACTCGAGGGCCTGCGCGTACGCGCCCTGGACAAGGACTTTCTTTTTGATGACAGGCTCGGCGACGCCGTCACCGATGCCCAGGGCCGCTTCGACATCGACTACTCGGAGGCGTATTCCCGCGACTTCAACGAAACCGAGCCGGACATCTACATCCGGGTCTTCGATCCGTGCGGCGAAAAACTCCTCTACAGCACGGAACGCGCGGTACGCTGGAACTCGCTCGTCAACGAGAAGTTCGACGTCCGGATCTCCAAGGCGCTTCTCGGCTGAAGCCGAGGACAAGCAATTCAAGCGGCCCTTTCCGAGTGTCCGCGCCGTGGCGCACCGCCGAATCTCGCCGGGTCGGGGGAGTTCGCGCGCAACGTGCCGTCGGGTGCGGCAAAGGTGTCTTCGACGTCTTTCAGCACTGCGAGCAGACGTAGCTTCGTTCGAACGTGTCCATGTCGCGATCGAGACGGAAGATTTTGTCT
>JBHEOD010000164.1:0-6903 GCA_046261745.1 Binatia bacterium
CCCGTCGCGCTGGTGCGCGAGCCGCGCCTTCGCGTCGAACGCGAGCGTCGCCAGATCGAGCCGGCCCCCGGCGGCGAGTTCGCGGCCGTCGGCGACCAGTCGCACGCTGTCGAGTCGCAGCTGCACGTCTGGTGCCCACGCGCCCTTGGCGTACAGGCTCATCGCTGCACCCTCGCCCACCAGCCAGCGCTCGCGCTCCTCGGCCACCGGATCGAAAGAGCCGGTCAGCTCGAAAGGTCCGTCGGCCGTGAACGCCAGCTTCACGTCGACGTCGAGTGCACCGATTCTCGAAGCGTCCAGGTGCGCCTTGGCATTCCAGTCGCGCATCGGTCCCGACGCGCTCACGTCCAGCATGACGGCGCCGGCCTCCGGCCGTCGGGCCAGCGCCGCGAGAATCCCGCCTGGCCCCTCGTCCGCAGTGATCGTTCCGCTGAGCCCGAGCGGCGAGCCGCCGGTCGCGAGGTCGATGCGCGCCGTGCCGCGGGTGTCGTCCACGTGCGCGATGTCGAGCTTGACGAAACCGCGTTCCCACTCGCCCAGGATGCCGCTGCCCTCGGCGCTGACGCGTGCGGTGTGGCCATCGAGGAGGCTGCCGGTCAGTTCGAGCTCGTCGACCCGGATGTGCCCGATCAGGATGCGAATGAACCTGTCCCAACGAAACGGAGGATCGTCGGCTTCATCGGGGCCGTCCTCGGGAAGTCGCGTCCACACCACCCGCCGGGCCGTCAGGTCGTCGACGTTGACGCGCAGCTTGACGACATCGAAGGGATGGAAGAGGTCGAAGGGCTTCCATCGGGCCTCGGCGTCCTCGATGGTCAGCCACACGCCGTAGTAGTCGCCGATCTCGAGCTTGCGCACGATGAGGTGTTCGGGCGGCGCGCCCGAGACTCCCTCGGCACGAACGAAGAACACGCCTTCCTCTTGCGCCGCGTAGGTGATGAGGCGATCGAGCGACGCACTGAGCAGTCCCGAGCGCAGCGAGCCGTAAACGATCACCAGCAGCAGCATCGTTACCGCCACCACGACGAGGGTCGCTCGCAGCATCCAGCGCAGGAACCTGCGCAAGCTCCTGCGCAGCCGCCCACGCGGCGTTTTGGCCGCCGATGCCATCAGAATGCCTGCCCCAGGCTGATGTAGATCTGGAAGATGTCATCCGGCTGGCGCGGGTTGAGCGGAAAACCCACGTCGAAACGAATCGGACCGGCCACGGTGAAGTAGCGGAGTCCGAGGCCCGCCGCCCACAGGAAGTCCTCGTGGAAATCGGGGTAGCTTGCCTCGTAGACACCCGCGCCTTCCACGAACGGGACGAGCCCGAAGTTCTCGCCGATCTTCCAGCGAACTTCCGTGCCCACTTGCAGCAGCGAGCGGCCGCCGCGGGGACGAAAGTCGGCGTTGTTCGCGGAGCAGTCGGGCTCGTCCTCGGGCGGACACTTTTTTTCGTCCTCGGGCACGTCGCGCAACGGGCCGACGAACTGGAACTCGTAGCCGCGCACGGAATCGCCGCCGCCGGCATAGAGCCGCTTGTCCGCCGGCACGTCGTTGCGCTTGGGCCCGATGACCGAACCGAGCGAAAAGCGGGTCGCCCAGATCTGGCGGCGGCTGCTGGTGATCGGCACGTAGAAGCTCTCCGTCAGTCGCGCCACCAGCATCTGCACCGATTCGCCGTACACACTCACGAAAGGTGTAAGGCCCACCAGCGTGCGATGACCGCGCGACGGATCGAAGAGATTGTCGCTTCCGTCGTAGCGCAGCCCGAGCGGCACGCTGACGAGCGTGAAGCTTTTGGTGCCGTCGCTTTCGGCCTTGCTGTTGACCTCGTCCTGCTCGATCGCGAGCCCGGCGGTGACCACCAGGTTTTTCCAGATGGGCCTTTCGATGCCTGCCGATATCGTCACCGCGAAGCGATCGTAGGCGGGCGGCGAGTCGGCATCGGCCTTCGCATCGAGCAGCAGGTTCTGCCCTCGGCTGTACCAGTCGGGACGACGGTACGACACGCCGCCGGTCGACAGGTTCTCGCTGGCGTCGACTTCGATGCGAAACCGGTCGGCAATGCCGGTCACGTTGCGGTGCTCCCAGAAGACACGTCCACCGATGCCGTCCACCGTCGAGTACTTCACGCCGGCGCCGACCGAACGCATGTCTCCCTCGGCAACGACGACGCGAATCGGCGCGAGCCCGTCCGGGCCGACGTCCTCGCGCTTTCCGATGTCCAGGCTGACGGCCGAGAACACTCCGCTGGCGAACAGCGCCTTGCGCGATTCCTCCACCTTCTCCGGCGAGAACGCTTCGCCGCGCTCGAACGTGACTCGCTTGCGGATGAAGTCCTCTTCCACCTGCGTATCGCCGTCGACGAACACGTCACCGAAGCGGGTATGAGGGCCGGCATCCACGCGCAGCACGACCTCCATCGTCCTCGTTCGCGGATCGATTCGCGCTTCGCGCGGCGCGAGCACCGCGTAGGGATAACCACGCGAGGCCAGTGTCACGAGCAGCCGGTTCTCGGCGCCGATCACGGTCTCGGCCAGCGCCGGTGCACCGGGCACTACGCCGAGCGTGGCCAGACCCGTCTCGGTGGCGAGGTCGGTGGCCTTCTCCGGCAGGCCGGTAATGTCCATGCGCGTCAGCATGTAGCGGTTGCCGCGCGTGACCTTCATCTGGACGATGGCGGGCCGCTTCGACGAATCGATCTCCCACGTGACGGTGCCTTCGTAGTACGCGCGCGAGCGCAGCACGCGCAGGAAGATGTCGCGGTCGCTCTGAGCCCGACGCCTCAGGCCCTGGCGGTTGGACGGCGGCTCGTGCTGGTTTTCGAACAGCACGGACGCGGCTTCAAGCCGGTCGGCGAGTTGGCCGCCGACCCCGACGATTTCCACCTCGTACGCGTATCCCTCCGGCGTCGTCAGTCCGAGCGGCGCGAGTGTACGCGAGATCGCCGAACAGCCGGCCAGCGGCACCAGAACGAGCAGCGCGAGAGCAGCGAGCCCGCGAACGCGCATCGCATCGCGCGTCACCGATGCGGCGAGCGCAAACAGCCGCGCAAGCGGTGCTGACCCACGGGTAAGAATGTCGCTCCTCCGTTTCCGGCTCAGGAAAGGACGGCAAGTTCGATCGCGCGCGCCGTCACACCTTTGTAGTCCATCTTTCCCGACGGAGAGCGGCCGAGCGTCTCGACCGCGAAGATGCGTTTGGGAACCTTGTAGGCAGCGAGGTGATCGCGCACGTGATCGCGCAGCAGGGCCTCCGCGGCCTCGTGCCCGGGCCTCAGCACCACCAGCGAATGAATGGCCTGTCCCCACTGCGGGTCGGGAAGTCCTACGGTGGCCGCGTCCTCCACGGACGGGTGACGCTTGAGCACCTCCTCGACTTCCTCCGGAAAGACCTTCTCACCGCCGGTGTTGATGCACGCCGAGCCGCGGCCGAGCAGCTTCATGGTGCCGTCGATCTCGACGATCGCGAAGTCTCCCGGCAGCGAGTAGCGAACGCCGCCGATCGTGCGGAACGTCTTCGCCGTCTTCTCGGGATCCTTGTAGTAGCCGACCGGGATCGGCCCGCTGCGCGCGACGAGGCCCTGCTCGCCGCTGCCCGCCGCCACTTCGCGCCCGTCCTCGGTGATCACCTTGACGCGGTCGCCCACCTTGAACGACGCGGTCTGCATCTCCATGCCCGCGGCCATCACCGACGCGCCAAGGCCGGTGGCCTCCGACGAGCCGAGCGAGTCGAACAGGATCATGAACGGGTGGTGAGCGAGCAGTGCCTTCTTGGTCTCGAGCGACCACATCACGCCCGAAGAGATGATCAGTCGCAGGCTGCCCAGCGTGTACGCCTTCTCGCCGAGTGCCTCGACCATGGGACGCGCGAACACGTCACCGACGATCGCGATCGCGTTGACCTCGTGCTGCTCGACAGCCGACCAGAGCGCATGTGCATCGAGGCGGCGCGAGTCGACGGTGACGACGCTGCCGCCGTTGGCAAGTGCGTTGATCGCGGTGAACAGCCCCGTGCCGTGCATCACCGGGCAGGCCGGCAGCAGACGCTGCTTTTGCGCGCCGGCCTTCACGTTGGCGACGTGCTCCTCGAGGGTGGCCGGACGTGGGCCGGTGCCGAGAGGATCGCCGCCGCCGCCGAGCGTGCGGAAGAGATCTTCCTGCCGCCACATCACGCCCTTGGGCATGCCTGTGGTCCCGCCGGTGTAGATCAGCAGCAGATCGTCGGGGCTGCGCTCGATGTCCAGCGGCTCACCCGGCCCGGCCGCCACCTGCGCATAGTCGAGGGCGCCCGGGCACGGCGGGCCGCCGTCCTCGATGCGGATCAGCGTGTGCAATCCCGGAAGCGCTGCGGCGAGTCGCTCCACGTTCTCGCTGAATCCCCCCTCGAAGATCACGGCCACCGCATCGCTGTTGTCGAGGAGATAGTGAAGCTCCTCGTCCCGATAGCGGTAGTTCACGTTGACCGGCACCAGGCGCGCCTTGAAGCACGCGATCACGGCCTCGAGCCACTCGGGCCGGTTGTAGGAGTAGATCGCGACCTTGTCGTCGGGCCGCGCACCGCGTTCCACCAGCGCGCGGGCCAGCGCGTTGGTGCGACGGTCCAGCTCTCCCCAGGTGACGATGCGGGCAGCATCGCCGGGGCCCGAATGGATGAGCGCCGGCTCGCCCGAGAGCATCGGGCCGATCGCGTTGAAAATGTCTCCGAGGTTCCAGCCCATGGATTGTTCCTTTGGTTCGCCGCTCTTGTGCCGGCGGGCGCCTGTTCTCGATTCTGCGACGGACGGAACCACCCCACGGGGCCGCTGCGCCGTGGGAATGCGCCGTGCGCAGCGCCGTTTTCGTACCATGCGGGCGGTGCTCCAAAAAGTCGGGCGGGGTCGCCGACGTCGACACAACCAGCGTTGCGGTTGCTGCGTGACCCGGCATGTAGCAACTAAGAGCCATCCGGCCGGCTGCGGACCGCCGCGGGAGTACCACGACTTCATGACGAGCATCGAACTTCTCGGCCACAGCGGCCTGGCTGTGCGCCACGCCGGCAAACTTCTTCTTTGCGACCCCTGGATGTCCCGGCAGGGGGCCTACAACGCGAGCTGGTTCCAGTACCCCGAGTACAAGGGGGATCTCGACGCGCTCGTCGCTCCCGACGCCGTCTACATCTCCCACGAGCATCTCGACCACTACGACCCTGAGTTCCTGGGCCGCTTGTCGCGCCGCATCCCGGTGCTGACCGGGCGCGTGCACAAGAAGAGGCTCGTCTCGCGTCTTCGCCGACTCGGCTTCCAGACCATCGTCGAGCTCGACAACTTCGAGGCCTTCGAGGTGGCGCCGGGCTTCGTGGTGAAGGTGGCGACGCCCACCTTCAAGTGTCCGCCCCACTGGTTCGACTCCTGCGCGCTGCTCGAGCTCGGCGAGCACAAGGTGCTCAACCTGAACGACTGCAACCTCGCCCTTCCGGTGGCCGACCTTCGTGCCGAAGGCATCGACGTGCTGCTGGCCCAGGCGACGCCGGCCATCTGGTATCCGCTCGTCTACACCACCTACGACGACGCGCGCAAAAAGGAGCTCGCCGCGGTGCGGCGCGAGTCGGCGATCTCGTCCTTCGTCACGTCGGCCAAGGCGCTGCAGCCTCGCCTCGCCATACCGTTCGCGGGTCCGCCGTGTTTCTTCGATCCGGAGCTCGCCAGGTTCTTCTTCGGTCCCGACAGCATGTTCCCGTCGCCGTCGGTGGCAGCCGGGCGGCTGGCTTGCGAAACGGACATTCCCGGCATGGTGCTCAAGCCGGGCGATCGCCTTGTGATCGGCGAGCGCGGCCGGCCTGACGAGTTTCGCCTCGAGCCTTGCGCGGACTACGCGGACTTCGAGTACGAGCGAGATCGCAGCGCGTACTACGAACTTCATCGTGAGGAGAAGCAGCGGGTCGTGGCCGAGGTGCTCGCCGCCGTGCCGCCGGCCGAGCCGGGGCTGTTTGATCGCTTCCGCCGCCACTTCCTTCCGTTCCTCAAGGGTCATCCCTACTTCGTCGAGCACATCGGCATCCGCATCCTGTTTCGCGTGACCGGCGAGCACGGCGGCGACTGGATCGTCGATTTCCGTCCCGAAGCCCAGCAGGCGCCGAACGCGCGGGCCGAGCTCGTCTATCCGGCCGACGGCGAGCCTTGCCAGTACGAGTTCGAAATGACGTCGACTCTGCTCGACCAGGTGATGCGCGACGACCTCTCCTGGGAGGATGCGTTCCTGTCGCTGCGTTTCACGGCGCATCGAGACCCCGACCGCTACAACCAGCACCTGTTCACGCTCTTCAAGATGTCCGACTCGCGCGCGCTGCACGCGATCCAGAAGGCCGAGACGGCCGACCGGGAGCACGACACGTTCGTGCTCGAGACCGGCGGCAAGTGCTACGAAGTGCAGCGCTACTGCCCGCACGGCGGCTCCGATCTCTCGGAGGCCGAAGTGGACGACGGACAGCTCGTGTGCCCCGGCCACCACTGGCGCTTCTCGCTGAGCGACGGCGTCTGTACGAACGCCGCGGGCCGAATCCGCATTCGAGAGCTTCCCGAGGACGACACCGTCAAGGTTGGCGCCGCGGTCAAGGCCTGAACGGGCACGGGGCTGTCGCAGGATGTGCGGCCGCTTCGTCCTGTCCTCCCCTGCCGACGCGATCGCCGCGGAGTTCGCGGCGATGACCGGCGGCCTCGTACTCGTGCGCCGCTACAACATCGCTCCGATGCAGGACGTCGTGGTGGTTCGCTCGTTCGAAGGCCGCCGCACGCTGTCCATGCTGCGCTGGGGACTGATCCCGTCGTGGGCGAAGGATCCGACAATCGCATCGCGGCTGATCAACGCACGCTCCGAAAGCGCGGCCGGCAAGCCGTCATTCCGCGAGGCGATGAAGAAGAGACGCTGCATCGTTCCCGCC
>JBHEOD010000165.1:0-6858 GCA_046261745.1 Binatia bacterium
CGGTCATGGTTCCAGGCGTCCAGCGCATACAGGTAATCCGCTGCCGCCGGTCGGGCGACCGACAGCGCGAGAACCGAGATCAGCAACGCGCCGTAGCCCATGGGGATGCTTTTCTTGATCGACATGTGAACCTCCGTCCAGCGGCCCGATCGCTCAGGCGCCGATAACCGTTGAAGTTGTTCCGAGGTGCTGCCGCTCACTTTTCCGTGAACCAGGCAGCCCGGCATGAGGCGCCGCGGACTATGGACCCCCGGTATTTCCCCGTCAATGGCCGGCCGGACGATGCTGGTTGGTGCAATGGCGTCCCGGGAGTTGTGGTAGGGTTCGCCTGCTTGCTGCGCGGGAAGGACTGAAGCGTGCGAGAATCACATTCTGCTATCCCCCGGTCGCTCTGCCAGGTGATCCTGTTGGTGCTGTGCGCGCCGGCCGCGGCCGCCGGCATGGCCGCGGCGCCTGCAGGGCCTGCAACCAGATCCGTCGCCGAGCTGCTGCAACCGAACGGATCGCTCGATCTTTCCAGCGGTTACTCGGGAGCGCTCGACCTGGCGGGCTTCCGCATGACGCGGTGTGCCAGCGGCGCTCCCTGCTTCGAACCTTCCCCCCCAGTGGAATCCGCTTCGGGCGACGCCGCGCTCGCGTCCGAGGATGCCGCAGGCAACTGGGATGGACGCTTTGGCGGTCCGCCTGGCGTCGGCGGGTCGGTGATGGCCCTGGCCGTAATCGGATCGGACCTTTACGTGGGTGGAAGCTTCGTTGCTGCGGGCGGCCAGCCGGCGAGCAACGTCGCGAAGTGGGACGGGTCTTCCTGGTCGGCGCTCGCCAGCGGTGTCGATGATGAAGTGCACTCCTTCGCGGTCATGGGCGCCGACCTCTACGTCGGCGGCTATTTCGTAACCGCCGGGGGAACTCCCGCAGCCCACGTCGCGAAGTGGAACGGCTCGGCATGGTCGCCGCTCGGCAGCGGTGCCAACTCGGACGTTCGCGCTCTGGCCGTCCTCGGGAGTGATCTTTACGCGGGAGGTCTGTTCACGTCCGCCGGCGGAGTCCCTGCCAGCCGCATCGCGAAATGGAACGGGACGAGCTGGTCGGCTCTCGGCTCGGGGATGAACGCGTCGGTCGTGTCTCTGGCCGCGCTGGACGGCGAGCTGTTTGCCGGTGGATTCTTCATCTCGGCGGGCGGTGCAGCGGCAAACCGCATCGCGAAATGGAACGGGACGTCGTGGTCCGCGGTCGGCTCGGGAATGAACGGCGGGGTGCAGGCACTGGCGGTGACCGGCTCGCTTCTCTACGCCGGCGGCACGTTCACGACGGCCGGAGGCGTCTCCGCAAACCGCGTCGCACGCTGGAACGGATCCACATGGTCTGCGCTCGGCGGCGGCACGGATGCTTCGGTCTCCGCGCTCGCCGTCTCCGGGAGCGACCTTTTCGCCGCGGGCGCGTTCACAGCGGCAGGAAACGTCGCGGCCGACGGGCTGGCGAGGTGGAATGGCTCGTCGTGGTCGGCGCTCGCTGCGGACATTCAGGCGCCGGTGCGTGCGCTCGCCGTCGTCGGCCCCACGCTTCATGCCGGCGGGGACTTCACCATGCTCGACGGCGTCAGCGCCGGCGGCGTCGCGAGAAGGGTAGGCTCGGCATGGCAAGCCCTCGGCAGCGCGAGCGGCCTCGGAATGAACGACTACGTCGAGTCGGTCGCGGCGATCGGTACGACGCTCTACGCCGCCGGCTACTTCACGACGGCAGGCGGGACGGCGGCGAACCGTATCGCCAAGTGGAACGGTCTTGCATGGTCTCCGCTGGGAATCGGAACGAACGCCGAGATCTATTCGCTCGCCGTCATCGGAACGGATCTTTACGCGGCCGGCGCGTTCACGATGGCGGGCGGCATCGCCGCCAACCGCGTGGCGAGGTGGAACGGAAGCACCTGGTCCCCGCTCGGCAAAGGCATGAACGACGAGGTCTACTCGCTGCTTCCGGTGGGAACGACCCTCTACGCGGCAGGAGCGTTCACGAGGGCCGGTACGACGCAGGCGAACCACGTCGCCAGGTGGGACGGCTCGGCCTGGTCTGCCCTGGGCTCAGGGCTCGACGACGTCGCCACGGCTCTCGCCGCGATCGGCGCCGATCTCTACGCCGGTGGTTCGTTCCTGCACGCGGGCGGCGTCCCGGCAGCCTACGTCGCAGGGTGGAACGGCGCCGCGTGGTCGGCGCTCGGCTCCGGCATGAACGGTGAAGTCAACGCTCTCGCCGCCGTCGGCACCGACCTCTACGCCGGCGGCGCGTTCCTGGAGGCCGGCGGCGCTCCAGCCAATCGCATCGCGAAGTGGAACGGCTCCGCCTGGTCGTCGCTGCGCAGCGGAATGGACCAGGCCGTCTACTCCCTGGCCGGGATCGGCACGGATCTTTACGCTGGCGGCTTCTTCACGACGGCGGGCAACCAGGCCGCGAGCCACGTCGCCCGCTGGGACGGTTCTGCGTGGAACGTGCTCGGCCCGCCTGCAACCGAGGGAACATCGGGCAGCGTCCGCTCTTTCGCGAGGATCGGCTCGAACCTGTACGTGGGAGGAAGCTTCCGCGCGGCCGGCAGTAAGGAGTCGTCGTTCATCGGCCTGTACTCCACCGGGGACTGCGGCAACGGCGCGGTCGATGCAGGCGAATCCTGCGATCCCGCGGCCGGATCGTTCTCGAGCTGCTGTGATGCCACGACCTGCCAGTTCGCGAGTGCGGGAACCCTCTGCCGCTTCGCTGCGGGGCCCTGCGACCAGTCGGAATCCTGCGACGGCTCCACCGACACCTGTCCGGCGAGTGCCTTCCTCCCGACCACCAGCGTCTGCCGCAGTGCGGCCGGTGCCTGTGACGTCGCCGAACAGTGCACGGGCACGAGCGCCTCCTGCCCCTCGAATACGTTCGCGAGTCCGTCCGTCGTTTGCCGGGCCTCCTCGGGCGTGTGCGACGCACCGGAGAACTGTACAGGCACGTCGGCCGTCTGTTCCCCGGACGCTTCCGCACCGTCGTCGTTCGTCTGCCGCTCAGCCGTCGGCGCCTGCGACGTTGCCGAGAAATGCACGGGTACGGGCAGCGCGTGCCCGAGCGACCTGCTGGCGGCTCCGGTCACGATCTGCCGCGATGGCGCGAGCCAGTGCGATCTCGCAGAAACGTGCAGCGGATCCTCGGCAGATTGTCCCGGCGATGGATTCGAGTCTGCCGGTATCGCATGCGGATCGTCCACGGACGTGGAGTGCGACCATCCCGACATGTGCGACGACGAGGGCGTCTGTCTCGCGCGTCGCGAGTCGGACGGCACGCCGTGCAATGCATCCGGCATCTGCGGTTCCGAAAGGTGCAGCGATGGCCGCTGCGAGTCGGAGCCCGGGCCCGGCTGTCGTCTTTCGTCTGCCGTCCCGGCGGCGGGGGAACACTTCGGCGATTCCGTCGCGATGACCGCGGATGTTCTCGTGGTCGGCGCACCGGGAGCCGGAAGCCCGGCGGCCGGGCGCGCGCACGTGTTGGACCGGACTGCCGCCGGAGCGGCACAACGGATTCTGGCCTTCCCGGCGACCGCGCCGCTGGCGGACCCGGCTGCGGCCGGCAATTTCGGTGCTGCGGTCGACGTGGAGGGTGACCGCATCGTCGTGGGCGCACCTTTCGACGGCACGGGTTCGCTGTCGGTGTTCCTCCGGCATGGCACGGAATGGGAACTCGAGGTCACGCTCACCGACGAATCCGGCGATTGCGCAGGGCTCGGCAGCAGCGTTGCCATCAGCGGCGAAACGATCGTCGCCGGTGCGGAGGCCGGCGGCTGCGCGGTCGTCTTCGAACGTCGGGCGGGCGAATGGATGCCGGCGCAGCGGCTTCCGGCGGAAGGTTCCGGATTTGGATCGAGCGTGGATGTCTCGGGCGATTCGATCCTCGTCGGAGCGCCCGGCGAAAAGACCGGATCCGGCTGCAGCACCGCGGGCTCGGTACTTGCGTTCCGCCGCAGAGGCGAGGGCTGGGATCTGGAAGGCTCGATCGATGCTCCCGAAGCTGCGGACGCCGACTCGTGCTTTGGCTCCGCAGTAGCGATTGAAGGATCCTCCGGTGTTGCCGGCGCGCCATACGACGACGCGGTGGCGATCGACGCCGGTGCGGCGTGGACCATCAGCCGAACGAGCGGGAACTGGCAGGTGGCGGCGCAGCTTCTGCCCGGGCTGGATCAGGCCTCCGCACGGTTCGGTTCTTCCGTGGCGATCTCCGGCGCTGCCATCGCCGTGGGCGCGCCCGGCGTCGCCGCCTGGGTGTTCCGGACGAGCGACGTCGCCGCTCTGGCGATAGAACAAGGCGCCTTGCTGCCGGTACGCGTGTACGCTCCTCCGAGCGACCGGCCCGCGGCGGCGGGGCTTTTTGCGGCGTCGCTCGCCCTTGCGCCGGGCGCCCTTGCCGTCGGAGCCCCGGAGGAAACCGTGGCAGGGTTCCCGAAAGCCGGGGTCGTCTATCTCGGCGAGACGTTCCCAGAAGAGCAGGTTTGTGGCGACGGCCGAATCTCCGGCAACGAAGAGTGCGACGACGGCAACGCGAGCTGGAACCCCGGCGAGCACTGCAACGCGCAATGCCGAAAGGTGGCCTGTGGCGACACGGACGATTCCGGCTCGATCACGGCCGGGGATGCATTGTTCGCGTTGCGCGCGGCCGTCGGAGCCGTTTCGTGTGACCCCGGAGTCTGCGACATCACAGGCAACGGCACGGTCGCGTCGTCGGATGCGCTGCTGATCCTGCGGATGGCCGTTGGCACGGAAATCGAGACGGCCTGCCCCTGACTGAATCAACCTCACCTTCGTGGACACCCCAACGTCGGTGAAACGGCGGGGCGGCTTGGAGCCGGGCTGATTTCGAGGGTCCGCTGTCCTGGCCCGAGTGTAACGTCAGGGAGTAGGCGAGGAGTCGCCGTCCCGAGCGACGACGACCAGAAGAAGGCGATCAGGCGGCACCGAACCTGCCGGAATCAATTCGGGCTTGACGGGCCTTTTTGTGAGGGCCAGTCTAGCGGCATGAAAACCGCCCCCGTCACGGAACTGAAAAACCATCTCAGCCGCTACCTGAGGATGGTGGCCAGCGGCGAGAGCGTCACGATCACGGACCACGGGCAGCCGGTGGCCCGCTTGAGCCGGGTGGACTCCGGCTCGAGCGATGCGGACGCCCTGGTCGCAGCCGGTCTGGCACGGCCGCCGCTCGCTCCTTTGCCGCCCGACTTCCTCGAGCGCCGCCTGCCGAAGGGGGAGGGACGCAGCGCGGTGATCGAAGACCGCGAAGATCGGTTCTGAGCATGGTCTACTGGGACGCGTCGGCTCTCGTCGCGCTTTGCATCGAAGAGGAAACGACGGAGCCACTTCGCCGGCTACTTGCCGGAGGGATTGTCACCTGGGCTGTCTCGCGCGTGGAGATCGCATCGGCGATCGAGAGGCGCAGCCGCGAGAAGGACTTCAGCCCCGAAGCGCGTCGTGATGCGTTGGCGGCTCTCGACCAACTGGCCGGGGCGTGGACCGAGATCCAGGCGGTCGCGCCGGTGTGCGAGCGGGCCACGAGGCTGCTCGCGACGCACCAACTGCGGGCAGCCGACTCGATGCAACTGGCTGCCGCGCTCGTCGCCGTGGCGGACCGCCCGGGTGGACACGACTTCGTCTGCGCCGACCACCGGCTTCGCGAGGCGGCCGGTCGCGAGGGGTTTCGGGTGCTGCCGGAATCCCTGTCCTGAACTTCGCCTATCTCCCGGCCGCGGGGATATCTCAGTCCTTCTTCTTGAGGCTTCCGCGATTCGCCTCGATGAACGCGCGGATCTCGTCCGCCCGGCCCAGGAGGGTTTCCCACTGCTCGACGTACAGCGTTACGGGGAAGCGGCCCATCCCGTAGACCGAGAGGCCGCCCTTCTCGGACACCTTGAGGGAGAAGCTGCCCGGCTTGGGCGTCTTCTTCAGCGCCTCGTTCTCGGCGCGAAGCCGTGCGAGTTCCTGTTCCATTTCTTCCTGGGACATTCGGGATCCTCCATGTTGGACGGGGAGTATGGGGACAGCGGCGGGCCGGGGCGAACGCGGGCTGTTCGGAGTACGGGCGGCCGGCCGTCCCCGCCTGCAGTCCCACAAGCACGACCGTCTGCGGAGCGCTCACGGTGTGAACGTTCGGGGGCTTGACTGGCCAGATTTGAAAGCCAGTCTGGCGGCATGAGTACCGTCTCGGTTACGGATCTCAAGAGGCATCTCAGCCGCTACCTTCGGCTGGTGACCAGTGGCGAGAGCGTGGAAGTGTTGCGGCGCAACGTCCCCGTGGCCCTGTTGTCTCCGCCAAAACGGGCATCGCAGGTCCGACGTCCGGATTTCGCGGCGAGACTGAAGACCATCTACGGAACCACGGTGCTCGCCACAAGCGGCACCGAGCTCGTGTCGGAGGCGCGCGGCGATTCGTGATTGCCTACGCCTGGCGATCACCTCGCATCCGTCGTGGGATGGCTATCCATTCAAGAGAGTCACGCTGACGATCACGAGCTGTGACGCGACCGCTTGGCCGGCCAAGCTGCGGAAGGTCGCTGGCATCACGCACGGCGACTGCGGATTCGGCGGCCCTCGGCGGTTCAAACGGCCGGGGTTGACCATATTGCCCAATTTGACCATATTGGCTGCGGCTGGGTACCCTGAGTCGGCCGAGGAGGTCCCATCATGAATCGAGCCCTCGACGAGCTACCGGACATGGCCCAGGCCCGGAACTTCTCCGCCAGCGCCGCCAAGGCGAGGCTCGGCGAAGTGATCGACCTGGTGGCGGCCGGCGGGCTCGCGACCATCACGCGGCGGGGTCGCCAGCGTTTCGCCGTGCTTCGCGCCGAGACCCTCGAAG
>JBHEOD010000166.1:0-392 GCA_046261745.1 Binatia bacterium
GCCGAAGTTGGTCGCTTTATTGTCCGTGACGATCATGCCGTCGCCGTCGATCTCGAACCCGTCATCGGAGGCAGCCATCACCGTATTGTTCGAGACGTTCGTCCCGGGGCCCGAGAACACGTAGATCCCGTCGGCGTCGTCACCCGCCCAGAGCACCCTGTTTCGGAAAACAGAGCCTGTACAGCCCGCGCAGTGGATCCTTATCGCCTCGCCGGTGCCGGCCCGTATCCGGTTCTTCGCGACCACGAACCCGCTGTTCGAGCCGTAGACCGCGATACCTGAGTTGACGCGCTCGAACTTGTTCGACTCGACGCGACAGCCGGGCGTCTGATTCAGACGGACGGCCTCCGAGTCCTCGGTGTCGAAGAACCTGTTCTTGGCGATCACGATAT
>JBHEOD010000166.1:402-6637 GCA_046261745.1 Binatia bacterium
TGCGGACGTTCGTCGCGGTGCGCACCGCGATGCAATCGTTCGACGTGCTGCGAACCACGACGCCGGTCACCGTGACGTCATCGACCATGGTCGTCCCGTTGTCGCCAATGACAATGCCGATGAAGCCCACCTGCATCGTCAAGCCGGAGATGACCATTTCACTGGCAAGGATGGTGAGCACGGCGCCGGAAAGCGGCGGACCGCTGTCGAGCACGGCGCCCTTCTTCCCTGCAAGGTGGAGTCCTGGCAGCGTAGAGGGGACGGTGACGACTTCGCGATAGTAGCCCGGATTGACGGTGATCTTCTCTCCTGCGGTTGCCAGATCGACCGCCCCCTGGATCGTCGTGTCACAGCCGCCGGCGCCGGTAGGCTCGACACACCGGTCGGCGAGTGCCGGCGTGCTGAGCGCAAGAATGCAAAGCGTTCCCCATGTTCCTGCGATTGTTCCTGCAATAACAGATTTTCCGTAACTCATGGTTGGGTTCCTCCTACCCTTGGACTGGGCTCACTCGATCAAGGCCCCTGTGCCTGCCCCGTGCAAGCAGAGGCCTGTCTTCGGCCGGCACGTATGTAGCAGCGGAAGCTTCGACCGCAACTTTCCGGGCTGGAGCGCGACGACGCCGCTGCGCGGGTTCGGACGCGCGACCGCAGCGTCCCGCGGCCGCATCAGGGGACGCTCTGACCGATCTCGTCGTGCTGATTGAGCGGCTTCACCTTGGCGATCTGCTTGGCGAACGTCGCAGGATCCGATGTCGGAAGCTCGCAAACTCGCCGCTCGCAGACGTACGCGGTGGTCCTGCCGTCCTGTGCGACCTTGCCTTCCACTAGAGGTACGAGATCGATGTGCGCTTGCAGGGCACTCTCCGGAACCACAACGACGACCCGGTTCGGCAGGAAGTTCGCGCGCAGATGGTCGAGGAACGGCCGGGCCTCGGAACGCGACTCGGGCGCGACGATGATGATCTCCTTCGGTGCGTCGGTGAGGAAGTCTACCGCCAGCAGCATTTCCGAGAGCGCGGCGGGTGCACGGCCGAGAATGGTTCCGAAGGCCTTCAGCGTTCGTTCGGCGCGCTTGCGGTACGCGTCGTTGGTCGTCAACTCGTGGAGACGCAGGAGGTTGAGGGCTTGCACCGAGTTGCCCGATGGCTCAGCGCCGTCATAGCCGGGTTTCTCGCGCGCGAGCAGCTCTTCGTGGTCGTCGCTGGTCATGAAGAAGCCGCCGCCTTGTTCATCCTCGTAGTGACGCGCCAGAACGTCGTCGAGCGCGACAGCTTCCCTCAGCCAGCGCGTGTCGCCGGTCGTTTCGTAGAGGTCGAGGAGCGCGGCTATGAAGAAAGCGTAGTCGTCGAGATAGGCGTTGTGCTGCGCGGCGCCGTCTTTGTGGCTGCGCAGGAGCCGCCCGTTCGCGCGCATATTGCCGAGGACGAAGCCGGCGGCCCGTTCGGCGATCGCGGCGTAGCGAGGCTCGTTCAGCGTCTCCGCTGCCCTGGCGTATGCCGAAATCATCAGGCCATTCCAGGCCACGAGGATCTTGTCGTCGCGTAGCGGTGCGGGACGTTTCGTCCGCGCCTGATAGAGCCTCGCCTTGGCTGCCTCGAGGAGTTCGCGCATTCGCTCTGGTGAAAGCTTCAGCTGGTTCGCAACTTCATCCAGCCGTTGCGGCGTATTCAGGATGTTGCGTCCTTCGAAGTTCCCGCCGTCGGTCACCGCATAGTACGCCTTCACCACTCGCGCCTGCTCCGCGTCGAGCACGGCATCGACCTCAGCGGGAGTCCAGGTGAAGAACCATCCCTCCTCGCGGTGACCGGAAGGCGTAAGACTGTCCGCGTCGGTGGCGGAATAGAACGCGCCGTCGGGCGACGTCATTTCGCGCTCCACGTACCTCAGGATCTCGCGCACGACGCGCGCAAAATCCTCTCGCCCCGTGGCCTGGTGCGCCTCCAGGTATGCAACGGCGAGCAGCGCGTTGTCATAGAGCATTTTTTCGAAATGCGGCACGAGCCATCGCGCATCCGTCGAGTAGCGATGGAAGCCGCCGCCGACCTGGTCGTACATGCCGCCGGCCGCCATCTTCTCGAGGGTTGTCGTGGCCATCTCGAGTGCCTTTTGCCCACCGCCGCGGCGGTGGTAGCGCAGCAGAAACCGAATCGGCAGGTTGCTCGGGAACTTCGGCGCTCCGCTCGTGCCGCCGTAGGCCGCATCGAAACGGTTTTCGTAGTGCCCTGCCGCGAAGCGAAGAACGTCGATGCCGGGCAGGTCTCCCGCACCGGCCGGCGGAGCCAATCGCTGCCGGATGTGGGCGGTCAGAGAGGCCGAAGACTCCAAAGCCTTGCCGGGGTCTCTCGCGTACACCTCGCCCACACTTGCGAGCAACGTCAGAAAGCCCACACGGGTGCCGCGATCACCGTCTCGCGCGGGGAAGTACGTACCTCCATAGAAAGGTTTGCGGTCGGGCGTGAGCCACACCGTCATCGGCCAGCCGCCCCCGCCGGTAAGCGCCTGCACGGCGCTCATGTAGATCGCGTCGACATCCGGTCGCTCTTCGCGGTCGACCTTGATCGCAATGTAGTGCTCATTGAGGAATCGCGCGATCTCTTCGTCCTCGAAGGACTCCTCCTCCATCACGTGGCACCAGTGGCATGTCGAGTATCCCACCGAGAGGAGCACAGGCCTGCCGAGCTTGCTGGCCCTGTCGAATGCTTCGTCGCCCCACGGGTACCAGTTCACCGGGTTGTGGGCGTGCTGCAGCAGATACGGGCTCGACGTGAGGAAGAGACGGTTGGTGTATTTTGGCGAGCCGTCCTCGCGGAGATGCTTCGTGCGAGGTTTGTAGTCGGAGTGGCGCGCCTCCCATTTCTTCGTCAGCTTCTCCACCAGGTCCGGTCCGTGCGCGATCGCGCCCGGCAACGCAGTGGCGAGGAAATCCCCCTCGCCTGCCGAAGTGGGCAGGCAGGTCGCGGACAGCCCGCCGGCGGCGAAGATCACGGCGGCAAGGGCTGCTGGCATGAACAATCGAACTCGTTCGAGTTGCTTCATCACTTCTCCAACCCCGCGCGGCACGATAGACGCTGCTGATTCGAGTTGCGATACGTGATCCGGGTTTGGCGATGCGGGCAATCTGCCGACTGTCGAAGTCGGCCATCGGCTTTGAAGCGCCTGATGCGGGCGCTACGAAGTCGGCGCATCGGGCTCTTGCGGCGCGCTCTGGCTTTTTGATCTCGAGGAGACGCGCTACCCACGGCTCACGTCCGAGTTCGTCCCAGGTCCGGACGAGGCCGTTCAGGCCGAGTGATAGTGCGTGCTCGCGCAGGTCATGTGGCGGGGTGGTCGTCGTCGGGCAGCTTGCTGGGGTTCTACGCCTGGCAGGGACGCCCCGAGTCGGCGCTAGCCCGTGTGGGCGAGGGCCACGGCGTCGAGGCCGGCTTCTTCCATGTTGGAAGTACGTCAATCACTAATCAGAGGAGGCCCCGGTGGAACCGTTCACGCCTCGAGAACCCACCGACCGTGAGAGCGAATCGCGTCGTACATCGCATCCGGAGCAAGGTCGGCGCCATTGGCCCAAATGACGGCCCCCAGTTCGACGCAAACTTCGAGAAATTTCTCCGCGTTGCGAAGCGGCTCGAAGATCGTCCCACTGATCTGTGGACTCTCCAGGAACGACTTCATCCACACCTCTCCCGACGTGCCGTCGGCGAAGGTCACACGCAACCGCATCTCCGGGACAGGTGCGACGGCGACAACTCGCCAGGCGGCCAACGGCCTGGGACGCGGAACTACTCCAGCGGAGAGATCGGCTTTGGAGTCTTCAGTTGGCTGCATAAATCCCAGTCCTCCAACAACTCTTCTCGGTGCTCGACTGCCCATTCGAGCACCATCGCCAATGCACGACGCGGGAGTCCGCCGCGCGTGACACACAACTCCCGAATATCGACCACCGCTTCGAGCCGATCCAGAAGGGTGCCGCAGCAGGTCGTTCGCGAGGCGACGGCGGATCCGCACGACGGCGCGCTCCTGAAAACGCTGCGGGACAAACGCACAGTCAGTGCCGGACGGTGCGCGAAGGGGGAACGGGCTCGCCGGCCTTGGTCGCCACGTCGATCCATAGAGCAGCAGCGTCTTTTACGTTCGCGATCGCGTCGGCCTCGGTCGGGCCGTGGGCCGAGCAGCCGCGCAGCTCGGGAACTTCGGCGACGAAGACCTGGTCCGCTTCGCTCCACCATACGTTGATCTCGTAGGGCATCATCGGCTACCTGCGGAGGCGCTCCCGGCCGCGGCAATTCGAAGCAGCATGCCGCGGACCTGCCTCACCTGATAAACCTTGGCGAACCCGCCGTCCCGCTGCAAGTTGACTTTCTCCGGAAGCGTCGGGTGCCGGAAGACGTGATGGCTTCCGCGCACCGTCTCGCGAAAGCCCAGCCAGGCGAGCATCGCGCAGAGTTCCGTAAAGCGAACGCCCGCATCGCGTTCGCCGCGGAGCACCACGAGCATGAGCTTGCGGCGCCGATTCACGCGTCATGGCTACGCCGGTTCTCAACGATACGGATGGAATGAAATCGATCCGCGGTGGGACGGCTCGCCCCATGCGCTTGCCGGATTCATGGCCCACGCCGCTCGATGCCCATTGGCGGTGGCCTCGCGCAGGAACTGCATCAGGCGGTCGCTGGCGGCCAACACGCCCCTGCCCTTGCGGCAGGCGTAGCTGTCGTGAATGAAGCGCCGCTCAAAGGCTGGCTCGATGCGGCCGAGCAGCAGGTGATGGACGATGCGGTCGCGGAAGTCGGCCGCGAAGACCTCGCGGGGCTTGGGGCCGTCGGTCACGAAGCAGATGGACGTCCCGGGGCGGTATCGGTGCGCGAGCAGGTCGTCCTGCAGTTCGAAGAGGTTGGCCTCGGCGTCGCGTTCGAAGGCCAGGGCGTTGAGCGTGCCGCGCTTGGAGCGGCGGCACTCGCGGTAGGCGCGCCAGAGGTTCTCGAAGGTGTAGAGGCCGGTGGCAGTGAGGTTGCCGGCGGGAGGAGGCAGCGCCGGCCTTCCGTCCTCATGGAACAGGCCGAGCTGCTCCCCCTCCCGGCCGGCGCGGGGACCGTCGTTCATGAGCCGGCGCGGACAGCACGGACGTAGTTGCCATTCGTCTTGTTGTTGTTCGTGTTGCCGTTGTTGAAGTTCACGTTCCACGCGTTGTTCGGATTGGCCTGGATCGTCGTGGACGACCAGTGGTTGTTCGAACGCGTGTCCCCCGGCACTTGTTCCCGGCGTCCGCGGCATCGTTGACGACTCGCGTCGCCCAACGCCGCCGCGAAGTCCGGACCCGGGCTCCCGGCCCCGCCGCAGCGGGGGAGGAAGCCCTTGTGCCTCGGCCCCGGCGCGGGGCTCCGGCGTTCGCCATTTCCCCGTAAAGGGTCATGGCGGCAGGGGGACCTCATGATCAGGCGCAGCACGCGGCGCGAGCCGTCGCGCAGGTCGCTACCGATTAAGTCCGCGAGAACCCGTGGACCACCTGTTCGAACCACAGGCACAGGTCGTAGGAGGCCTTGTAGATCGGCAGGGCCGCTGGCTGCGCAGGCTGGACCGACGGCCGGCCAGAGTTGCGAGTCCGGCAAGAACAGCACCGTCGGCAAGTACGCGTCCTGCATGCACAAGGCCCAGGCCAAGTTCGTCAAGGGCGGCGAAGTGGACACGGCACGTCGTGACGCCTCCGTGCTGAAGTGCGGCGAAAAGTATTCGTCCAAGTGGTCGTCGCTGGAAACCAAGGCGGCGGGCGCGTGCCCGAGCACCGGCGACGAGTCGGGCATCCAGGACTTCCTCGACGCATGCATCTTCAGCGCCGAAGACGCGCTCGGTGGCGGAGTGCTGCCGTCGGACGTGGTGACCTGCAACGACGACCTGACGACGTGCAGCGGCGATCTCGGCACCTGCAACGGCAGCCTGACGACGTGTGGGACGAACCTGTCCACGACCAACGCCGACCTGGGCACTTGCAACGGAAACCTGGCAAACTGCAACGCCGACCTCGCGACCGCCAACTCCGGCACGGCGGCTGTGGGCGACGTGCTCGCCGGCGAGACCTTCACCAGCACGGCCGGCCTCGGGGCGACGGGCACGATGCCCAACAACGGCGCGGTGACGCTGACGCCGACGACGTCGGACCAGGCCATCGCGGCGGGCTACCACAACGGCTCCGGCGAGTGCGAGGGCGATGCGGACCTGGTGGCAGGGAACATCAAGAGCGGCGTGGACC
>JBHEOD010000167.1:0-6635 GCA_046261745.1 Binatia bacterium
AGGTGGACCTTGTCGGCATCGTGGATTCCTGCCGCGTTGGCCGCCGCCCGCACTGCGTCGTCAAGAGTGCCGATCTCGTCCACGAGGCCGCGCTCGAGAGCCTGCTGCCCCGTCCACACGCGTCCACCGCCGACGCGGTCGATGTCCTCCGGCTTCTTCTTGCGGCCGGTCGCAACGCGCTCGAGGAAGAGGCGGTAGATATCGTCGAGTTGCGTGCGCACCATTTCGAGCTCGTCGCCGTCGAGGCTCTTGTCGAGATCGAGCAGGCGAGCGTAGCGGCCGCGCTGCAACGTCTCGGTGTGCACGCCGGCACGCGCGAGCAGGCCGCTGACGTCGGGCTTGAAGAACACCACTCCGATCGAGCCGGTGAGCGTTCCGGGCGAAGCCACGATGCGATCGGCAGCCGACGCGGCGTAGTAACCGCCGGAGGCTGCCACGTCGCCGAGCGAAGCGATGACCGGTTTCTTCTTCGCCGCTTCCCGCACGGCGAGCCAGATCTCGTCGGAAGCCGCCGGGGAACCGCCCGGGCTGGACACGCGCAGCACGATGGCGTTGACGGCCGGATCGGTCGCTGCCTGCTCGAGCGCGATGGCAATCGAACGCGAGCCGATGTTTGCGCCGCCCGGCCGCGTCCGCCCGCTGTTCACCGCTCCGCTTGCATGAACGACGGCGATGGCAGGGCCGTCGCCGATGCCGAGCGATCCCGGACGCACGCCGGCGTACACCTGTTCGGTGACGGTGGAGACCGGACCGAGCTCGGCGACGATCTCTTCGTGGCTGCGCACGGCGTTTGCGATTCCGGCGGCGACCAGTTGAGCCGGACGGCTCATTCCCCCGGCGATGGCCGCCTCGAGATCTTCGGCGCCGAGATTGCGCGCCGTGGCGACGGTGGCGACGAATTGGCGGTGAATGTCGTCGAGAAGGGAGTCGAGCATCTCGCGGTGCGCCGGCGACATCGTTTCGCGCGACAGCTCATCCCCGGCCGTCTTGTACTCGCGGATCTTCTCTACCTGCATCGTCACGTCGAGCTTCGGCCATACGCCGCCGAGAAAGATCGCGCGTGCCTGCAGGCCGGTCAGCAACGGGGCCGCCCCGGGCATTACGTAGAACGCATCGGCCACCGAGGCGATCCAGGTCTCGACCGCGGCAGGTTCGAGTTCCACTTCGAGCTCGGCGATCACACGCTTTCCGCGGGCTTTCACCAAGGCGAGCGCATGGCGGATCTCGTGGGCCTGCGCCCAGCCGATTGAAACGTCGCCGATGCGAACGATCACGCCCGCGATGCGTCCGTCGTAGCGCACCTTTCGCAGTGTTTCCGTGATGTGGCCGATGGAACGGCCCTGCCCGAAGAGGCGCTGGACGAGGCCGCCGGGCCTCCCCTCGGAGTACGCGCCGGACACCTCCATCACGAGGTAGCTGCCGTCGGAGATGGCGGGGCCGTGCAGGAAGTACCAAGCCACCGCCGCCAGCAGCACGATGCTCGCGAGGCGCATCACCCATCTCAGCGGTTTCAGCATCGCTGCATTCTCGTTCGTGGCCGGCGGTGCAACACTGGAAAGCAGCTTGGCATTTTGTGCGGTTAGCGCAACGGTCCGCGCGCGATGAAAGCACGATCCATGGAGGTCGAAGTCGGCGCGTTCGAGGACGCCGCCGCCACGTTCGCACGCGACCAGTGGACGATGCTGCGCTGCTCACACGACGGCGTTGCTCGAGCCCGTGTGTGGCGACGGCGCGACTCGGGATTGCTGCTGGGCCGCTTTCACCGCGCCGACCCTGCCTCGTGTGCGTGGGGCGATAGTTCGCGAGCCGGTGCGAACGGAAGCCGCGACGGCCTCTCCCGCCGCCTTTCCGGAGGACGCATCGTTCCGGTCGGTCCCGGTGTGGTCTGCATTTCGATGACCTTGCCGCTTGTCGACTGGCTCGCCGATACGGGCGCGGCCCTGCGGCCGGACCAGGTTCTCAATCGGGCGCTTCGCCCGTTGCTCGGCGTGCTGCGCGGCCTCGGCATCGACGCGTTCTATCCTGGGCGTGATCTCATCACCGTCGGCGGTCGTGCGATCGCCCATGCGTCGTTCACGATCATGCGCGACGGTGTCGCTGTGGTGGAAATGCACGTGGCCGAATCGCCCGCCTTCGACGGCCTTCCGGCCCTGCTCGACGCGTTCGATCCGAACTCGATCGCCGGCGTGGATCGCGGTGCTCTCGCCGCGTCGACGTCGCTGGAGGAAAGCGGCACGGCGGCGCTGGCCGACGCGGAGTGGGCAGCGAAATTCGCAGAGTTCGCGAGCCGGAGTTTTGCGTGTGACGCGAACGTGAGCGGATCCGTCGTGGAGGCAGCACCGGGCGGAGCGACCACGGCTTCGGCAGCCGACGGCTTTGCACCCAGCGACCACGGCGTCACGCTCGCGCATGAGAGCGCCGCACGCGACTTTCTCCTCACGCCGGGCCCACTCGAGAAGGGCGCGCTGACGGCGGCGGCAGTTTCGATGCTGGGAGTCGTCGAGTGTTCCGCGCGTGTGCGGGGCGACCGCCTGACGGGCCTGCGCGTCACCGGCGACCTGATTGCGCCGTTTCACACCCTCGACGACGTGGCCGCCGAATGCGAGGGGGAGCCGTTTCGTGCGGCCAACATCCGCAAGGCCCTCGCGCGGGCGATGGCCCGACCGCGCAGTTTCGTGCTCGGCTTGCGCGAGATAGACGAACTGATCCTTAGAATCGCCTGAGGGCTGTTGAGAATCGCCTGAGGGCTGTTGAGAATCGCCTGACGGCTGCTTGAGAATCGCCTGACGGCTGTTGAGGATCTCCTGACGTTGGTGGAAAGACTTGTCGCTGGTGGAATTGCCGACGCGTTCGAAGGTGCGAAAGATCCCTCCCGCTGGAGTTTGTCATGACCGAAGATGTCGCAGTGAAAGACCACCTTCTCGACCAGATTGCCGACGTCCACGAGCATTTCATCGAGCTGCTCGACCAGCGCCTTCCCGAACTCGGGCAGCGCGAAATCGAGCTCTACTTCGGCATTCTCGGCAAGCTCGTCGCCAAGCTCGAGGAACGCGAGAAGCCGCTCCGCGTGTCGGCCCAGGAACTGTTCCCGGAGGTCATGACGCTGGTCATGTCGGAGTTCGGCAAATGACGGGCCGCGTCCAGTTTGATCATCGCGGACGCCGTACGCCCGGAATTCTTCGGTTCATGATCCGGAGCCGCGCGCCGCGGCGTCCACTTTCGCGCCGGCTGCGATGACCATGAAGTAAATGGCGACCGTGCTCAGCGCGATTGCCGTCAGCGACGGCGGTATCGGGCCGAACGATGCCGAAGTCTGCAGCACGAGGAGGCCGCCGCCGAGCCACAGCCATGCGCGCCTCGAAACATCCGAATGCGCGCACGCACGCATTGCCACGGCGACGCCGGCAACTACCAGCGCCACTTCGAGCGCCCACGCCGGGGCGGGATAGTTCCAGATCCCCATTCCGAGCTTCGAACTTCCGCCGGCCAGCGTCAGGTCGGGGCGATGCACGAGCAGGTCGAGAAACCAGTGTGACGTGACGACGGCTGCCACCAGCGCCGCCTGCATCGTCGCAAGGCCGAACACTCGTGTCGCGGCGAAGAAGGCGACGATGGACCAGCCGAGCGACGCGAGCAGGCTGTGGGTCCAAGGCATGTGGTAGAGGTCGAGCGGATTGGACGGCAGGGAAGGATCGAGCCGCGCGTGTTCGATGCCGGTGAGAACGGCGGTCACCCACAGCACATCGACAAACTGCGCGGCCAGCAGCAGCATCCACAGCGGCGTCCGCGGAGACGCCGCCTTGGCAAGGAACGCGGGAGCGTAGTGTCCGGCAAGCATGGCCGGATTAGGCAACCACGGCCCGACGCGATGCAAGGCGCAGGAACAGCCGCGAAGCCGTCCGCGCGTTGCCGCCGTCTACTCGGCAGGTCGTCGCGCAAAGCGCCACGCGTCGCCGCCGTCTACTCAGCAGGTCGTCGAGCAAAGCGCCGCAGCAGCCCTCGCGCTTCCGGCATGCCCGCCGTCCAGGTGACGGCGAGGTAGACGCCGCCGTACGGCGCGAGCACGACGGCCGCGAGCGGCACCGGGTGCAGGCCGTCACCCGCCAGCTGGCGTGCCGCGATACCCGCCACGGCGGCGCAAGCCGCTGCTCCCCACAGGGTGAGCAGGTGCGACGGCACGAGGCCGGTCCGCCCGATACGAGCATTCATCGTGCGCCGCAGCAGCGTGAACTCCACCCACGCCGCCAGGCCCGACGACGCGGTGAGGAACGCGACGCCCCACTTCGGATCGACGCCGACGGCAAGCGGCAGGTGCAGCGACGCGAAGTAGCCGAGCGTGGTGCCGAGCAGCACGCGAGTCGTCGCGTAGCGAAGCGGCGTGCCCGTGTCGTGCAGCGCGTAGTAGGCGGACGCGTAGAGCCGGCCGAGCGTCGACGCCAGCAGCCCCACCGACGAACCGGCCAGGATTCCCCAGACCCACACGGCGTCCTCGGCCGTGAAGCGTCCGGTCTGGAACAGCCCGGCCGCAATCACGTCGCCGAACGCGAGGAAGGCCATCGCCGACGGCACGATGAAAAATGCGACACGGCCGAGTCCCGACTGCAGGCGCACGCGCAGCGCGCCGGCCACCTGTTCCTGGTTGCCGACGAGACTCGACATCGCCGGCAGTTCGGATGCCGACACCGCCATGCCGAAGAGGCTGACGGGAAGCGTGTAGAGGGTTTGCGCATTGGCGAGCGCCGTGACCGCGCCGATCGGCAGCAGGCTCGCAAGCATGGAGTCGACGTACCCGCTGATCTGGGCCACACCGCGTCCGACGAATACCGGGCCGAAGGTTCGCACCACCGTTCGCGATCCCTCGCTGCGAAGATCGAGAGAGGGCCGAACGCCGCGTGCGAGGCGCCGCACCACCGGAACCTGCACCAGGAACTGCAGGCCGGCTCCGATCACCGAAGCCCAGGCCAGCTTCACGGCGAGGTCGTCGGCCCGGACGAATCCGCCGAAGTACAGCATGGCCGCGATCATGGCCGCGCTCCACGTCACCGGTGCGGTGTACGACAGGAAGAAGCGGCGATGACTGTTGAGGATTCCGAGGCACCACGCCGACAGCACCAGCAGGCCTGTACCCGGGAAAAGGATGCGCACGAGCCGGACGGTCAGTTCGCGCCGGCTGTCGCCGAAGCCCGGTGCAATCAGGTCGACCAGCAGCGGCGTCGCAAGCACGCCCGCCAGCACCAGCAGCGAGGTGGCGAGCGCAAGCAGCGTTCCGACCACCCCGGCCACGCGCCGCGCGCCGGCCTCGTCGCCGGCCGCAAGCAGCTTCGAGTAGACCGGGATGAACGAGGCCGACAGCACGCCCTCGCCGAAGAGGTTCTGCAGGAAGTTGGGAATCCGGAAGGCGGCGTTGAAGGCGTCGCCGGCTTCGGACTGGCCGAAATAGTGCGCGAATACGCGCTGGCGCACGAGGCCGGCCACGCGAGACAGGAAGATGCCGGTGGCCACCAGGGCCGCATGGGACGCCGAGCTCATTGCAGCCGGTAGACTTGCGCGGCGTAGGCGGTCGCCGGCATTCCTGCGGCCATCAGGTCGTGGTGCTGCATTGCATACTTCGGTCGGCAGGCGCCGGTCAGGAGACCGGCCGATTCATGCGGTCCCAGCGGATGCCCGTCTCGTCGAACGCATAGTAGACGAAGGAGAGCACGCCGACGATGGCGCCGTGCGGAATGGCACCATAGATGCGTGAATCGCGCTCGTCCACGCGGTTGTCGCTGAGGACGAAGACGTGGCCGGGCGGCACGACGGTTGCGTCGAACATCAGGGACGAGAGCCCGTCCGCGCGGCGCGTGTAAAAGCTGCGCCCGCCCACGGTCTCGACGGCGATCAGGTTTTCCGTCGCCTCGCAGGCCGCGCTCTCGCACGACGACGCCGGCTGCGTGGCCGCCGCGCGGCCGTCCAGGTGCAGGCCGTTCTCGGCAAGTTCCACCTGCTCGCCCTCCACGGCGACGATGCGACCGAGCTGGAGATGATCGTAGTCGAACGGGGAGCGGTAGACGACGACGTCTCCCAGCGCAGGTTCGCTGCCATACGCCCGAACCATCACGTGATCGTCGGGAGCGAGTGTCGGAACCATGTTGACCGAAGAGACGCGCAGCGTCTGGACAACCCCGAATTGCAGCAGGATGAGCAGTACGAGCCCGACGGCGATCGGCACGTTGACCGCAAGGCGTTGGGCCAGGGAAGGCGGCCGTCTCTGTGCGCCGGCGCTCACCGGCGCGGGCCTTCGCGTGAGCCTTGACGGCGCGCCGACGTCAGCGGCACCACCACGCGATAGAGGCGGCGCCCGCGCACCACGGAGACGAGGACGCTGCTGCTGCTGCGCGCCGCGCCGACTTCCTTTCGGAAGCCGTCGACTCCGGAGATCTCGCGCCCGCCGATGGCTGCCAGCACGTCGCCGGGTACGAAGCCGATTTCCTCGGCGGCGCTGCCCGGCCTGACGCGGCGAACGGCCACCATCTCGCGCGCCATGGCTACTTCGACGCCGATCGATTCCCACGCGAACTTGTCGATGACGTCCGCCGGCATCGCGGCGATGTCGACTTCCACCTGGCGCTGCTCGTCGTCCTCGGCCGTCACGG
>JBHEOD010000168.1:0-272 GCA_046261745.1 Binatia bacterium
ACATGGTCACCCTGCTCAGCCTCGGCTTCGTGCTGCTGGCGATGTGGCTGTTCTCGATTGGCTGGTTCGGGCCGGGCCTGATCGCCGCCTGGATCATGACGTTCCTCGACACCGTCGACGGCAAGCTTGCCCGCGTGACGGTCACCTCGACGACGTTCGGCAACTTCTTCGATCACGGGATCGACATCGTCGGCCCGCCGGTCTGGTACGTGGCGTGGGCCTACGGCCTTCCGGAGGGGAGCTTCGGCATCGACCGCGTGCTGCTGCTCGAG
>JBHEOD010000168.1:538-6576 GCA_046261745.1 Binatia bacterium
ATTCATGGTTCCGCCTGATCATTGCGCGCCGTAATCCAAACCTGATCTTCCTGACCGTTTTCGCGCTGCTCGGCCTGCCCGCTGTCGGCCTTGGCGCGGTGGCCGCCTGGACGGTGCTGTGCACTCTCTTTCTGCTCGGACGCCTGGCGGTGGGCATCCGCCGGCGGCTCGCCGAAGGCGGACTGAGGCCGTGGCTTCAGGCACCGACCACGGACGACCTGTCCTCCCCGCTGGCCCAGCCTTTCCTCTGACGCGGTTTCCGCGGCCCCATCGCCCCGGCGCTCGGCCCCAGGTCAGAAACGCAGAAGTGCAATGGGCCAGCCGGCCGGCGTCCGGCCACTGGCTTCCGGCGCATTCGTATGAAACGACAGGGCCGCACCCAGCGCCTGGAGGCTCGAAACAGAAGATGAAAGTGCTACTGCTGAGCGCGGGCCAGGGACGCCGCCTCGGCGCCCTCACGGAGTCCGCTCCGAAATGCCTGCTCCCACTGGCGGGACGACCGCTGCTGCAGTGGCAGGTGCTGTCCCTCGCCGCGGCCGGCGTGGACGAGGTGGTGGTCGTGACCGGTTTCGGCGCCGACCAGGTGGAAGCCGAGCTCGAGAATCCGTTCTACCAGGATCACGGCCGACTCCGTGTACGCACGCTTTACAATCCCGACTTCGCGACGTCCGACAACCTGATGAGCTGCTGGGCCGCACGCGCCGAGATGACCACCGACTTCATGATCGTCAACGGCGATACGCTCTTCGAGCCCGCCATCGTCACCGAGCTCCTGCGCTCTCGCACTTCGCCCATCTCCATCGCCGTCACGATCAAGACCACCTACGACGTCGATGACATGAAAGTGTCCGTCGTGGACGGCCTCGTGCGCCAGGTGGCCAAGACGATCCCGATGGACCAGGTGAGCGCCGAGGCGATCGGCCTTTCCGCCTATCGCGGCGACGGTGCGCGCCGCATGCACGACACGATCGTCGACTTCGCGGCTCGGCCGAACAGCCACCGCATGTGGTACCTGTCGGCCGTCAGCCATCTCGCAGGCGAAGGACACGTCGGCACCGCGCCGATCGAGGACCTCGCGTGCGCCGAGGTGGACTACCCCGCCGACGTGGAGCAGGCCGAGAGCGTGCTGATGCAGCGGATCGAGCCGATCCTGTTCCCGAAGCTCGTCGTCGGTGCCGCCGCGCGTCGCATCGACGTCTGACCCACTCGCCATGCGGATCTTCGTTGCGTTCGCCCGGGCGTATCCGCGTCAATCGCTGATCGCGCTGGTCTGCCTCGTGCTGGCCGGCCTGGCCGAAGGCATCGGCATCTCGGGCCTGCTGCCGCTGCTCCAGATGGCGTCGCGCGATGCGGACGGGCCGCCGGCGGAGCCGTCGAGCCTCGAGGGAATCATGCTCGGCGTGTTCACCACGCTCGGCATCGAACCGACGATGCAGACGCATCTCATGATGATCATGGGCGCGCTCGTGCTGCGCGCCGCACTCACGCTGATCGCAGGCCGCCAGTCCGGTTACGCCGTCGCGTACATGTCGAACGATCTGCGGCTGGGGCTGATCCGCGCGCTGCTCAAGGCGCGCTGGACGTATTACGTGCACCAGCCGCTCGGGGAGGTCTCGAACGCGATCGCGCTCGAAGCCATGCAGGCGTCGGAGGCGTATTCCAAGGCCACGACGATCGTTGCGGTGGCCATCCAGACGACCATCTACGCGTGCGCGGCATTGCTCATCTCGTGGCAGGCCACGCTCGTCGCCGTGCTCGCCGGCGGCATCACCGCGCGCATTCTCAATCGCCTCATCACGATGACCGGCGACGCCGGCATCCGCCAGGTGCGGCTGTCGCGCGCGCTGCTCTCGCGCCTTGTTGACACGCTGCAGGCCGTCAAGCCGATCAAGGCGATGGCGCGCGAGTCGCTCATCCAGCCGATCCTCGAGCGCGAGACCGCCGACCTCAACCGCGCCATCAAGCACGAGGTGATGAGCCGGGCGACGATGGAAGCGGTGCAGGACCCGATCACGTTCGCGCTGCTGACGATCGGACTCTACACGGCCATCGCGCTGATGGAGCTGCCCCTTTCGTCACTGGCGATGCTGGCCTTCCTGGCCGCGCAGATCCTCAACCGCTTCAGCAAGGTGCAGAAGGAGTTCCAGCGTCTCGTCGCACGCGAATCGGCCTATTGGCACGTGCGCGAAACCATCGAGAAGGCCGAGGCCCACGCCGAGGTGGCCACCGGAAGCGAACCGCCGCTGCTCGAGAACGAGATCCGATTCGAAGACGTCGACTTCGAATACAACGAGGAGAACCAGCAGATCGCCGGCGCGTCGTTCACGATTCCGACCGGAGAGATCACCGTGTTCATGGGTCCGTCCGGATCCGGCAAGACCACGCTGGCCGACCTCGTGATCGGCCTGATCGAACCCACCAAGGGACGCGTGCTGATCGACGGCATCGACCTGCGCGACATCGACCGCCGCTCGTGGAGAAGCAAGATCGGCTACGTGCCGCAGGAGACGCTGATGCTGCACGACACGATCGCGCACAACGTTTCGCTGAGCGACCCCGAGGTCAGCGACGATGAAATCGAGCGCGCGCTGCGAGACGCGGGCGCGAGCGGCTTCATGGCCATGCTTCCCGAAGGTTCG
This sequence comes from Binatia bacterium, assembly GCA_046261745.1. GTDB lineage: Bacteria > Desulfobacterota > Binatia > UBA1149 > CAITLU01 > DATNBU01. The sequence continues at coordinate 3,178 of JBHEOD010000168.1, forward strand.
GCAACCATGGTGGGAGAGCGGGGGCTCAGGGTTTCGGGCGGACAGCGCCAGCGCCTCGCGCTCGCCCGCGCGCTGGTGCGCCGGCCGCGCCTGCTGATCCTCGACGAGGCCACCACCGCGCTCGACCCTGCCACCGAAAAGGAAGTCGCCGAGACGCTGCTCCAGCTTCGCGGCGGACTGACGATCCTGGCCATCTGCCACCACGGTGCGATCATCGACATCGCCGACCGCATCTACCGCGTGCAGAACCGCGAAGTGCGCCTGGTGGGCGGACGCAAGGTGGCAGCCTGACTAATCCTCGCGCGGCGAGCGCAACGGATTCTCGTACCAGACGACGCCGAACTTCTGCAGTTCCTCGGTGGTCAGCACGTCGAGGTCCCCGTCGCCGTCGAGGTCGAGCAATTCGACCCGGTCGAACTTCTCGCCCTGCGCGCCGCTGAGCGGCAGCTTCTCCGGCGCAATGTCCTGAGGCTCGGCGCCGCCGGGAAACCACACGATGCCGTCCTCCCGGCCGATAAGATTGGTGCAGGACAGCACCACGTCCAGGACGCCGTCCTCGTCGATGTCGCCGACCGCCGCTGCCTTGGGGGAACCCAGCAGCGCGGGATACGCAATGGCGTGGATGCTCCAGAGGTCGCCTGCGTTCGACTCCCGCTCGAACAGCGTCAGGCGTGCCTTGCCGCTCGGCACCACCACTCCCCGAAGCTTCGCATCGTCACCCAGCACCGGCGCTACGAAGGCCGGGCTGCGACGACGTGCGCCGATGAGACGCGGCGTCCAACGGCCGCGCAGCGCCAGCGGATCCGAGGGCTGCTCGAACCAGTAGACGCCGTGGATGGACTCGGTTCCGTGATCGCTCACGAGCAGGTCGAGAAGGCCGTCGCCGTTCATGTCCACCGCGTCGATCGACATCACCCAGCCGGCCGGCGAGATCTCGTGCAGCGTCCAGGCCGACAGGTCGCGGGGATCGGCCGGGGATTCGAGCCAACCCAGGATGGCGTTTGCCCTCTTTCCGCCCACCACGAGATCGATGCGGCCGTTTCCGTCCACGTCCATCGGCAACGCGAACATCCATCGGCGGCCCGCGGTAGCGGGGATCGGCTCGGTCGTCCACGCGGCCGGATCGAGGAAGTCGGCGGGGTCTTCCGGGGCAAAGCTCACCGTCATGACCTGGGCCTGTCCCTCGAGGGAACTGACGACATCCGTTTGGCCGTCGCCGTCGACGTCCGCCCAGACGGCATCCTCGACGTTGGGCGTGTCGCCCACGGTAACCGCCGGCCACGGCTCGGTGACCGCGTCCAGGCCCGGGTGCAGGTAGGCACGCGTGACAGCGGCCTCCTCCCAACCCGTCGTCACGTCGGGAAGGCCGTCTGCGTTGACATCCGCCACGCGCACGCCATCGGCACCGCGCAGGCTGTCGTCGATCGTGTGACGGACCCACGGACCGTCGAAATTCTTCGAGCGCCCCTCGTCTCCGAGGCAGCCGCCGAGGACCGTCGCGACGAGGCATCCCGCGACGAACAGTCCGCTTTGCTTATGGATCATCGTTCCCCCTGACAATCTTTCCCAATAGCCGCCGGTCGCGCTTGCTTCAAACCATCATGTTCAAAAGCCTTCTCTGCAAGGATGGCCCGACTTCCCTTTGCAGACCTGGGGATTTCCCGTATCTAACGCCGGTGGTTGCGACGCGCGCCACCGAGAGGAGCCGCGTGATGTCTGAACCAAGCCGACGCGAGATCTGCACGCTGCTGCGTCACTCCCTGCTATTTCGCGGACTGCAGGACGCCGAGGTGGCCCCGCTGGTCGAAGCTGTGCACATCGTGCGTGCCAAGGCCGACACCGTCCTGCTCAAGCGCGGAGATCCGGGCAGCACGATGCTGATCGTGGTTTCGGGCCGCGTGAAGATCATCGCCACCTCCACCCGCAACACCGAGCTTTTGCTGAGCATCGTCGAACGCGGGCAGGTCTTCGGCGAGCTCTCGGTGCTCGACGGCCGCGAACGCTCGGCCGACTGCGTGGCGCTCACCAATGTCACGATGCTGAGCCTCGACCGCGAGGCCGTGCTGGCCTTCCTGCGGGTGCGAACCGACGTGCTGTTCCGCGTGCTCGGCATCGTCTGCGGAAAACTGCGCGCGACCACCGACATGGCCGAGCGCTCGGCCTTCCTTCCGCCGCCGGCCCGGCTGTTCCGCTGCCTCCTCGACTTCGCCAAGGTGAACAGCGAATCGAGCGGCGACGGCCTGCGTGTGCTGCACCGCCTGCCCCAGCGCGAGCTGGCGTCGAGCATCACCGCCTCACGAGAGACCGTCAACAAGATCCTGCAGCACTGGAAGAAGCTCGACCTGGTCGAAACCGGCAACGGCTACGTCTGGATCAAGAACGTCTCCGCGCTGGCCAGCGAAGTCGGCCTGGCCGGCTACTCCGACAATCTCGGCCACGCCTGAACCTTCTGCCAGGAGCCTGACCCAAGACTCCGGACCGCGCTGCGGAGTCGAGCGTCAAGGCTGGCGGTCGGCGCGCGACGAGCAATACTCGCAGCGTCTTGCGAGGAGCGCGCCGATCGCCAGGCGCCGACGATCGGCTTCGCAGCGACGGGAGCGAGTCTTGGGTCAGGCTCCTAGGCCCGCTTCATGCCGAGGAGCTGGTCGAACCGGGCAAGGGCTTCGGTGGGATCGGGGTCGACGACGATTCCGTGCAGGCCGATCGAGCGCGCGGCCTTCACGTTACCCTCGTAGTCGTCGAGGAACACCGCCTGCGACGCGGGAATGTCGCCGAGCAACTCGAGGGCCTTCTGGAAGATGCGCGGGTCGGGTTTGCGCACGCCCACCTCGCAGGAGTCGACGACGATATCGAAGAGCTCGTCGATCGGGATCATCGAACGCCACGCATCGCGAAACTCGCGCACGTTGTTGGTGACGATCGCACTGGCGATGCCGCGCGCGCGCAGCTCGCGGGCACGTTGCAGGAACTCGACGCGCGGGCCGCCTGAATGCCCGAGCGCTGCGAGCACGCGGAACAGGTCGGACTCGAAGCCGCGGCTTTCGCCGATGCGCAGGATCTCCGAGCGTGCGTCGCCGAGCAGGATCTCGCCGCGTTCGAGCCGATGCCAGGGGTGGTCGGAGTCGCTGTCGTAAGGCCCGAACACGGTGTCGAGCATGACGGCCGGATCGACGCCGGCCGAGATGGCGAAGGCCCTGGCCGCTGCGAAGGGCGATTCGGTGAAGACGCCGCCGAAATCGAAAAGGACGGCCGCGACAGGAGATTCGGTCATGGGCGCAGGGTTCCACGTGTCGCGTCCGAGGTCGACCGCGGTTGCCCCTGATTTCCGGCGATCAGATGTTCATCCCGCCGTCGACGACCAACGTGGAGCCGCTCGTGTAGCTCGAAGCGTCGCTGACC
>JBHEOD010000169.1:0-5783 GCA_046261745.1 Binatia bacterium
GCGTGATCCAGGGCCCCGACGTCACGTACAACTACTACACTTCGGGGCCGGACGAGGCGGAGTTCTCATTCGAGAACAGCCTGGTGGACTGGACAAAACAGTTTCGCGAGAAGCGCACCGGCATCTTCGTGTTCCTCGTGAAAGACGCAGCCGACCGCGAATGGCGCGTGCCGTTCCTCGAAGCGAACTGGTCCAAGGGCGGACGGGAGTTCAAGTCCAAGGTGCTCCACTAGCTTCCAAGCTCACCGAGCAGAACGCAGGCATCGCGATAGTCCTCGAGTTCGTGACCTTCCTCGATCGCGGCGACCACTGGTTGGAGAACCCGGCACGCACCGGGGACGTCTTGCGCGGATCGAAGCATGCCGGCGAGGCCGATCGCTGCGCGCAGTTCCTGCCAGCGAAGTCCACTCGAGCGTGCAAGGCCGACCGCCGCCTCGAAGCCCTCACGGGCCGTGGCAAGGTCGCCGTCGAGCAGCGCGCATTGCGCGTCGATCCGCATGAACTCCGGACGAAAGCGCGCGTCGCCCGTGTGGTCCATCCAGGCTCTCGCGTTCTCGGCAAGGCTCCGCGCCCGCACCATGTCGCCTGCGGCGAGATGGACGTTCGCCACCACCGACATCATGCCCGGCACGACCAGCACGTTGCCGTTCTGCTCGTAGAGCCGGATCGCGCCCATCATGGTTGCGACGCCTTCGTCGAGATTCCCATCCATGGCCTGGAGGAGGCCGCGCGTGAACATGCCGATCGTGGCCGGAAGACCGAAGCCATACTCGCGCCCGAGCCTCTCAGCCTCGTTGCCGGCGGTCTCGAGCGTCGCACGCTCGCGAACCGTCATCGCAGCGAAGCAAGCGAAGGCGGCTGCGCTTGCCCGGTCGAAGGCGAGCCCTGCCTCCGTCGCGATCGACATCGCCTCGACCGCGCGTCGGCGCGCCGAATCCGGGAGACCGAGATGGGCGAGCGTGAGACCAAGATAGTTCAGAGCGTGGATGCGGAGGTTGAGAAAGGTCGGGTACGCCGAGCCGTTGAAGGCGACCGCATGCTCCAGCATGAGACGCGCGTCGTCGAGCCTGGCCGTGTGATGACGGACCTGCGCGATTGCAACGTTGCCAAGGAACTGGAGCGGGGGCGCGGGGAAGCGTTCGATGAGTAGCGCCGCGCGCTCGGCATCCCGCCCGGCCTCGGCGAGGCGCCCCTGCGCTACGTGCACGCTGGTCAGCGCCAGTATCGGGACGACAGTCTCCGCCGGAGCGTCGAGCAATTCGGCGAGCTCGAGCGCGCGCACGTAGGCTGCTTCGGCTTTCTGCGCGTTGAAACCGTCCGGGGCCTGGCGGATCTGCCCCAGCGTCATCGTCATCCTCAGTGCGATGCGCCGCCGCTCGGGTGTCGGCGGCAGCGTTTCCAGCGCGTCGATCCCACGCTCGAGAAAGCCGGCCGCCTCGGCGTGCCCGCCGAGAAGGAATGCCGCCGTCGCCGCTGACTCGACATGCGGCACAGCTTCTTCCGGCAAGCCCGCAGCGTGCAAGTGAAAGGCGAGTTCGGCGGCGATCTCGTGTTCCTTGCCGCGCCATGCCGCGCAGAGCCGGCCTGCGATCTTGCGATGCCCGTGCCGGCGACCGGCTGCGGAGACGCGACTACGCAGCACGTCGCCGTAGAGAGCGTGGGCAAACGTGTACATCGACGCGATCGTGCCGTCGGGCCAAAGCTCCTCGCCGTGCGAGCAAACCGAGCCCGAGCTTCCCGCCAGAGCATCGAGCCTGGCTTCGGCCGCCAGCACGTCCACGCCCGTCACCGCCGCCACGGTCTCGGCCGAGAAGCGCGTGCCCGAAAGGCTTCCCGCCTCGAGCAGCTTGCGGTCCGCATCACGGAGCCGGCCCATCTCGGCGTCGATCATCTGGGCGAGGCCGGGCGGGATTCCGACGCGGAGCTCCGCCGCGGCAGCGTCCAGACGGTCCGGCTTGAAACGTTCGGGCTCGAGCATACCCACGACGCTCGTCACGAAGAGTGGGTTGCCGTCGGTCTTCGCAAGGACCACTTGGGCGACGAATCCGGCCGCGGCAGGGTCGAACGCAGGCCACCGCCGCACGATGCACGACTCGACGTCGCCAGCGCCGAACGGCTTCAGCCAGAAGTCACGGCAAAGGCCGCGCGCGGCGAGGGCCTGATGCGCCGCCCGCACCGGATGCCTGCGCACGGCCGCGCCGGCCGCGCGATAGGTAGCCAGGATGAGCAGCGGCGCACGCAGGGAGCGCCGCGCGACAGCCGTCAGAAGATCGACCGTCGAGGCGTCGCTCCAGTGCAGGTCCTCGAGCAGCAGCAGCAGCGGTTCGGGCAGCGATTCGAGAAACCCGCTCAGTTCGAGCGCGAGCCGCTCGCGCGTGGTGCGCCCTGATCTCGCACGCTGGGCTTCCGCTTCGCCGGGCTCGAGCACGCCCGGCAGCAGAGGCAGCCAGGAAGGGGCGTAACGACGCAGGGCCGCGATGGTTGCGTCGGCGTCCGCGACGGCGCACGCGCGGCCAAGTGCTTCGATGATCGGCACGTAGGGATCGGCCGTGGTGTCGGCGTCGCTGGTCCACTCGACGCCGTTGCCGATGCCGATGCGCAGGTTCGGATCGACCGCTGCGGCGCGTTCACAGAAGGCGTTCACGAGCGTCGTCTTGCCCATCCCGGCTTCGCCCACCACGAAGCCGAGAACGCGCTCGCCCCGCAGCGCCGTCTCGAGCCATCCGCCCAGCGTCTCGAGTTCCGCCTTGCGACCGATGAGTGCCGGCTCCGCGATCGGCAGAGCTGGGGCCGGGCGGCGCGACGTCGCGCTGCCCGTCGTCTCGAAGGTCGCGATGAAGCGGTAACCGCGGCGGTGGACGGTTTCGATGACGCGCGCACGCCTCGGATCGTCGCCGAGGATGCGGCGAAGATCCCGGACCGCGCCGGCGAGAACCGAATCAGTGACAACGGCTTCGGGCCAGACCACGCGCATGAGCTCGTCCTTGTCGACGAGTTCGCCGGCACGTGCCGTCAGTTCCACCAGCAGCGCGACCATCTTGGGGCGCATCGCGATGTGCTTGCCCGCGTGCTCGAGGCGGGCATTGGCCGGATCGAAGACGAAACCGGCGAAACTGAGGCGGGCGGGCGCGTGAGCGGGGGACGACACGGGGGGCTCTTACTGAACGCGGCGCGAGGAAGCCATGCCGTCTGCCGACATTCCGCCGCAGGTTGCATCGTCCGTTACCGACCGGGTGGGAAACTTCCACGACAATTCCAGAACTTCCTCAAGACACGCAGCACCCGTGGCGCGTACGGTCCCCGCCGTGAGCACGACAAAAGGCCGTGATGCGACGAGAGACGCTCTCGCCGCTCCCAGCGCGAGCGGCGGTATCGACCCCGAAGACAGCTTCCTGGTCCAGATTCGAGGCGGCAGCCGCGTGGACGAACACGTCGTGAGTGGCCGCATCGAGCATCTGCACTCCGGCCAGAGCGAGCCGTTCGGATCGCTGACCGAGATGCTCGACTTCCTGGCCAGGCATTTCGGCCTGGCCGCAACCACGAATTGGTCCGATCCGGAGGAACAGAGATGAAAACGAGTTTTACGACCAGGTTGCAGTCGCGCACGCGAAGCTGCGCCGCGGGAACCTGGAGAATGCCGGCCGCCCGCTGTGCGGCAGCGCTGCTGTGCGTGCTGGCCATGTCGGGCCGCGCGGAAGCGGCGACAACCGCTCAGCTCGAAGAGTTCCGGGGGGACTTCGGAATTTTCCTGGATGAGTTGAGCGCGCTGGGCTCTCAGGCCCGCAGCATCGACCAGAACACGGCAACGGCATTCGAATCGCTGTCGCGCGCGAGGGAGATGCTGCACGAAGCCACAACCGAGGACCTCGCGCCGCTTCAAGAGGCGATGGCTCGCAATCCGGAGGCATGGGAGGTGCCGGCGCAGTTGCGGAGCCGACTGACGCTCGCCGGTCGAACCGCGTCGAGGGAGACGATCGGCATCAAGGCCAACGGCGCGCTTTGTGCCGACGACTCCGGGCAGATTCCCACTTGCGACGACTGCCCGAGCCAGACGGCGATGGGCGTCAAGGACGAGATCATCACCGGCGCGGTCGTGCTCGGATTGGAAGCCGTGTGGACGGTCCTTTCGGATGGTTGGGAGATCCCTGTTCCCATCATCGGCGGATGCATCCGCACTCCGAGCCCGCCCAAGATCATCCTCGGAATTGCGATGTACGCCGTCAAGATGATCGAGCTCAGCATCGCCGGCGCCAATGCCATCAGCAACGATTGCGAGGCGCAGTACCGCAATCGGGTCACCGGTTTCAACCTCGACGACACGGTGACATCGCGCGCGTCGGCATCCGCCGTTGCGGCCCTTCTTCAGTCCATCAAGGACTTCCAGGCCGAGGCCATTCGTTTCGACGTCGAGGCGAACATGATCGGGGATTCGTCCCGCACCGCCCTCTCGCTGTTCCAGCTTCCCGCCCAGCACGGCGGCTACCTCGAAGTCGTGCGCGCACTGGTGGTCGAATCGATCGACGAACTGCAGTCGCCTGGGGATCCCATGGACGACGCCCGCCGCTACCTGAACGGCGGAGACGTCAACTACGGGTCCGAAAAGTGGGTCGAGGCGTATGAGCTGTATCGTTCGGCTTACCGGGTTGCGGTCTCCGACAACCCTGCCATGGCCCGCCGCCGCATCCGATAGGAAAGGAACATGAACAAGACAATGGTTTTGCCCAGTCGTTTTCTCGTGACGTGCGTGGCGGCGTTGATCGTTTCGCTGTCAGCCTCTTCGTCGATCTCACATGCTGCGCAGCCGGATCCGGAGATTTTGCGCAGTGCTCTGCTCGTGTTCGTCGACCAGATGGCCGACCTCCAGCCGTACCTCTACGAGTCGGACGAGCGGGCGCCCGCCCAGTTCGAGGCGCTCGCGCAGGCACGCGCCGACATCGAGGGGATCGAGCCGGCGCAGCTCGAGTCCATCGGAGCAGCTCTGCGCGGCTACCCTGGCTGGTGGGACATCCCGACCAACGTACGCAGCACGCTCGTGCGGTCCCGCATGCGCTCGGTTGCGCGCGCAGGAGACCCGCCGAGCGCCGCCAACTGCGGCGATTCTCCGGAGGGATGCGGAGGCTGCCCTGGAGACGGCGGCGGGATCGGTGCGGTCACCGGCCTCAAGGTACCCGAGCTGATCGCCGAGGGAGTCTTCGAGATCATCAACGCCGACATCGGCTACAACATTCCCAACCCGGCCAAGATCATCACGGGGGTCGTGCTGTTCGTGCTTCGCATCTCGCGTGTGTCGGTCGAAGGAGTCTACCTCGTTCACGACGAATGCCAGCAGAACTGGAACAACACGCTGACGCGCACCAACCTCGACGCGACGATCACCTCTCGGGCATCGGCTGGAGCCATCGACCAGTTGCAACAGGAAGTGGACAAGCTGCGCGTCGACAACAGGCGTCGCGCAATCGAGGCCAACATGTACGCGTTCCGCGGCGCGGCCTCCATCCTGAGCTTTCTCCTGCCCGCCTCCAAGGGCGGATACCTGGAGGAAGTCGCCGAGATCGTTGCCGAGACCATCGAGTCCCAGAAGACCGCCCGCGGAGTGACGCAGCTACGCAGCGCCGATGAGCGATACGCCGCTGCCGAGGCCGACCGCCTCGCCGGTCGCTACCGGGCAGCCTACGCGGGTTTTCGTGAAGCCTACCGCGATGCAGTGCGACTGTGAGATTCGCGATGTGGAAAACAATGAAGCCATCTTCGACGCTTTCTCTCCTGTGCTTCCTCTCGGCGGG
>JBHEOD010000169.1:5793-6498 GCA_046261745.1 Binatia bacterium
CCGCCTCTTCCTCGGCCGTGGCAGCCACGCTGACGGTGACGAGCCTGGCCGACGACGGCTCGGCGGGCACCTTGCGCAGCACGATCACGGCCGCTGCGGCGAACGACACGATCGCCTTCACGCCGACCGGCATCATCACGCTGACCGGGGGCGAGCTGCTTGTCGATAAGAGCCTCGTCATCAATGCCGCCGGCATCACGCTTCAGGGCGGCGGCGCCGGCCGCGTGCTGCGACTGGCCAGCGGCGCAGCGCTCGAGCTCAGCGGCAGCGCCGCGCAGCCGGTCCGGGTGAGCGGCGGCGTCGCATCCTCGGGCGGAGGCATCGATTCTGCCGGCACGCTGACGGTGGAGAATGCCGTGATCACCGGCAACAGCGCGACGATCGGTGGGGGACTCTTCGCCGAACAGACGGCCGGTCCGACGTCGCTGACGAACGTCGTGGTGGAGAACAATGCGGCGCGCGACGGCGCGGGGCTCGCCAATGGTACGTTCGCCGGCGGCGGCTCGGCGATGTCGCTGACCGACTGTATCGTGCGAAACAACGTCGCATCCGGCGGCGGTCCCTTCGCGGACAACGAGGGTGGCGGCATCCTCAACCTGTCCACGCTTACCGTCGCCACGTCACAGATCACCGGCAATTCGGCCGGCGTCGGCGGCGGCATCTACAGCGCAACGACCCTCGGGGGCATCGCGCTCTCGCTTGTGA
>JBHEOD010000017.1:0-313 GCA_046261745.1 Binatia bacterium
AGCCGGGGAGTTCCGGCCGAGCTTGCCAGCGTGCTCGGAGTCTCCATCTTTCCCGACCGCGAATCGGCCGCCGCGTGGGCGCGCGCCGAGCTCGGCGCGGAAGGTTCGCGCGCCGTCATCGTGCACGACGCGGGCAATGTCGCCCTCGAGCTGCCCTGAAAGGCCTCTTCGTGTCCGCCAGCTTCGAGTCCATGCCGCTGCGCAGTCGTCGCGCCGGGTTTTCCGTCGCTTGATGGACGCTTCTCCTTCCTGGCTCGTGCGAACGCGCGCGCCGCGCGGCAGCGCCGGCGCGTCGATGCGGCGCGAGCGCGAT
>JBHEOD010000017.1:616-3732 GCA_046261745.1 Binatia bacterium
CTACTTTCCGCCGGTTCCCACCTACGACGGCGCGACTGTCGGCGGCGTGGTGTCCACCGACGCGGCCGGCGCCGCGACGTTCAAGCACGGCACCACGCGTGCGTGGGTGGAAGAACTGACCGTGGTTTTGGCGTGCGGCGAGGTGCTCGACGTGGTGCGCGGCGCGACGACGGCGCATCCGGACGGCTGGTTCGAGATTGAAACGCTGTCGCGCGAGCGCCAGCGCGTGCCGGTTCCGGCGGTGGCGTCTCCGGCGGTGGCGAAAGTGTCGGCGGGTTATCGCGGCGGCGCGGGCCTCGACCTCATCGACCTTTTCATCGGCAGCGAAGGGACGCTCGGCGTGATCGTGGACGTCAGGTTGCGCGTCGTGGCGCCGCGGCCCGCGTGGTTTGCGGTGCTGGTGCCGGTAGCCGACGACGCCGAGGCGGTTTCGCTGACGACCGAGCTGCGCGGGCACGCCGACGTCGCCGCGATCGAGTACATGGATGCGCGGTGCCTCGAGATCCTGCGCGAGGACGGTGTGCCGGCGCGCGTCGGCGTCACGTTGCCGCCCGCAGCTGGAGCGTTGCTGCTCGTGCAGCTGGAACTTCCGCCGTCGTACGATCGCGCGCGCGCACAGGAGGAGCTTTCGTCGTACGCGGATCGCGCCGCGTCCGGGCCGCTGGTTTCGTTCTGCCGCATTCTCGACCGGCGCGGACTGCTCGACGCCGCGGTGCCCGCGCTTCCCGGCGAGCACGACAGGCGGCGCGCGCTGTTCGCGCTGCGCGAAGCGGTGCCGGAGGGCGTCAACGCGCGCGTGCGCGACGCGGCGCTGCGTTCGGGCGAGCCGGTGTCGAAGTCGGGGGGCGACGTGATCGTGCCGTTCGACCGGTTCGAGGAAGCGCTCGCGAGCTATCGCAGCGTGCTCGCGGCTGCATCGCTCGATGCGGCCATCTGGGGCCACATCTCCGACGGCAATGTGCATCCGAACCTGATTGCCGCCGATGCGGCCGGGATGGAGCGGGCTCGCGCTGCGCAGGTAGCGATCGGACAGGTTGCAATCGCCCTCGGCGGCAGTCCGCTCGCCGAACACGGCACCGGCCGCAACGCCGGCAAGAAGCTGCTGCTCGCGGCGCTGCACGGCGCCGACGGCGTCGCGTCGATGCGCGCCACCAAGCGGTCCCTCGACCCCGCCGCCCTGCTCGCCCCCGGCGTCCTCTTCGACCCCACCTGAAAACAAATGGGGTCAGACCCCTTTTTTCGACAATTGGGGTCAGACCCCATTTTCAAGAGAAGGGGGGCAGACCACTGCTGTCCCAACGGCCGCGCTTGCAACCCGCCGACGCGGCGAATGAAAAGCGGTCAGAAAATGGGGTCTGACCCCATTTTTTTCACGGCGTGACGAAAAAGGGGTCTGACCCCTTTTTATGGGTATTCGGCGTCGACCATGAGGGCGACGAGTTGCTCGAACGTGGTGGTGGCGCGCCAGCCGAGGTCGTGCGCGATGCGCGACGGATCGCCGATGCGAGCAAGGTTGTCGCCGGCACGCGCGAACTCGCTGTCGCACTTCACGTACTGCTGCCAGTCGAGGCCGACGCGCTCGAACGCAACGCGCACGAAGTCCCGAACCGTATGCGCGCGACCGGTGGCGACGACGTAGTCGCGCGGGGCGTCGCTGCGAACCATCATCCGCATCGCCGTCATGTACTCCGGCGCGTAGCCCCAGTCGCGCGCCGCGTCGAGGCTGCCGAGCACGAGTTCCTGCTCGAGGCCGCGCGCAATTCGCGCCGCGCCCATCGTGATCTTGCGCGTGACGAAGCGGGGCGGCCGCCGCGGCGATTCATGGTTGAACAGGATCGCCGAGCATGCCCACAGCCCGTGTTCCTCGCGCTGCACTGCGAGGAAGCGATGCGCGCGTGCCTTCGACTCGCCGTACGGAGTGTGGGGCGCCAGCGGATCGTCCTCGCGCTGGGCACGGCCGCTGGGAGGGCCGAAAATTTCGGCGGAGGACGCATGGCAGAGCCGTATCGGAGCGCCGCACCCGCGAATGGCGGCCACGAGGCGCTCCACACCGTCGGCGTTGACGTCGGCGACGAGCGCAGGGTCGTCCCAGGACCCTGGAACGAATGTGGACGCCGCCAGGTTGTACACTTCGTCGGGCTGCGCGGCGTCGATGGCCGCGCGCAGCGACTTCGCGTCCGTCATGTCCCCTTCGAGCAGGCGAACCCCGGCCGCGAGCGCGGGGTTCCCGCCGCCGACAACGGCGCCCCCACGGACGAGGCCGTAGACGTCCGCGCCTTCGTCCATCAACTGTGCGGCAAGGTAGTGACCGTCCTGGCCGCTGGTGCCGGTCAGCAGGACGCGGCGCGGCGCGCGGGGAGAGGGGGAGTCGACGGTCATGCGCGCAGGTTCCGGAGCGAGCGAAGGGTAGCGGAGAGAAAGGAGTGTCGCCAGACGAGTTCAAAGTTGCGGCCGACTTTCTCCTGACGGAAACTGCGCGCCATGCGTGACAATCGATCTCCTCGTGGATTTCGCACTGGTGCTGTCGTTGGTGTTCTGGTGGGCATGTTGCTCGGTTCGGCCGGCATGTCCGTTGCGGCGCTCGGGTACGAGGGCTGGCAGAAATTTTCCGACGAATTCAAGAACGGCTACGTGACCGGCTTCCTCGCGATGGCCACCCTTGCCCGCAACCTCGAGCCGGGCGGCTGGGTGGACATGAAATATCCTGAGGCTGCCAGATCCAAGCCCCTCGACTGGAGAAAATCGATCGACAAGCTCTACGCCCAGAAGGAGAACCAGGGCTATACGATGGCCAGCCTGCTGCAACTCGCCGCCCACGACCTCGTCAAGCAGCACGGACCGGGCCAGACGCCCGGTCAGCGCACGCTTCAGCGCATGCAGCACCAGCTCGATGCCGTTCGCCGCAAGGCCGAAGCGCAAAAAAAGCTCTCGCCCAAGGAACCGAAGAAAGCGGTCCAGGCACCACAGGACAAGGTGCCGCCCGCCGACAAGATCAAGAAGGGCTCCGCCGAACCGCCGAAGAGGAAGTGGTGTCGCTGCGACGGCAAGGATCCGAAAGCCGAGCGCGCGAAGAGACGGGCCGCTGCGGCGGCCGCGGAAGCGGCGAAGGAAGGCGG
>JBHEOD010000017.1:3742-16144 GCA_046261745.1 Binatia bacterium
CGGCGATGCCAAGGCGCCGCCGGCCGATGCCAAGGCGCCGCCAGCCGATGCAAAAACGCCGCCGAATGCGAAGACGCCGCCCGCCGACGCAAAACCGGCCGTTCCCGCGACGAAGTAAACCCCCGGTCAGCCCGTCGTCGCGACGGATACGGCCGGCCGCAACGCAGCGGTCTCGTCGTCGTGCTGGAGCAGGTAGAGGCGCGCGTACAGCCCGCCAAGCTCCATCAACTCGTCGTGCGTGCCGCTTTCGCGCAGCACGCCGTGGTGAAGCACGACGATCCGGTCGGCACCTTCGATGGTGGCGAGCCGGTGCGCAATCACCAGTGACGTCCTCCCCTCCTGCAGCTTCGCGACCGCGTCCTGGATGAGCTCCTCGGTGTCGTGGTCGACGCTCGACGTGGCCTCGTCAAGCACGAGAATGTCCGGCTTGTACGCGAGCGCGCGTGCGAACGAGAGGAGCTGGCGCTGCCCCGTCGAAAAGTTGTTGCCGCGTTCGCGCACCGGCGCGTCGTAGCCTTCGGGCAGGCGCTCGAGGAAGCGGTCGGCATGGACAGCGCGCGCGGCCGCACGAACCTCCTCGTCGCTGATGTCGTCGCGCCCGAGCCGTACGTTGTCCGCTGCCGTGCCCGAGAACAGGAATACGTCCTGCAGCACCGTGACGATGCGGCGGCGAAGGTCGCCGAGGTCCCATTCGCGCACGTCCACGCCGTCCACCAACACGCGCCCGCGGTCCACGTCGTAGAAGCGCGCCAGCAACTTGGTGATCGTCGTCTTGCCCGAGCCCGTCGCGCCGACGATGGCCACGTGCTCGCCGGCCCCCACGCGAAACGACACCCCGCGCAGCACGGGCTCGCCGGGGATGTACGAGAACCACACGTCGTCGAACTCGATGGTGCCGGTGCGCGGCGGAGCCGGAACCGCCTGCGCGGGGCTGGTGAGGCGGGGCTCGAGCTCGAGCAGGCCGAAGACCTTCTCGCAGGCGGTGATGGCCGACTGCATCACCGCGTACTTGGTGGAAAAGTCGCGAACCGGCACGAAGAACCGGTTGATGTACTCCATGAACGCGACGAGCGTGCCGAAACCGACGGCGCCGCTGACCAGGGATGTGGCCGACATCGGCTCGCCGACGACGAGATGGGCGCCGTACCACAGGATGGCCGCTGTGGAGATCGCGCTCACCGCTTCGACGATCGAGAACAGCGAGGCTTCGTAGATGTTCGACCAGTGGTTGGCATCGCGGTAGGCGGAGTTGAGCTCGCCGAACTCGCGCGACATGCGTCGTTCGCTGGCAAAGAGCTGCACGACGGCCATGCCGCTGATCGACTCCTGCAGGTACGAGTTGATCAGTGCAATGCGGTCGCGGATGAGGCGGTAGTACTTGCGCGTCTTGCGGCGAAAGAAGTCGGTGAGCAGCAGCATCACCGGGAGCGTGGCCAAGGCCGCCATCGTCAGCTCGGCGTGCAGCACGAACATGATCACGACGATGCCCACCAGCGTCATCGCGTCCATCAGCATCGTGATCGCACCGGCTGCGAACATTTCGTTGATGACGTCCACGTCGGTGGTCATGCGGGTGACGAGGCGGCCGACCGGGTTGCGGTCGAAGAAGGCGGTGTCCATCGACTCGATCTTGCGGAAGACGGCCAGCCGGAGGTCGGCCAGACTCTTCTGGGCGAGCAGCATGGTGACGACGTTTTGCCAGTAGAGCAGCGCGAACTCGCCGGCGAAGGCGGCGGTGTACGCCAGCACCCAGAACCACAGCCCGTCGGTGGTGCCGGCGGCCACGCACTGGTCGATGGCCTGCTTGATGATCCACGGCTGCACGAGCAGGAAGGCCGAGATCAGCGGCAAGAGTGCCAGCGACGCAAAAAACAGGCCTTTGTACGGACGGATGAAGCGCCACATCGCGCGCACCATCGCGATGTCACGTGTGCCCAGCAGTTGCGTCTCGTCGGCCACGCCGCGGCTCGCGGCGCCGGAGGCGTCGTCGTAAGCCGGCGCGCCGGCCGATTCGGAAAGGTGGCCGGCCGATTCGGAGAGGCCCCCGGCCGATTCGGAAAGGCCCCCGGCCGATTCGGAAAGATCGCCGGCCTCGCGGGCTTTCTCGGCAAGGTTGACGGCTTGGCTTTCGCTCGCGCCAAGCGCGGCAAACTCGCTGGCCTTGCCGTCGAGGGCGGTGTCGTCATCGACGGGCGGGCGCGTGGTGGCCTGGCTCATGCCATCGCCTCGAGTTCGTCGCTGAGGCGCTGTCGCTTCCACAGGTCGGCGTAGAGTCCGCCGCGCTGCACCAGCTCGACGTGGGTACCTTGCTCGACGAGGCGGCCTTCGTCGATGACCGCGATGCGGTCGGCCTTGGCGACGGACGACACGCGGTGTGAGATGACGATGGCGGTGCGGCCCTTCCTCACTTCCTCGAGGCGCTCGAGGATGCGTCGCTCGGTGGCCGCGTCCACACTGGACAGCGAATCGTCGAGGATCAGGATGCGCGGATCGCGCGCGACCGCGCGGGCCAGCGTGAGGCGCTGCTTCTGGCCGCCCGAGAGCGTCACGCCGCGTTCGCCCACCGGTGTGGCGAGGCCCGACGGGAACCCGGCCAGGTCGGAGTCGAGGCCGGAGGTGGCGAGCAATTCGCCCATGTCGGTGCCCGCGATGCCGCTTGCGCCGAACGCGATGTTGTTCTCGATCGTCGTCGAGAACAGGAAGGGATCCTGCGGCACGAAGCCGATGGCGCTGCGCAATCCGGCCAGTTCCCATTCGCGCACGTCCACCCCGTCGATCAGCACGCGGCCGGCGGTGGTGTCGAACAGGCGCGGCGGCAGGTTCGCGATGGTCGACTTGCCCGAGCCCGTGCGGCCGAGGATGCCGAGCGTGGTGCCGGCGGGGATGTCGATGCTGATGTCGCGCAGGATCGGCACGTCGCCGTGCGAAAAGTCGACGTGCTCGAAGCGTACGTCGCCACGCACGTCCGCCGGCGAGTAGGCCCCTGGAGGCGAGACGATCTCGGGCTGCGTGTCGAAGATGTCGCCGAGGCGGACGAGCGCAGCCTTGCCGCGCTGCCACAGCGCGATCATGAAACCCACCGCCATGATCGGCCACGCGAGGATCTGCAGGTACCCCATGAAGGCCACGAGCGCACCGAGCGTGAGTCGGCCGTTGACCACCTCGCTGCCGCCGTAGCCGAGCACGATGACGACGCCCAGGGACGACACGGTGCGAATGGCGGGGAAGATCTTCGCGCGCAGCCTGGCGACTTCCATCGCCTCCACCTTGTAGCGATTGTTGAGCTCGATGAAGTGCCCGGCGCGCGCCTCCTCGCGGCCGAAGGACTTGACCACGTGGATGCCGGCCAGCGTCTCCTGCCCGAACGACGACATCTCGGCCAGTCGTTCCTGGGTGCGCACGGTGGCTTCCATCATCGCGCGCATGTAGCGGCGCATGAAGACGAGGACGATCGGGAACGGAATCACGGCCGCCAGTGTCAGCCGCCAGTCCATCCACAGCATCAGCGAGAATGCGTAGAGACAGTACAGCGGCGTGTTGACGAACGTAAGAAAACCGGGCCCGAGCAGCATGCGCACAGCGCCGATGTCGTTGACGAGCCGGGACATCAGGTCGCCGGTGCGCTGGCGCTGGTAGTATCCCTGGTGCAGTTTCAGCAGGTGATCGTAAAGTTCGCCCCGCAGATCGTACTCCACGTCACGACCCGCGTTGAAGATCAGTGCTCGCGACCACGTGCGCACGATGGCCTGCAGGATCGCGATGACGATGATGGCGGCGGCGTAGGTGGTGACGGTGCGGATCTTCTCGTCGCCGGGAAGATCGCCGGCGATCACGTCGAACGCATGCTGCGTGAGCTTGGGAATCGCCATCACGAGGGTCGCGGTCGCGAACAGCGCGAGACCACCGACGGCGTAGCGGGCGCGATAGCGCCGCATGTACTTCCAGAGACGATTCACAGGCGAAGCCTTCCTCTTATAGCCGAAGGTCGTCCTGTCGCGAACGGGCCCGGCATCCTGTTCATGCGGCGTGCGACCGGGAACGCAGCTGCTTTCGCGCCGCCGGGCGACTTCAGGGCGGGTGCGTGAGCGCACGCGTGCTGGCCGGGATGGTGGCGCTGACGGTGGCCGTGTTGTCCGGCGGATGCCGCGCGCCGTACCTCGCCCGCCTCGCGTACGAAGAGATGCGCTTTCTCGGATCAGCGACGGCGGCCACACAATTGCTCGCAACCGCGCAGGATCCTGCACGACGCCGCGCGTTGGAGGCTCTGCTCGCGGTGCGCGAGTTCGCCGCGCGCCAGGGGCTCAACGTGAAAGGAAGCTATCGAGAAGTGGCCGACACAGGCTCCGTCTCGCCCTTTCACGTGGTGACGGCGGCTCACCAGGACCGGCTCGAACCCTACACGTGGTGGTACCCGGTGATCGGGGCGATTCCGTATCGCGGCTATTTCGACCGCGAGTCGGCCGACCGCTTCGCCGCGCGGCTCGATGGGGAAGGGCTGGACACAATGGTGGTTCAGGCTTCGGCCTATTCCACGCTGGGCTGGCTCGACGATCCGCTGCCCTCGAGCGTGCTCGAGCGCGGTGAAGGCGCCGTCGTGGTCACCGTGCTCCACGAGCTTGTCCACCAGACTTTCTTCGCGCCGGGCGAGGTTGCCTTCAACGAGACGCTGGCGACGGCCGTCGCGTGGCGCCTTGCCGAGCGCTACTACGCGTCGAGCGGGGAGACGGCGAGCGCAGCAAAAATGAATGCTGCCCGTGAGTCGTGGGTGAGGCGCAGCGACGTGCTCGATGCCGCCGCCGCCAGGTTGCGTGCGTTCTTCGCCAGCGCGCGTGCGCGCGGGCTTCCGCGGCAACGCATGCTGGAAGAGCGAACGGCGGTGTACGCCGACATTCTCTCGGAGATCGAAAGTGCGGATGCGACGTTCGCGGCCGGCTTTGCCAAGGACGGCCTCGACAACGCGTCGTTTCTCGCGACGTACCGCTATGCGACCGGCGGCCGCGCCATCGACGCCTTTCTCGCGGCGATGCCGAGTCTCGAGGATGCGTTCGCACGGCTCGATGCGGCGATCGCCCGCGGCGAGAATCTGCGAACGGTCGTTGCCGCCGCGGCGAACTGAAAGCGACCGCGGGTGCGCCAGCTGCGGTGCGCGCTTGATCTTTTCGGATGCGTCCCTAAGAGGCTTTGACACGGAAGCGACGGTTCGGCCTTCGCGAGGACACGGACGCGCTGCGACCAATTCACTCGAGAGAGGTCCGCATCGAATGGCCACGCCCAGAGTCAAAGAAATCCTGAGCTGGTACGCAGGGGAGAATCCCGGCGTGCTCTCCAACCTGGCCCGCCTCATGAACACCGGCAAGCTCGCCGGCACCGGTCGTTTCGTGATCCTTCCGGTAGACCAGGGCTTCGAACACGGTCCGGCGCGCAGCTTCGCACCCAATCCGGCCGGCTACGACCCCCGTTATCACTTCCAGCTTGCGATCGATGCGGGGTGCAACGCCTACGCCGCGCCGCTCGGCTTCATCGAGGCGGGCGCCGCGGAATTCGCGGGAGACATCCCGCTCATTCTCAAGCTGAACAACCACGACTCGCTGGCGCCCGACGGCACCGATCCCACGCCGTCGGTGACGGGCTCCGTGGACGACGCGTTGCGCCTCGGTTGCGCGGCCATCGGATACACCATCTATCCCGGTTCGGCGCAGTTCCAGGGAATGTACGAGGTGCTCGCCGACCTGACGCGAGAGGCGAAGGCCCGCGGACTGGCCGTGGTCGTGTGGTCGTACCCGCGCGGTTCGGGAATTTCCAAGGATGGAGAAACCGCCATCGACGTGACGGCGTACGCCGCGCAGATCGCCGCGCAGCTCGGTGCGAACATCATCAAGGTGAAGCCGCCGACGGCCCACGTGGAACAGGCCGAGGCGAAGAAGGTCTTCGAGAAGGAAAACATCCCGATCGGCACGCTGGCCGAACGCGTCGCGCACGTGGTGGAGTCGTCCTTCGGCGGCCGTCGCATCGTGATCTTCTCGGGCGGAGCCAAGGGCGCTGACGAGAAGGTATTCGAAGAGTGCAAGGGCATCCGCGACGGCGGCGGCTTCGGGTCCATCATCGGCCGCAACAGCTTCCAGCGCCCGAAGGCGGACGCCCTCAAGTTCCTCGCCGCGTGCATGAAGATCTACGCGTAGGCGCGGGCGACGAGACGCTCCACTACCAGTGGATCACCGTGAGGCCGGGGATTCGCGGGAAACTGCGGCGGTCCCGGGTAACGACGGAATGCTCGTGGGCCAGCGCCGTGGCCGCGATGATCAGGTCGCGCTCTCCTATGGAGGTGCCGCTGGAGACCGTCTCCACCCATAGGCGCGCATGCATGCGCGCGCTGCGCAGATCGAACGCCAGGACGGGGAGCCGTTCCAGAATTCCTTCGACGAACACCTCGGTCGCTGCACGTTTCGAGGACGCTACGCGGTGAACTCCGTGCAGCAGCTCCGATGCTGTTACGGCAGAGATCGAGAAGTTTTCGTCCCGGTGATCGCTCAGCGCAGCGGACAGGTCGAGCTGACCGCGCTCGGCGGCAATGAGCACGCTCGAGTCGATCACTTTTCCCATGGCGATTTCTCGACAGGGCGCTGATCGCGGCTGACGGCTTCGACGGCGTCAAGGAACTCCTCGTGTGGTCGCGGCAGGCTGGACAGCAAGGTGAGGAGGTCGGCTCCGGTGCAGCGTCGTGCGTCCAGGGGCCCAAGCTGGCACAGGGCTCGACCGCCGCGCTCGATCACGAAGGTTTCTCCTTGGTAGCTCGCCCGGTTCACGAGGTCGGAGAAGTTTCGCGCCGCTTCGGTTGCCGTGACGACCGTGTGGATCGCGACCGTGGCGTAGGCCGGGGACGGCTCGGCGACACGCGGGGATGCCGAAGGATGGATTGCGTAGCGGCCGCCCTGCGCGGTGGGCTGTTTGGACTTCCTGCTTCCCATGAAAATCGGAATATCTGATTTTCCGGCAGCCGTCAAACCTCACGAGACCGGCGCGGGCCTTTCCGGACGGTAGGCGCAGCACCCCGGGGCGCACGGCGTGGGCCGAGGTCCGCGCGTCCCGACGAATTCCGGCTGCCTTCCCTCGATGTGACACACGACGACATCAACGAGCCCCGCGACGAAGCGCGGTGCGGCGCCGACGCAGGCCGCGCGGGTCATCGTGATGCCGACGCTGTCGGCAACCTCCCGGGCCTGGGTGTCGAGGTCGTACAGCACTTCCATGTGATCGGCGACGAAGCCGATCGGAACCAGCACGACGCGCGAGACGCCACCCGCTCGCAAGGCGCGCAGGTGATCGCAGACGTCGGGGCCGAGCCACGGCTGCGAGGGTGGCCCGCTGCGGCTCTGATAGACGAGATCCCACGCGAGATCCGGCGCTGCGGCCGCGGCAACGATAGCGGACGCTTCGCGTAGCTCGGCTTCGTAGTCACAACCTGCGGCCATCGCGGCTGGTAGCGAATGCGCGGTGAACACGATGCGCGGCGCGGCACCGGGGCCGTCGTTGGCAGCGATCGCCGCCCGCGTGTTGTCGATCATCGTCTCGAGAAAGCCGGGATGGTTCCAGTACGGCGCAAGTTTCTCGATGACGGGCGCGTCTGGCCCGGCGGCGCCGCGCGCACGATCGATGTCCTCGAGGTACTGCCGACATGCCGAGTACGAGCTGTAAGCCGATGTCGCGACGGCGACCGCGCGACGGATGCCGTCACGCGCCATCTGCGCAACCGTGTCGGCGAGCATCGGTTGCCAGTTGCGGTTGCCCCAGTACACGGGAAGCGCGGGGCCGCGGCGCGCGAGCTCATTCTCGAGCGCCGCGACGAGCCCCCGGCATTCGTCGTTGATGGGACTGCGGCCGCCGAACAGCATGTACTGCTGGGCGACCACCTCGAGGCGGTCGCGCGGCACGTTGCGCCCGCGCGTGACATTTTCGAGAAAAGGGATCACGTCGTCCGGCCCTTCGGGGCCACCGAACGACAACACCAGCACGGCGTCCACGGCAGGAAGCGACGCGTTCATGCGGGTGGGTCCACCGAAGCCGGGTTCACGGACGAGAGGTGCTCAGAGACGCCCGCGCATCAGCTTGCGTTCGTCGGTCTGCGGTACCGGACGGTCGGCGATGGCGAGGTAGTCGCGCGTGTCCGAGCCGATGTAGATCTGCCGCGGACGCACGATCTTCTGCTCCTTGTCGCGTACGTTCTCGGCCCACTGCGCGATCCAGCCCGGCGTGCGTCCGATGGCGAACAGCACCGGGAACATCGCGGTGGGGAAGCCCATCGCCTGGTAGATGATGCCCGAGTAAAAATCGACGTTCGGGTAAAGCTTGCGCGACACGAAATACTCGTCCTCGAGCGCGATGCGTTCGAGTTCGACCGCGATGTCGATGAGGGGGTTGCGCCCCGTCACCTCGAACACCTCGTAGGCGATCTTCTTGATGACCTTCGCGCGCGGGTCGTAGTTCTTGTAGACGCGGTGCCCGAACCCCATCAGGCGCTGCTCACCGGCTTTCACGCTCTTGATGAACTCGGGGATCTTGTCGACTGATCCGATCTTCTCGAGCATCTGCACCGCTTCCTCGTTGGCGCCGCCGTGGAGCGGGCCATAGAGGGCCGCGGCCGCCGCCGCGGTCGCGCAGAAGGGGTCCACCTGCGAGCTGCCGACGGCGCGCATCGCGTTGGCCGAACAGTTCTGCTCGTGGTCGGCGTGCAGGATGAAGAGCACGTCGAGCGCCTTCTCGAGCGCACGATTGGGCCGGTAGCGGGGCTCGGTCATCTTGAACAGCATCGACAGCAAATTGCCGGTGTAGCTGAGCTCGTTGTCGGGCTGCACGTACGGCAGGCCCATCGAGTAGCGGTACGCGTAGGCGGCGATGGTCGGCATCTTGCCGATCAGGCGGCGAGCCTGCAGGCGTCGCGACTCGATGTCGTGGATCTTGTCGGCGTCAGGGTAGAACGTGGACAGTGCGGCCACGGTTCCCACGAGGATGCCCATCGGATGGGCGTCGTAGCGGAAGCCCTCCATGAAGCTCTTGGTCTTCTCGTGGAGCATCGTGTGCATCTTGATGTTGTACGTCCATGCATCGAGGTGCTCCTGGTTGGGAAGCTCGCCTTTCACGATGAGGTAGGCGGTCTCGAGGAAGGAACTCTTGTCGGCGAGTTGTTCGATCGGGTATCCGCGGTAGCGCAGGATGCCCTTGTCGCCGTCGATGAACGTGATGGCGCTGCGACAGCTTGCGGTGTTGGTGAGGGAAGGATCGTACGTCATCAGGCCGAAGTCTTCGGGCCCGGTCTTGATCTGGCGCAGGTCGAGGGCACGGATGGTGCCGTCCTCGATCGGCAGTTCGTAGCTTTTCCCGGTGCGGTTGTCGGTGATCGTGACGGTGTCTTTCGCCATCGGGGCAGCTCCTTTCTCCTCGTGGGTAAGGGCTGCGACACTATCAGGACATGGCGGCTGTTCAATCGCCGGCGGCGCGGGAAACCCGTGAAATTTGCGTGTTCCCGCTCACCGGGAGAACTCGGGGAACTCGCGGGCAGCTACGCCGCGGAAGGCGCCGGCACCAGGACGCCGGAGGTGAGCACCTCCACGAGCGTCTCCGCGTAGAGCTCGACGTGTTCGGGATCGGCGGGATCGATGCCCCACAGCAAGCCGATCAGCGGTGCGCCGTCGAAGAAGTGCGGAAGCGCGCCGAGAAAGACGAAGATCAGCGATTCGAGCGACAGGTCTTTGACGATTCCTGCATCGCGACCCGCGAGGAAGTTCTGCTCCACGCGCTTGATGAGTGGGCGCAGGTGCTTGTCCGTCATCCATTCGAGTCGCGGGCCTGCCACGGCCGATTCCGCGATGATGAGGCGGCTGACTTCCGGGTGCTTCGCGCTGAAGCGCACGAAGCGCCTTGTGATCTCTCGCATCCGCTCGCGCGGATCGTCGTTGGCCGACTGCTCGTCCATGCCTTCGAGCAAGCCGGTCATCTGGCTGAACGCGAGTTCGACAGCGGCGCGCCACAGCGCTTCCTTCGATCCGAAGTGATAGTGGATGAGCGGCTGGGTGACGCCGATCCTTCTCGCCACCGAGGCGGTGGTCGCGCCTTCGTAACCGTGCTTGGCGAATTCGACGAGAGAGGCGTCGAGAATGCGTTCGCGGGAAATCCGGGAAGTGCGGCCGCGACGGCGTGACGGGGAGTCAGGCATAATGTGCACCTGCCCGGCGAGTCCGGGCGTTCTTGGCCAGAAAGACCCCCCGGTCCCTTCCAGCAATCGTTCCGCGAAGAAGGCACTATTTCTGAAAGACACGATAAGGCAAGTCCTGAATTCTGCGCTGCTTCATAAGTATTCTTGGTGGACCCGAACGGATCGGTTACCTTGAGCGAGATGCGTTCGTGGCGAACCCCGGTGAGGCCGGATCCCTCCGTGCCCTGCTGGTCGCGCTCCGCCATGCGGAACGTCGTGGCAGCGTTGCTGCTGTTGACAGTTCCCGCCGCCGCGAGGGCGCAGGTTCCCGTATTCGGACCGCCGGTGGCCGTCGATCCCGCCGTCCTTACCGACACCCACAGCGACGAACTCCCCCGAATCGCAGCAGGCGTGGCCGGAGTGTGGGTTCTCGTGTGGCAGGTGGTGGGTGCGGGCGATCTCGGGCTCGGACGCGACGTGGACGTGGTGTACTCGCGCTCCTCCGACGACGGCAAGAACTGGACGGCTCCCAAACCGCTGAGTGAACGATTCCGCAGCGATCGCGCGGAGGACAGGCAACCCATCGTGGCCACCGACGGCAAGGGCACGTGGATGGTCGCGTGGACGTCGACCCAGGATCTCGGCACTTCGCCGCGCCGCGACCGTGACATTCATTTCGTGGTTTCGACCGACAACGCGCTCACCTGGAGCGAGTCGCGCGCGCTCAACAGCAACGCGGGGCACGACTGGGGCGACGACGAAGCACCCGACATCGCCACCGACCGAAACGGCCGCTGGGTGGTCGCCTGGCAGTCGGCCGATTCGCTCGGCAACACCAAGGGCGGTGACCGCGACATCCTGTTTGCCACCTCGACGGATGCCGGCAACTCGTGGTCCCCCCCCGAAATCGTCGATGCGGCGGCACGCACGGATGTGCAGTTCGATACTGCCCCGCGCGTTGCCGCCGATGCGTCCGGCCTGTGGCTGGTGGCCTGGTCGAGCGGGAGCGCGTCGCAGGATCGCGGCGACTTCCAGCGGGGTGTGCTGGTGGCGCGCTCCGAGGACGGCACGGCCACCTGGCAGCCGCCGCAGTCGTTGTCGGGATCCAGCGAGGACGATCGGCCGGACTGGGGACCTCGCCTGGCCGGCGACGGTCGCGGCAACTGGGTCTGCGCGTGGGCTTCCTCCGACAACCTCGGCACGACCGTCGGCCACGACCGCGACCTGCTGTACGTGCGATCGAGCGACAACGGACGAACCTGGACGACTCGCGCCACGCTCAACAGCGAAGCCGCCCACGACTTCGGTGACGACGACACTCCCGAGCTCGCGGTGGACTCGGCCGGAAACTGGGTGGCGGTGTGGACGTCGTGGGACCGGCGCGGCGCCGCGCGCGGCGCCGACGCCGACCTGCTGATGGCCATGTCGCGGGACAACGGCGCGAGCTGGTCGCGCTCGCTCATTCTCAACACCAACGCGAAGGACGACCACGGCGAAGACACGACGCCGTCGCTGGCCACCGACGGCAGCGGGCTGTGGATCACCGCGTGGGCATCCACCGAGCCTCTCGGCGAGGTGCTCGGCCGTGACCGTGACGTGCTGATCGCGTCGGGACGCTTCGGCTTCGAGTTCACGGGGCCGCCCTCGCCGGATGCACGTTGACGGGCTGACGAAGAACCCCTCCCGTCGGTGCGCGCGCCGCCGCAACGCGACACCGGCGTTGCTTCCGACAAACGGCGGCAGCATTGCACGGGCCGTGACCTCCCGTTTATAGTCGTTTCCCCAAGGGTCCGCTTCGGCAGCCCTCCCAGCGCCAGCGCGACAGCGCGTGGCCACTGCCCGGCGAATCCATGAAAGCTGCCCTCTACGTCATTTTCTTCCTGTCGGGCGCCTCCGCGCTCATCTTCGAAAGCCTGTGGTTCCGCCAGGCCGGCCTCGCGTTCGGCAACAGCGTGTGGGCCACCAGCCTGGTGCTGACCGGCTTCATGGCCGGTCTCGGCCTGGGCAATGCGCTGGCCGCGCGCGTGGCCGACCGCTGGGCGAACCCGATTCGCGCCTATGCGCTGGTCGAGGTGACGATTGCCGTGACCGGCGTCGCGCTGGTGCTGGTGCTGCCGTCCTTCGGCTTGATGCTGGCTCCGCTGCTGCGCACGCTCGAGTCGTCGCCGCTCGTCCTCAATGCGCTACGCTTCACGCTCGCATTCGCGATGCTGCTC
>JBHEOD010000017.1:16154-34196 GCA_046261745.1 Binatia bacterium
CCTTCCCGCCACAGCCATGGGCGTGACGTTGCCGCTGATGACGCGCGCGCTGTGCGCCGTCGAGAAGCGCTTCGGTGCAGTGCTCGGCGCGCTCTACGGCTGGAACACCGTCGGAGCGATGGCCGGGGTACTGGCCACCGAAGCCGTGCTGGTCGATGCGCTCGGCATCCGAGGCAGCGCCTATGCGGCCGCCGCCGGCAACCTGCTGGCCGCCGCCCTGGCGATGGCGGTTTCGCGCCGCGCCGCAGCGCTGCCGGTGACGCAAGGCGGCGCGCTACTCGACATCGAGTGGCGCCGTGCGGCGCCGTGGCTGGCGGCCGCGTTCCTGTCGGGTTTTGCGGTGCTGGCCTACGAAGTGGTGTGGTTCCGTTTCCTGCTGCTGTACGTGCGCGGGCTCGGGATGTCCTTTGCGCTGATGCTCGCCTCGGTGCTGGCCGGCATCGCGCTCGGCGGCTGGTCGGCGGCGGCGGCGCTCCGGCGCGATCCCGAGGCGCATCGCGATGCATTTGCGGTGGTGATGCGCGCGGGCTCGGCCGGCCTGCTCTCGTACGCGGCGTTCCCGTTCGCGCTCTCCTTGCTCGACAACCCCAAGCCGGAGACCACAGGCGAGGTCGTGCTGCTGGCAGCCGTGCTGATGTTCCCCACCTGCTTCTTCTCGGGAACCTTCTTCACGATGGTCGGCGCTTCCTTGCGAAGCTCGGTGCCGTCGGATTCGGCCACGGCCGCCGGTCTCACGCTGGCCAACACCGTCGGCGCGGCGCTCGGGTCGTTCACGGCCGGTTTCCTGCTGCTGCCGGGCATCGGCATGGAGAAGAGTATTTTCGTGCTCGGCGTCGTGCTCGGCCTGGCCGGCCTGCTGCTCGCGCCGGTGTCGGGCCAGCCTGTGCGCGCAATGGCGGTGCCGGTCGCGATCTTCGTCGCGTCGGCCGCCTTTTTCCCTTTCGGCTCGATGGAGAACTTCCACATCCGCGCGCGCTCGGTCTGGTTCCGTGGCGAGATCGTCGAAGTGCGCGAAGGTCTTGTCGAGACGATCATCTACCTGGAGGATCGCTTCCTCGGACGTCCGCATTTCCAGCGCATGGTCACCAACGGCCACTCGATGTCGGGCTCGTCGAGTCGCGCTCGGCGCTACATGAAGCTGTACACGTACCTGCCGGTGGCGGTGAACCCGGGCATCCGCAGCGTGCTGATGGTGAACTACGGCGTCGGCCAGACCGCCAAGTCGATCACCGACACGAAGAGCTTCGAGACGATCGACTTCGTCGACATCTCCAGCGACGTCGTCGAGATGGACATCAACGTGTTCAAGGTGGAAGCCGAGCGTCCGGCTGCCGATCCGCGCGCGACCGTACACATCGAGGACGGCCGCTATTTCCTGCAGACGACGGACCGCAAGTTCGACCTGTTCACCGGCGAGCCGCCGCCGCCGCCGCTGGCCGGCGTCGTCAACCTGTATACGCGCGAGTACTTCCAGCTCGTGCGCGACCACCTGAACGACGGTGGAATGATCACGTACTGGCTGCCGATTCATAATCTCTCGGACGTCAGCTCCAAGGCCATCCTGCGCGCGTTCTGCGACGTGTTCCCCGACTGCCAGCTCTGGAACGGCATGGACACCAGCCTGATGATGGTCGGCTCGAAGGAGTTCGCCGGCGGTGCGTCGCTGGCGCATTTCACGGCGCAGTGGCGCGATCCCGACGTGCGGCGCGAGCTCGACGCGCTGGGCTTCGAACGTCCCGAGCAGATCGGTGCGCTGTTCATCGGCGGGCCCGATTACCTGCGCGAGCTCACCGCCGACACGCCGGCCCTGGTGGACGACGACCCGAAACTGATCCTCGCGCCGTTCACGTCCGGCGACCTCAAGACCAACCCGCTCTTCGTGACGTGGATGAAATCGGGCGATG
The DNA here is from genome assembly GCA_046261745.1 of Binatia bacterium. Taxonomy (GTDB): domain Bacteria; phylum Desulfobacterota; class Binatia; order UBA1149; family CAITLU01; genus DATNBU01. The sequence continues at coordinate 18,059 of JBHEOD010000017.1, forward strand.
AGACGCGCCGGCGCTTCCTCGCCGATCCGGTCGTGCGCCGCTGGCTGCCCGAGCCGATGATCAGCGGTGCGGAGAATTACTTCGCTGCCCAGCGAATCATCGACGAGCATGCGCACTGGCGCCGGCCGCCGTTCGAGCTCGCGCACGCGCTGCTCACCACCACCGATCTCGCCACGCCGGTGCTGTGGCTGCTCGGCAGCGACTCGGACATCCAGGCCATCGTGGCCGGCCTCCCTCCCGAGGAACTCGCCACGCCCGAGGCGTCCTACCATGCGGGCGTGGGCAAGCTCTCGAAGCGCGCATGGGCGCAGGCGGCTGAAGCGTTCGCGAACGCGATGCCCGACGAGAAGCTCGGTGCGCGTGCGGGAAGGATGCGCGTGTACGCGCTGACGATGGCCGGTGAGACGGAGGCCGCGCGCGCCGTGATGGCCGAGGCCCGCGCGAAGGTGGGCACCGATCCCGAAGCCGATGCCGATGCGCAGGCGTTCTGGACGTGGTTCGACGCGTTCTCCGCGCCGCCCGGTCCTGCCGGGGCGCCGCCGCCGCCGGCGCCCGCGGCCGCGAAGTAGCGTCGCCACGCTGGGAAGTCGCCACGCCGGGAAGTCGCCACGGACCCGCCCGGCGCGCGTTGAAGTCGCCGCCGGACCGCTTCCGGGCGAAGAGCAGCGCCGGCCGTCAGGGCGTCACGATCGCGAATCTGCCGTCGGGCCGGTCGAGCACCGAGAAGAACGACAGCACGTCGAGGCGGCTACCCTCCACCGACAGCTCGTCCGAGAAGATCATGTCGCGCAGGCCGGCCTGGCCCACGCTCATGCGCACGAGGAAGTCGCGCGTCAGCTTCACCGTCGCGTTCGCGCGCGCGTCGGCATCGCCGCGCCGATGGTGAAGCACCGCGTTGGCGAGCTTGATCACGTGGGTCTCGCCGAGGTCGGTGAACGTGAAGTTGATCGTCAGCGTGGTGCCGTCGGCCTTGGGTCCGATCACGCGCGCAGCCATCGCATCGAAGAAGCGTTCGACCGGCATGCGGCGCAGCAACTCGGCCGCGGCAGCGGGAGACATCACCGGCGGCTGCGCGCCGTGGCGAAGCTCGTACGCGCCCGTCAGGTACACGTCGCGCCACGGCCCCGACTCGGCCTGGTAGCCGAGCTGGTCGTAGGTGCGCGCGAGTAGCTCGTGCGCTGCCGCGGCCGAAGCTCCGGCAAACACGACGTGGTTGAGCAGCGTGGCGGCCCAGCGGTACTCGCCGCGTTCGAAAGCTTCGCCGGCGCGCGCGACGACGGCGTCCGCGCCGCCCATCGCGTCGACGTAGCGCGCGGCGGCTTCGGCCGGAGGCAGCGGGTCGAGGTTGGCGGGATTGCCGTCGTACCAGCCGAAGTACGCCTGGTAGACCGCCTTCGCATTGTGGCGCACGGTTCCGTAGTAGTCGCGCACGGAGAACACCGTCTTCAGTGCGGACGGCATCTCGAGCTCCTCGGCGATCTCCTGCGGCGTCATGCCCGCGTTGGCCATCCGCAGCGTCTGGTCGTGGATGAACTTGTACGCATCGCGCTGGTGCTCGAGGAACGCGATCGAACGCGCATTGCCGAAGACGGGCCAGTGGTGACTCGCGAACACCACTTCGGCGTCCGCGAACAGCGCGATCGCCTCATCGATGTAACCGCTCCACTTGAGCGCGTCGCGCACCTTGGCGCCGCGCAGTGTGTAGAGGTTGTGCAGGTTGTGCGAGACGACCTCCGCGCCGCAGAAGGCCTTGACCGCGGGCAGGTAAAACGTGAGCTCGGCGGGGGCCTCGGACGCGGGCGTGAACTGGAAGCGGAACGCGACGCCGTCGATCTCCATGTCCTGCGGCGTCGCATGGACGATCTCGGTCGGCTCGAGGATCGAGAGGCTGCCTTTGGCCGGGGCCTTGCCGAGTCCGGTGTCGACGTGGCCGCGCACCGAGCGCGCGAGCGCGCTGCCGTACATGAACCCCGCGCGGCGCCCCATCGCGATGCCCGCCATGACGTTTTCGCTGGTGGCCTCCTCGAGGAAACCCTCCGGTGCAATCACGCGCAGGCTCTCCCTTTTCGTGGTCGCCTCGCCGAGCACGGCCTCGATGCCGCCGAAATGATCGACGTGGCTGTGCGTGAAGATCACCGCGACGACCGGATCGTTGCCGAGGTGCTTGCGGGCAAGCGCGAGCGCGGCGGCAGCGGTCTCGGTCGTCGTCAGCGGATCGACGACGATCCAGCCGGTGCGTCCTCGAATCAGCGTGAGGTTGGCAAGGTCGTAGCCGCGAACCTGGTAGACGCCCGCGGCAACTTCGAAGAGGCCGTGGATGCCGTTGAGCCTGGCCTGGCGCCACAGGCTCGGATTGACGCTCGGCGGCGCGTCGCCGTCGATAAACGCGTAGTCTTTCGGGCGCCAGACCGGTGCGGCGCCTGCGCCGTCCGTTGCGGAGCCCTGCACGACGAGGTCGGGATCGCTGGCGAGCAGGCCGCGGCGCGCGTCTTCGAAATCCTGCGTGTCGGCCAGCGGCAGCTGCGCGGCGACGGCGGCGTTGGATTCGACGGTGAAGCGCGTGGCCGCCGTGTGCCCATCGGCATCGGGGGCCGAGTCGCCGGCGGCCACCGGCGCGCCCGCCGGAGCGCGGCCGTCCGGTGCGCAGCCGCCGATCACCACGGCGGCGAGCAACACCAGCGCACACGCAACAAGCGCGCGAGAATGCAGGTCGAACGCTGCACCTGTCTTCAAGTTGTGAGCGGAACGCTGGACCGCACCGAAAGAACGAAATTGTTGCTGCATGACCGGATCGCGCCTCCTCGTCGCTGACGGACGGCTTCTTATGGGCGAAATCCGGGACAGGTACAGATTTCCGCTCCGGAAATCTTTGGCAGGCTGCGGAGAAACCCCTCCCGTCGGCGCGCACGCCGCTTGGGCGCGACACCGGCGTTGCGAAAACTTGCTGTAGCGCGCAGCTACAGTGGCGTTTTCGCGCCGTGGTGTCGCGCCCAATCGACGCACGCACCTCGGTCCGGGGTTATTCCGCAACCTGCTACCTGTCCCGGATTTCCCGCGCTGTCTGCGGGGCGGGTGCACGGTGGGGTTTGTGGAGTCGGGAAGCGTCGGGTTTAGTGCGGCCGTCGACGGGCGTCCCCGCCTTCTTTCCGGGGACGTCACGCTTCAGGAAAAGGACGGGACCATGGAAGAGATCGGCGAATCGTTGCGGGGACACCTGCTCGGCGTGGGCGGCAACAGGCGCATCAAGCAGGACCTGGCCGACGTGGTCCTCGAACTGGCCAAGGCGGCCACGACCATCGCGAGCGAAGTGAACCGGGCCGGCCTGGCCGGCATCCTCGGCCGTACCGACCAGCAGAACGTGCACGGCGAGACCGTGCAAAAGCTCGACATCTACGCCAACGACCTGATCGTGCAGCGTCTTCGCACGTCGGGATGCGTCTGCGGCATGGCGTCGGAGGAAGTCGAGGAGATCATCGCTCCCTCCACCGAAGGCGAGAAAGCGCAGTACCTCGTCTACTTCGATCCGCTCGACGGCTCCTCCAACATCGACGTCAACGTCAGCATCGGCACGATCTTCGGCATCTATCGCCGCAAGAGCACGTCCGGGCCAGCCACGCTCGACGATTTCCTGCAGACGGGCCGCAACCAGGTGGCGGCCGGCTATTTCCTGTACGGCAGCAGCACGATGCTGGTGTTCTCCTCCGGAGACGGTGTGCAGGGTTTCACGCTCGATCCGTCCACCAGCGAGTTCCGGCTCTCGCAGAAGAACATCCGCACTCCCGAGCGCGGCAAGATCTACAGCTGCAATGAGGGCAACACCTCGGTGTGGGACGAGGCCACGCGCGACTACGTGGACTCGCTCAAGCGCCCCGACGCGGGACCCGGACGTCCGTACACGCTGCGCTACGTCGGCTCGCTGGTAGCCGACTTCCATCGCAACCTTCTCAAGGGCGGCGTGTTCCTGTACCCGGCCGACGCGAACCGCCCGGGCCGCGCGTCCAAGGGCAAGCTCAGGCTCATGTATGAGTGCAATCCGTCCGCGTGGCTGCAGGAGCAGGCCGGCGGGCTTGCCGTGGACAACGATCGCATGATTCTCGACATCGTGCCGACGGGCATCCATCACCGCGTGCCGCTGGTGATCGGCAGTCGCGACGACGTCGAGGAATACGTCGCGCGCCGGCGCGCGCACAAGGCGGCGTGAGCGCGATGGCGCGACCCGGAGGCGGCTGAGCCATGCCGCAGGCAGGATTCTGGGCCGTCGGCGGATACTCCATCTCGTTCAGGCGTGACGGGGCGTGGTACGCCGACGACGAACGCATCCGCAATTCCCGCATCCAGCTCCTGTTCTCGAAGAGCATTCGCCGCGACGATCGTGAGGACGCCGAAAGCCTTCCGCGTTACACGGGCTGGCTGCTCGACGTCGGCGTCGACCGGCAGAGCGTGACGGTCGAGGATACGCCGCTCGTGGTCACCGGCATTGACGGCGACCCGGACGCCGGTTTCGAGATCGCCACCAATGACGGCGAGAGCGGACCGCTCGACTGCAGCACGCTCGAGATCGGCGACGGCGACGTGCTCTACTGCAGCGTCGACCGCGGCGAGCGCGGCCGCCTGCGTGCACGCTTCCTCAGGCCCGCCTACTACCGCATCGCAAGGTTCGTCGAGTCGGTCGAAGGCCACGCAACCCTGCGCTGCCGCGACCACTCCCACCACCTCACCTGAAAAAGGGGTCAGACCCCTTTTCCGCGATCCCGTGCGCCTCTCCTGAAAAAAAGGGGTCTGACCCCTTTTTCGATTTGCGTGTGCGGTTTGCGTCGAGCATCGGGGCGGGATGCGCATCGTGCTGCTCGAACCCGAGATTCCGCAGAACACCGGATCGATCGCGCGGCTGGCGGCGGCCACCGGCACGCCGCTCGACCTTATCGCTCCACTCGGCTTCTCGCTCGAGGACCGCTACCTCAAGCGCGCGGGGCTCGACTACTGGCCGTGGGTGGACCTTACCGTTCACGAGAGCTGGCCGCGCTACCTTGCCGGTTCCCACGGCGGACGGCTGATCGGCTTTTCGGCGCGCGCGAACCTGTCCTACACGCGCTGCGACTTCCGCGACGACGACCGCTTGCTCTTCGGCAAGGAAACGGCCGGCCTCGGGGCCGAGGTTCTCGCGATGCTGGGCGACAGCGTGTTCACGATCCCGATGACGAGCCCGAACGTGCGCAGCCTGAACATCTCGAATGCGGTCTCGATCGTGGTCTACGAGGCGCGGCGGCAGCTCGGCCTGGTCTGACTGGCGCCGGCCCGGCCGTTGCGGCCCCGCGGCGACTCGCTCCGGCATGGATCCGCCGAGAGAGCGGATCCGCCGAGAGATGGATCCGCCGAGAGAGCGGATCCGCCGAGAGACGGATCCGCCCCCACCGGGGCCGTGCATTTCGCGTCAGGCCACGTCGGCGCGAGGCGACCCGGCCGGCCGATCGTCTATACTGCGGCCCCATGTCCATGCGCCAAGCCTTCCCGCCGGCCCCCGTCCCGCGCGTCCTCTTCGCGGCAATCGCGCTGGCCATGATGCCCGTCGCGTGCGCGACGGCAGCCGACAAACCGTTCGAAGATCGTTCGCGCTACGGCGCCACGTCAGCCACCACGGTGCGCCCCGAGGGCCGCTGCGGTGAACCGCGCGGCATCAGCATGTTCTCGTTCCCCGAGCGGCCCATCGAAGGCGGCTCCGTTCGCTTCGTCGCGGTCTCCGAAACGAGGCGCGACGCAAAACTCACCGTGGACGGCCCCGACGGCCGGCGCGTGCTAGCCACCGAAGAGCGACGCGGCGGACCGCCGTGGTCGTGGGTGGTCGATGTGCCGATGGCCGAGACCGGCATGTACAAGGCCCGGCTGTCCGTGGCCGGAGATTCGGCCGCATGCCTGACCGCCGAAGTGGCCGACGAAGGTCCGCCGCCGCGCCCACGCTACTCGTCCACGCTGTGGCCGATCGAACGCGTGTGGGATCGCGACACGGAGAATCTTTACTCGGCCTGGATCGCGAAGCTCTTCGACGATCCGCTCGACGCGTCGCCGAGCTGGAAGTCGCTGCACGAGGTGACGCGCGAGCCCGGCCGCAATTTCCTCCACGACTCGCTCGGCCTCGGCGAAGACTCCGAAGGCGGCCTCACGCTCGGCCCGGACTGCGCCGACCTTCCGTACTTCCTGCGCGGCTACTTCGCATGGAAGATGCGGCTGCCGTTCGTCTACTCGCGCTGCTACGCGGGCGGGCAGGGCCAGGCGCCCATGTGCCGCGAGACCAAGTCGAACCTCGAGCCGGCAACTTCCGGCAAGGAAACCGTGTCGCTGGTGCAGCGCTTCTTCGCGCGCGTGGCCGACACGGCCCACTCGGCCACGGGCCGCACGGCGGCGGCCGACGACCGCACCGACGTGTATCCGGTGAGGATCGGCGCCGACACGCTCCGGCCCGGCACGGTCTTTATCGATCCGTACGGTCACGTGCTGGTGGTGGCCAGGCGCGTCGACCAGACGCGCACCGCAAGCGGCATGCTGCTCGCGGTGGACGCGCAGCCCGACGGCACCGTTGCGCGTAAGAGCTACTGGCGCGGGACGTTCCTTTTCACGCACCAGGCCGACGGCCCCGCGGCCGGCTTCAAGCGCTACCGGCCCGTCGTGTCCGACGGCAACTCGGTGCGCACCCTCGACAACTCCGAGATCCTCGCGCATCCGGCCTACGGCGACTTCTCGCTCGAGCAGTACGAGGGCGGCGCCGACGCGTTCTACGACCGTGTGGACGAAGCGTTGTCGCCGGCCAGGCGCCCCGCGCGGCAGGTGCTGCTCGAGATCGTCGACTCGCTCGAGCAGCAGGTGAACCAGCGCGTCGCCTCGGTGCAGGGCGGCGAGGACTACATGGCGCGCAGCCCTGGCGTGATGGCAATGCCGGGCGGCGCGGCCATCTTCCAGACCGTGGGCCCGTGGGAAGATTTCGCGACGCCTTCGCGCGACTTGCGCATGCTGATCGCGATCGACGTGGTGCGAGAGTTCCCCGCTTCCGTCGTGCGCCGTCCCGAACGCTTCCTGATCGAGCGCGGGCGCAGCCTTTCGGCGGTGCGGGCGGAACTCGATGCCATGCTCGAACGCGAGCTTGAAAGCCGTAGCTTCACGTACACGCGCAGCGACGGTTCCCCTTACAGGCTGACGCTCGCCGAGGTAATCGCACGCGGCGTGGATCTCGAGATGGCCTACAACCCCAACGACTGCGTCGAGACGCGCTGGGGCGCGCCAGCCGAAAGCATCGAAGCCATGACGTGTCGTCGCCAGGCGCCGGCCGAGCAGCGCCGCCAGATGCAGCAGTACCGCGACTGGTTCCAGACGCGCACGCGACCGGCTACCTGAACGCATCCAATGTCGAAACGCGCGATCGCCGGGCGCGCGAACACTCCTCCGACTTTCCTTGCAACGCGCGGCCACGTATAGCCCGTGCATGAGCAAGCCCTGGTGTTTCTACGCCGCGCCGATGTCGTACTTCTCCGCGAAGGTTCGACCGGCCCTCCAGTACAAGAAAATCGAGTTCACCGAGATCTGGCCGACGCGCGAAGTGCAGAAGGAAGTCTTCGGCAAGGCCGGCGTGCGCTTCATCCCCGTGATCGAAACCGACACCGGGGAGATCCTGCAGGACAGTCCGCGCATGCTCGAACGCATCGAGGATCTGCGGCCTGCGCCTGCGATCTTTCCCGAGGATCCTGCCGTGCGGATCCTCGCGGAGGTGATCCAGGATTTTTGCGACGACGTGCTGGTCTCGCAGGCGCTGCACTGGCGCTGGAGCTACCCCGAACAAAGGCAGTGGGTGGAGTCGGACTGGGAAGTGGTGTTCGGCTCGCTTGCCACCAAGCTCGCCGCGCAGATGGAAGGCGCGCTGCCGTTCGTCGGCGTCACCGAGAAGACGCGCGACGCGGCCGAGCAGTGGTTCCACGACTTCCTCGACATCCTTCAGGCGCACTTCAGCGAGAGCCGCTATGTGCTCGGCGACGTGATCACGGTGGCCGACTACGCGCTGTTCGGACCGATGTTCGCGCACTTTGCGCGCGATCCGGTGCCGGCGCGCCTCGTGCGCGATCGTGCGCCGCTGGTGATGGCCTGGCTGCATGAGGTGACCGCGGCCGGTCCGCCGGCTCCGTGGGCGAAGCCGCCCGAGGTCGATGCCACCTTGACGCCGCTGTTCAAGGAGATCGGGCGCGTGTTCGTGCCGCAGATCCTGTCGGTCGGGGAGTTCGTCTCGGAAGCGATTGCGACGATGCCGGCCGGCGAGGCCGCGCCGCGCGTGCTCGGCCTCATCGAGCAGGACGTGTTCGGCGTGTCCGAGCAGCGCCTGGCCGGCGCGTATCCGGTCTGGCGTCACCAGAGAACGGCGGTTCGTTACGCGGCGCTCGCGCATGCCGAGCAGGCGGTTGTCGAAGAAATTCTCGGCGGCACCGGCGTGCTTCCTTACCTTCAGACGATGCCGACGGCGCGACTGGCGATGGACGGCTTCCAGCTCAAGATCTCGGGTGCTCTCGAGGAGCAGACGGGCAGCGCGGCGGCGAAGCGACGCGCGTAGCGCGGACGCAGCCGCTACGTCGTGCGCACGCGCGTCGCGCGCTCGGCCTGCGCTACTTCGCGTCGCGCACGGGCCTGGCCGCCTTGGCCGGGTGCAGCGTCCACGGTCCGTTGCCGGCAAGTTCGAGCACCATGTCGTAGTGCGGCATGTCGCTGTCGCTGCGTCCGATTGTCACGTACGTGATGCCGGCGCCGTCGAGCATGCCGAGCACGTCGCGCATTCGTTCGGGTTCGAGGGTTGTCTGCACGCGGTCGAGCATCGCGAAGTCGGGCGCCACGAGCAGCACGCGTGCGATGGCGAATCGCTGCAGTTCGCCGAGCGACAGCACGTCGTCCCAGTCACGCTCGATGTCCAGCCCGCCGAGATGCGTGAGCGTCTGCTCGAGGTCGAGGTCGCGCAGCACCTGGTGCAGGCGGTCTTCGCCGGCGGCCGTCGCACACACGGGCGGTAACAGCACTTCCCGCAGCGTGCCGGGCGGCAGGTACGGGCGCTCGGGCAGGAAGCACAACCGGCCGTGTCCGGGCGTCACGATTCGTCCGCGGCCGTGATCCCACAGGTCGGCGGTCGCGCGGAAGAGCGCCATCATCGCCATGTTGGCCATCCCGCCGGGGCCCGTCACGAGAAGGCGCGTGCCGCGCTCAATCTTCAGGCTGAGATCCTCGACGAGGATCGTGCCGTTCTCGGCCGCCTCGAGCGTGAGGTGCTCGAAGTGCAGGCCGTCGTCGCTGTCCGCCACCTCGATGGGCGGCGGCGGTGCGGTTTCGCTCTCGCGCGCGGCCTCGCTGAAGCGGTCGAGACGCGCGGCCACCGCGGTGAACGACGAGATCGACTGGAACTGCGTGACGATCAGCGAAAACGCGCCGAGCAGCTGGGCGAACGCGATGGTGGACTGCGTGATCACGCCGAACTCGATCTGGCCGCGCATGTACAGCGGCGCCACCACCAGCACCGGGATGAGCTGGGTGAAGTAGCTGTAGCCGTTTGTGAAAAAGTTGAGGTTGCGGTTCACCGCAATGAGCTTGCGGTAGTTGGTGACGAGGCGGTCGATGCGGCGGGCGAGGCGCGCGCGGAAATGGTCTTCGTGGTGCGCCAGCGCGATGAACTCGCTGTTCTCGCGCAGCTGCACGAGGTCGGCGCGGAACTCGGCCTCGCGGTCGAACTGGTTGTAGTTGATCCAGACGAGCGGCTTGCCGAACCAGATGGTCAGCAGCGAACCGGCCAGCGCATAGGTTACCGCCACCGCGAACAGCAGCGGGCTGATCGTCCACATCACTCCGGAGAACGCGATCACCGTCAGCGTGGCGTTGAGGATCATCAGCAGGAAGGACAGCGTGGTCTGGGTGAACGCGCGCACATCGTCGGCGATGCGCTGGTCGGGGTTCGCGACGCGCCGCGAGCTGCCGAGGCGGTGGTAAAAGCGGCGGCGAAGGTAAAGGTCGACGAGGCGATTGGTGAGGAAGTGGCGCCACAGCAGCCCGAGGCGTTCCTCCACCCAGCGGAAGATTACGGCAGCCACGGTGCACAGCAGCAGGATCGAGACGTAACGCAGCGTCTGTGAAGCGAAGCGGCCGGTGTCGCGGTCGGCAACGGCCGTCATGAAGTCGCGGCCGATGTAGCTGCTGACGACATTGAGGGAGTTGATGGTGACGAGCAGCAGCAGCAGGCCCGCGAACAGCCACATGGATTTCGGACCTTCGGTCGAGCTCGCAAAGTCGCGAAGGCTCGTCACGAATCGCGCGCGCGAGGTGCTGGCGAGGAGGGATCGGCGGGGTTCCTGGTTCATGTTCCGGAGGCGCCTGCCGGCGAGCCCGCGCGAGAATGGCGCCGGGGCCAGTGCCGGGTCAATCCTTTGGGTTGCGCAGGGCGGCCGTCAGCATGATCCACGGCGGCAGCGTCACAAGGACGGCCGGCACATTGATCATCGCGATGTTGAAGAGACCGCCGTGCGCCAGTCCGTAGACGCTGTCGATCGTGAACCACGCCAGGATCGAGGCGGCGCCGGCGGCGGCCGCGCGCCGCGTCCCGCCGTCGCAGCGCACGAAGCCGGCCAGCATCACGAACTGCGCCAGCGTGCAGCCGCCGATCGGACCGAAGAAGAAGGACGCGAGCCGACGCGACGAGTGAGCGCCACGCCGCCGTACTGGGAATTCCCAAGAGCGGCGAACCACGGCGCGAACAGAGGTGTGCCGGCACCGAGCGCAATGCCGATCCCCGTCGATGCGCCGAACACCGAAGCCCAGAAACACGCCCGCACCGAAAATGGGGTCAGACCCCTTTTTCTGCGCCCTGGCGCAGGAAAAGGGGTCTGACCCCATTTTTCGGGAGGGATTCGCCAGAGGGGGATGCCGACGAGGACGAGCGGGAGGAGGTTGATCATCCAGATGTTGAACGTCGCGCCGATGGCGAAGGAAACGGCGGAGTCGAGCACGAACCATGCGGCGAGGCCGGCGAGCGACAGGTTGCGCGCCCACGCATGCCCCTGCGCCAGCGGGCCGCGCGCGAGAAGGGCGTGCACGATCCACTTGCCGGCAATCGAGCCGCCGAGGATGCCGAGCATCAGGTGAAGCAGGTCATGGTCCGCGGCCGGCAGCAGCGGCCGGCCGTAAGCCCACGCGAGCAGCGCGTCGCGGTACGCGGCGAACGCGGGCGTGAAGAAGACCAGCGGCAGCACGAGTCCGAGGGCGGCGAAGCCCCACGATGCGAACTCGATCCAGCGAGCCAGTGCGCGGGCAGGCTGCGGGCTCGACTCGTTCATGCGGTGAGCGGGCGACTCGCGCGTGCTGCCCTCTTCAATGCGCTGTGGGCCGGCGACTCGCTCATGGTGTGGCCTGAGGATGCATTCCCGTCGGTCTAGCGCGCCGGACGGCTCCACGTCCAGCGCAGCCCGGGGCGCGAACGCGTCGCCGGCTCGCGCCGGCTCGCGAGCGTGGTATCGGCACGGAGTTCCATCCAAGTTCGATCCATGCAAGTTCGACCGCCGAAGGACCAGGCCATGCGCGAACAGGATCGCCCGGAACAGCAGGATCACGAGAACCCCGCCGGCCACATCACGCCGCTGCCCTTCCTCGCCGAAGCGACAAGCTGGTTGCCGGTGGCCTCCGGCAAGGCGGTCCTTCGAACCTGCGCCGCGCAGGGCCCCGACGGCGACGCCGCGCTCCGGCTCGACTACGACTTCGGCGGCGGCGGCGGCTTCGTGGTCGTACGCCGCGAGGTGACACTCGAGCTTCCCGAATCGTGGGAGCTCGACATCCTGCTGCGCGGCGCCGCGCCGCCCAACACGCTCGAGGTCAAGCTCGTGGACGACGCCGGCACCAGCGTCTGGCGCTGGAAGCGCGAAGCGTTCGTGATGCCGCACGACTGGACGCGCGTGTGCGTGGAGAGCCGCGACGCCGAGTTCGCATGGGGCCCCGCCGGCGGCGGCAGCATCCGGCGCACAAGCGCGCTCGAGATCGCGGTGGTGGCCGCGCCGGGCGGCGCCGGCTACTTCGAGGTCTCGGGCTTTCGCCTGGTCGACCGCAGTCTCCAGCGTGCAGTCGGCCTTTCGGCCAGCTCGTCTGCCGGCGGAGACGAGCCCGCTTACGCGCCGACCAACGCCATCGACGGCAATCGCGCGACCACGTGGCGAAGCGCGCCGGGAGACGGGCCGCACACGCTGACGATGGATCTCGGCGCCGAGCACGAGATCGGCGGCCTCGTGCTCGAGTGGGACGCCGCGGCTCCGCCGAAGTCCTTCCGCATTGAAGCCGAACGCGCCGAAGGCGTGTGGGAGAACGTGTACGACGCCGCGCGCGCCGGCGCGTCAATCAACTACGTGGAGCTCCCGGCCGTCCGCGCGCGCCGCTTGCGCGTGGCGGCCATGCCACTTCGCGCGCAGGGAGGCGTCGGCATCGCCGACATCGACCTCAAACCGGTCGAATGGTCGCGCAGCCCGGCCGAGTTCCTCACCAACGTTGCGCTCGCGTCGCGCCGCGGCGCGTGGCCGCGCTACCTGCTGCGCGAACAGAGCTACTGGACGCCGGTGGCCACGTCGCGAAGCGGCCCGGTCGGCCTCATCAGCGACGACGGCGCGGTCGAAGTGGGCGAGGGCGGATTCATCCTCGAGCCTTCGCTGCTCGTCGCCAACGACGACGGGTCGGCGCCGACATGGCTGACCTGGGCCGACATGGTTCGTTCCGCGAGGCTCGAAGAAGCTCCGCTGCCGGTGGCCACCGTGGACTTCGCGTATGCGGGCTTGTCGGTTTCGGTCACGGCGGTGGCCGAGGACGCCGGTTGTCCGGCCACGCTGCTGGTGCGCTATCGCGTCGGCAACACCGCGGCGGTGACAGCCAGGGGGACGCTGCTGGTTGCGCTGCGTCCCTTTCAAGTGACGCCGCCGTGGCAGTCTTTTCGTTCACTCGGCGGACCGTCGCCGATCTCGAAGCTGGCGTGGACGGGCGACGCGGCCTGCGTCAACGACGCGATCACGGTCCGGCCGCTGACGCCGTGCGAGGACTTTCACGCCGCCGCGTTCGACGAAGGGGGCGTTGCCGCGTCGCTGGCGCTCGGAAGACTTCCGGCGCGCAGCGAAGCGGCCGATCCCGCGGGCCGTGCCGAAGGCGTGTTTGCCTTTGACGTCGTCCTCGACGCCGGCACGACGACAGACGTGTTCATCGAGTGCCGCTTCGAGTCTGCGGCGACGCGCGAGCCGGACGAGATAGCGCCGGGCACAGGCGGCGATCGCGCGAAGGGGGCCATCACGCGTTCCCCACGCCCCGATGCGGAGCAGCGCGTCGAAAGCGCGGCAACACGCGCCGCACGCCTCGAGGCCGCGCTCGACGAATGGCGGCGTGCACTGCCTCCCGTCACCATCAAGGCCGCGGCGACAACGTCGGTCGCCGCCCACGCCGGCCCGTTCGAAGCGCACCAGGTGGCCGCCACCGCGGTCGCGCACATCCTGGCGTGTCGCGACGGCGCAGCCCTCAGGCCCGGACCGCGCCGCTACACGCGCTCGTGGATCCGCGACGGCGTGATCATGGGCGCGGCGTTGCTGCGCGCCGGCCGCGGCGACGCCGCGCGCGCGTTCGCCCAGTGGTACGCGCCGTTCCAGCGCGGCGACGGCTTTGTGCCGTGCTGCGTGGACCGCGAAGGTGTCGATCCGCTCGTCGAGCACGACAGCCACGGCCAGTTCGTCTACGCGGTGGCCGAGGACTACCGCTTCACGCGCGATGCGCAGTTCGCGCGCTCGCTGTGGCCGCAGTGCTCGCGCGCGGCAACCTTCATCGAGGCGCTGCGCAGCACGCGCAAGACCGAGGAGTTCCGGAGCGGATGGCAGCGCGCGTGTTTCGGGCTGATGCCCGAGTCCGTCAGCCACGAAGGTTATCTCTCCCAGCCCGTGCACTCGTACTGGGACGATTTCTGGGCGCTGCGCGGCCTGCGCGATGCCGCGTTCCTGGCGGGCGAACTCGGCCACCACGCGGACGCCGAACGCTGGCATGCGGCTGCCGCCGACCTTGCCGATGCGATCGAAACGTCCATGCGCATCGTGATGGAAGACCGCGGACTGACGACCGTTCCGGCGTCGGTCGAGTGGGCCGACTTCGACTCGACGGCCGTGGCCGGCGCGATCTCGCTGGTGCATGCGACCGAACTGTTCCCGCCCGAGGCGTTGCACCGGACCTTCGATGAGTACCTGCGCGGTTTTCGTGCGCGGTCGAGCGGCACCGTCTCGTGGAACAACTACACGCCCTACGAGGTGCGCATCGTCGGCGCTCTGGTGCGCGTGGGCCGACGCGACGATGCCAACGAGGTGCTCGACATCCTGCTGGCCGACTGCCTGCCGCCGGCATGGAACCAGTGGCCGGAGATCGTGTGGCCCGATCGCGCGTCCCCCGCCCATCTCGGCGACCTTCCGCATTGCTGGATCGGCGCCGAGTATGTGATCGCGCTGCGTTCGATGCTCGTGTTCGAGCGTGGCGGCGCGTTGGTGATCGGCGCCGGTCTCCGGCGCGACTGGATCGACGGCGAAGGCCTCGAAGTGAAGGCGGTGCCCACCTGGTTCGGCATGCTCGATCTGTCGATCCATCCGAAGGTCGGCGGCGGATGGCGGGTGGTGGTGGGAGGAAGTGCGAAACCGCCGGGCGGTTTCGTAGTGGAACTTCCGGATGCGGATGTCAGCCTGGAGACGGCCTGAACGACCTCGGCAAGCGGTCGGCAACTCGCGCCCGGACGGGCGGACGAGCCGGCGCAACGGGATTCCGTGCGCCGGCTCGTCGCGAGCGGATCAGAACTTGTACTGGACGTTGAACCCGACGGTGAACATGTCGAGGTCGTTCGCGCTGCCGGTCGGCAGCAGGAACGCGAACTCGGGACCGACCGAGATGTGCTCGGTGATGTAGCCGTCGAGACCGCCGCCGAATCGCAGCGCGAAGCCGTTGCTCGGGTGCGCAGCGCCGGCGAAGTTGCCCGCCGAACCTTCGCCCGAGAGATATCCCATTCCGATCAGGCCGTAGGGCTGGAAGCGACCGGTCAGCAGGTAACCTTTCAGGTTGATCGTGGTGCTCCACGCGTCGATGTGACCAGGGTCGAGATCGAAGCGGTGGTAGTACTCGTAGCGGAGCTCGGCCGCAGCGTGGGCGTGGAAGCGATAGCCGGCGTGCACGTTGAAGCCGCCGCTGTTGCCTGTGCGCGCGCTGCCCTGGTCGTCGAACAACTCGACGGCGTAAAGACCGCCGACGCCGATGTACGGGCCGAGCGCGGCGTAGTCGACCGTGACTTCGGCGACTTCGACGACGGCGGGCGGTGAAACGGGTGCCTCGACGGCCTCGACGTCCTCGCCGTAGGCTCCGGCGAAAGCCGTGGTGGCGCCGGCCAGCAGGCCGAGCGTGACAATGGAGGTGAACAACTCTTTCCGCATGACGTTTCTCCTTGGGTTGGAAGGTTTCGGTCGGAGGCGCGAGGTGTTCGGTGATGTTCGCGTCCATGCCGAGGCCGAAACGCATCGCGAAGTCGCCGCCCGGGTTGGGGTCGCCGTTGCGGTCCGGGCCCGGGTAATCCATGTCGAGGTAACCCATGCCGAACACCGCGTACGGCTGCCAGCGACCCGTGAGGAAGAAACCCTTCACGTTGGCGGTCGCGCTCCAGCCGTCGAAGCTTCCGGGGAGGGGATCGGTCTCGAAGTTGTTGTAGTGCTCGTAACGCGCTTCCACCGCGATGTGCGGATGAACCCGGTAGCCGGCGCGCACGTGGAAGCCGGCGCTGTTGTCGATGTTGTTGTTGCCTTCGAAGTTCTCGATGGCGAAGTTGCCGCCGATTCCGATGTAGGGGCCGGTGCGCGCGTAATCGATTTCTTCCACTTCGACGACGGCCGCAGGGGCGGGGGCAGGAACGGGGGCCTCTTCGGCTTCGATGGTCTCGCCATACGTTCCGGCAAGGGCAGTGGAAGCGCCGAATAGAAGGCTCAGCGCGCAGACGGACGTCAACAATTCTTTCCGCATCTCAAAATTCTCCAGACTCTCGAGTGAATGATTCGGGGAAGTCGCGGACGGACTTTGTCCGCCGGGTCTCTGGAACGAGAAT
>JBHEOD010000017.1:34292-39345 GCA_046261745.1 Binatia bacterium
CCGCCTCCGCCGCCACTCCACCGCCGTGTCGGCATTTTAGCCACGAGGGGGCTACGCCCGCAAACACCGCAGCGCGTCAGGCCAACGTTCGTTTGAACTGGAGCACGCCCACCGAGACGGGCGGGTGAAGTGGTTGCATCCTCATGGTGGTGTCGCGACAGTCCAAGTCCGTGGCGCAAGAGCCGAGAGCGTCACCAAGGAGTCCTCCATGCTGAGAACCGTTCGAAACTCGATCCTTCCCGTTTCCCTGGCGCTGGCCGGCATCCTGTTCGCCCCGTCGCCCCCGGCGTTCGCGCTTTCCGGCGCGGAACTTCGCGAAGACGCGGCGGCGGCCCTGGCCCACCTCTACAAGACGAGGCCCGAGGCCAAGGAACTCGGAGCCAAGGCCAAGGCCATCCTGATCTTTCCGAACATCGTCAAGGCGGGCTTCATCGTGGGCGGAAGCTACGGCGAAGGCGTGCTGCAGAAGGGCGGCCAGTCGGTCGGCTACTACAGCTCGGTGGCTGCGTCTTATGGATTCCAGGCCGGGGCGCAGGCTTTCGGGTACGCGCTGTTCCTGATGAACGACTCGGCGCTTCACTATCTCGACAAGAGCGAGGGGTGGGAGATCGGCGTGGGGCCGAGCATCGTGATCGTCAACGAGGGCGTTGCGAAGAACCTGACGAGCACCACGCTCCAGAACGACATCTACGCGTTCGTCTTCGACCAGAAGGGCCTGATGGCCGGCATCGGCATCCAGGGCACCAAGGTCACCAAGATCGACAAGTAAGCCGGTAGCTACCGGGATTCCGCCGGCGCCGGCTCCTGCACGACCGTCGTGTCGTGGGCCGGCGTCGGGCGGTTGCCCGCCGCATGTTCGTTGAGGATGCGGCGCACTTCCTCGATTGTATCCGGCAGCGCCTGTGTCGAATGCGACGAGCGCACCACCTTCTCCGACGCGACGCCGTCCACATGGGCGCTCGTGTACTCCACGACGCCGTCGTTGCCCGTCTCGAACGGACCGTCGCCCTGCACCGCGATGATCGAGTTCGCCATGACGTCAGGCGAGACCGGGATCGTGCGCAGCACCTTGATGAAGCTGTTGCCGGGCGTCATGTTGTCCACCGCGTTGGGTGACCCGAGCCTATTGACGCTCGCGAGGTCGGGGTTGAGGGTAAGCAGGCTCACGGTCGTCTTGGTAACCGACACCGGCAGGCTGACCAGGCGCGTGATGATGGCGCGCACCCAGCCGCTGGCGGCCAGGAAACTGCCTCCGTGCGGCGTGCAGATGAAGACCACGCGATCCACGAACGGCAGCGGTTCCACGAACATCACGTCGTGAAGGAGCTCGCGGTCCTCGTCGTCGAGCCTCACCTTCTCGAAGGGCTTGTCCGAGATGTTCTTCCAGAACAGGTCGCCGCTGTGGACGGCCGTCATCTTGGTGAGCAGTCCGCCCTGGCTGTGGCCGATCACGATCATGCGCCGCAGTTCGGCATCGGTGCCTTGCGGATCGATCTTGCCCACCGCGTCGGTCAGCGCGCGCCGCAGCAGGTACGACGAGTAGATGATCGGGCTGCTCGAGTTGTAGGAGAAGAACCAGGGTTCGTACTGGCGGTTGATGTTCGGGTCGTTGTCGAGGACGTTGACCATCTCGGCCCAGCGCGCCGGGCTCGATGCGGTGCCGTGCACGAACACGACCGGGATGCGGCCGCGTACGTGCGGCCTGAGCGCAACCAGCGTCCCCTTGCTCTGCTGCTGCGTCACCGCCCCGATGAAGGCGAGGATCTCCTGCTTGATGACGGGCGCTTCGGCGACCATCGCGGCGAGCACCGCGGTGGGTTCCTTCTCGAGCGGTACCCTGCGGTCGCCGATGAGCACGTCATGTTCGTTCGGATCGGTGTGCAACTCGAGGGTGGCGTGGATCGTCCCGCTGCGAATCTGCTCGCGCACGTTCTCGACGCGCACCAGCGCGGTGACCGGCGTCTTGAGCCGCGGCGCCAGGAAGCCGTCGTGGCTGGACGGATCGTCCGAGGCGGCGTTGGCTGCCAGCGGGGCGCCGATGCCGGGCGTGCGGTAGCGATTCGCAAGGCCGGTTACGTGAAGCTCGGCCACCGGCACGAAGTCTCGCAGCGTGCGCCCGTTCCAGTTCAGGCGTTCCTTGTCGAACGTCATCACCAGCTTGCCGATCGGAAGCTCGAAGGTGCCTTCGGCGATGGCCGTGCCCTTGGCGTACGCGCGTTCGAGGCCCTGGGTAAGCCCGCGGTTGTAGAGGTCGGAGGCGACGCGCAGGCGAGGGTCGAAGGGGTCGGGGGCTTCGCCGCCGAAAAGGTACGACCAGGCATACAGGGCCGCCATGATCGAGTAGTCCCGGTTGCCGGTGCGGTCGGCATGGACGAAGCAGAGCTCGGCCAGCGCAAACCAGGTGTCGTCGTCGTCCTCCGTCACTGCGATCTGATGGAGCTCGGCCAGCGCTGCGACCGGCTGTTTTTTGAACTTGAGGAACAGGCCGCGCCGGTGCAGCACGTTGGTGCTGTCGATGCTCGGGGTGTTCTCGGTCAGCGCGTTGGCCGTGATGGCCCGGCTGACGGCGTCCGGATTCATGCGCTTGACGCCGATCGGGCTCGTGGCGCAGCCCGAAAGCAGCACGAGGCCGCTCACGGTGGCGATCAGGCGGAGACGGACGGTGGGTGTGCAGCTCGCGACAATGGCGATGTTCATGGTGAGGTTCCGGTCTAGCCCGGATTCCACGACGTCGCCAGACGTTGGAACGTCGTTCGCACATGAATCGCATCCTCTCGATTGACCGGCGGTTGCCGATCCGACGCCGGAATCGTAAAGGTTCGCGGCCCGCGGCGGACGACGGCCGATGCAGTTCTGGAGGCTCGATCCCATGGCACAATTCGTTCGCACGATTCTCCGCAACCCGATGCTGTGGATGCTTGTATTCGTCCCCGTGGTCTGGATTGCCGAGCACGCCGACCCTGAGGCCCACACGCGACTTTTCGTGCTCTCGGTGCTCGCGATCATTCCCCTCGCTGCGCTGCTGAGCCTTGCCACCGAGTCGGTGGCAGCCAAGACCGGGGACGCGGTCGGCGGGCTTCTCAATGCCACGCTTGGAAATCTGACCGAGCTCGTCATCGCGCTGACCGCCCTGCAGGCGGGCCAATACATGCTGGTCAAGGCGTCGATTGCCGGCGCCATCGTCACCAACTCCCTGTTCATGCTCGGGATGTCCTTTGTGATCGGCGGCGCGCGGCATCATGTGATGGAGTTCAGTTCCGCCAATGCGCGCATGCTGGCGTCGCAGCTCTTCCTCGCGACCGTCGCCCTGCTGGTGCCGTCGGTGCTCGCCCGTGCCGATTCGCCCGAGACGGCCGCCATCACGCAGCAGCTCAGCGTGTGCCTGGCCGTGCTGTTGGCAGGCATCTATGCGCTCGGTCTCGCGTTCTCGCTGGGAACCCACCGCGAGCTTTTCGCCTCGGCCGGGCACGGGGAGGGCGGCGGCGAGCATGAGCCGGCGTGGCCGATCGGAGTGGCCCTGGCCACTCTGGCGGGCGTCACCGTGACCGTGGCGCTGGTCAGCGAGATCTTCGTGGGGTCGGTGCAGAAGGCTGCCGAGACGATGGGGATGAGCCAGGCCTTCGTCGGCTTCGTCGTCGTGGCGCTGGTCGGAGGCGCGGCGGAAATGGCCTCGGCGTTCTCCGGGGCATGGAAGAATCGCCTCGACCTCAGCGTCGGCATCGCCCTCGGCAGCGCCACGCAGATCGCGCTGTTCGTCGCGCCCGTGCTGGTGCTGGCCAGTTACGTGGTGGGGCCGTCGCCGATGAGCCTCGATTTCTGGCCGGGCGCAGTTGCGATGATGCTGTTCGCCACCGTCACCGCGAACCTCGTGGCCGGCAACGGGCGCGCCGCGTGGTTCAGCGGCGTGCTGATCCTGGGCGTCTATCTCGTCTTTGCGATCACCCTGTACCTGCTCCCGCCAGTGTCGTGACGGCGGTGATCAGTGCGGCGACCGGGGCCTGTTCTGCAGGTGGGAGCCGACGAGGCGCGCGATCATCACGGCCAGGTAAAGCTGGCCGCTGACGGACTCGACGATGCTGAGCCCGCGCGCGATGTCGCTGACCGGCGTCACGTCCCCGTAGCCGAGCGTCGCCAGCGTGACGAAGCTGAAATAGATGCCGTCGAACAGGCGCATCGTGACGAACCCGCCGCCGGCGGTCACGTAGGAACCGGGCCAGGTCAGCTCGATCGTCCAGTGAAGCAGCCCGAAGAACACTCCCGCGAGCATGTAGACGCTGAGTGCGGCGTAGACGTGCTCGGACTCGACGACGTCGGCGCGCAACACAAACGTTGCGGCCACCGACGCGGAGAACAGGCCGATGACGGACCAGAACACCAGCGCCGCCGCCGACAGGCCGGGAGCCAGCATTCCGGCGGGGGCGAGGTGCGCGGCGACCGCAGCCGCCGCGAGAAGCAGCAGCGCCGTGCGTCCGAAACCGTGCCGGATACCCAGCACGGCGGCCAGCAGGTTGATGGCCAGCGTAAACTTGAGGCCGAGGCCCTCGAGCTCGAGCACGGCCAGCAGCGGCGCGGTCCCGAGGGTGAGCAGTAGCGAATAGAAGAGAATCGCGTGGCGGTGCCGGTCGTACGCGGCGACGACGTTTCGCATCAGAGTTTCAACGCCCCGGAAACCAGTAGCCACGGTGTTCCTACCAGCAGATACACGGTCGTGAAGAAAGCCGGGACCGCGGCGCCCGTCCGGCAGAGCTCGCGCCGGGTGAGATACCCGCTGGCCGCGAGGGGCAGCCTGGTTGCCGTCCAGCACGATGCCGAGGGCTCGAGCCTCGACGATTTGCGGCTGATCCTGCCTGCGATCCGCCGGTGCGATTGCCGCGGTTCGTTCTTCGGGGGCTTTGACTCGCGACATCGGTCGGACGAAGTTGCGCCGCGTTCCGGCCCATCGCTGCAGCGGCAGTCGTCATCCGGCCGGAAACAGTGGGGGTAGGATCGATGCATTCCATCACCAAGTCGGCGCGCGGCCACGCGTTCGTGGCTCTCGGCGTCTGCCTGTGGG
>JBHEOD010000170.1:0-5949 GCA_046261745.1 Binatia bacterium
CGTCCGATGCCAACCCTAACGCCAGCCAGATTAGGAGTAAGCGTCGACCTTGCATCAGAGCTGATTCCCAAGTTCTGGATCCGACAAGTCCCAGCGCCCGCGTCGTACTGCGCAGGAGATCTATTTCTTTCGCGGTTTGCCGTCGCCGCGCGGCAGCGGCGCCAGCGTCTTCGCGATGTCGTCGGCGAGTAGCGCGACGGCCTTGCTGAGCGCAGCCACGCGCGCCTGGTAGCTTGGGCCGTCGGCCTGCGCGCGGGCGCTGGTCTCGCGCACGACGACTAGGCCGGAGCCGGCCTTGCCGCGCACCTGCCATCTTGCGGACACCACGGCCTCGCCGGCCGAGCTGACGTCGAACTGGGAGATCAGCACCGGCACGCGGTAGTCGAACGCGAGGTCGCCTGACTGCGGAAACATCACAAAGTGGTCAGCCGGCAGCCTGGTCGCGAGGTCGTCCACGAGCACGCGCGGCACCATGTCGTCGAGGCTCCCGCCCCACTGGTCGAACGTGGCCTGGTCGAGCGTGTTGGCGCCGGTGCGAACGACGATCTGCGGGATGTTGACGTAGTCGGGAAGCTCGACCGGACCGATGCCGACCAGCGCGGACGGCGCAGCCGGGCGCGCCTCGCGCGGCACCACGCTCTCGACCTGCGAGAGCGTGTAGTAGTGGGTGACCGGCGAGCATCCGGTCAGCAGCCCGGCGATCGTCATCATCGCGAAGGCGACAGGGGAGAAAGTCATCGCACGCATTTCAGTTGCCTCCCGCGGGCTTGCCGAAGATCAGCGAGTTGGGGTTTCGTTCGAGGTAGTCGGTGAGCGTGCGCACCGAGCGCGCCATCTCGGTCAGTTCGCCGAGTGCGCGCTGCAAGTCGTGGCGAAGGGCCGAATCGTCGCCGACCATGGTGCCGGCCGAGTCGAGCGTCACGCGCGCGGAGTCGGCCGTCTTCTTGATGCTCTCGAGCAGCGGCGCCAGCCCGTCGATGCCCTCGTGCAGCGACGCGGACGTGATCAGCTCATCCACCGACTGAACGGTCTTGTGCAACGCGACCACCAGGTCGGCCACCGGCGCGTCGGCCAGCTTGTCGAAGAACTTGGTGGCCTTCTCGGTGAGCTGCTCGATCGCAGACGGCACGGTCGGGATCACGAAGTTGCCGTCCACCTCGACCATCGTGGCGGCCGGTTCGCTCGGGAAGAAATCGAGCGCGACGACGAGGGAGCCGGTGAGCAGGCTTCCCGAGCGCAGCTGTGCGCGCAGCCCCTTCTCGATGAATTGCTCCATGCGGTCGCGCGGCGGGCCGTTCTCGTCCTCGCCGACGATGTGCGCGCGCTCGGGCTGGATCTCGATGACGACCGGCACGCGTACGCTGTAATCGGTGGAATCGATTTCGAGTTCGAGGCTCTGCACGTAGCCGATCTTCATGCCGCGGAAGGTGACCGGGGCGCCGGGCTCGAGGCCGGCGACCGAGCCGGTGAAGTTGAGCAGGTAGCGCATCTTCTGCGTGTAGCCGGCTTCCTCGATGTCGTCGTAGGAGCCGAACAGCGGGAAGTCGGAGCCCTCCGGACTGGGTGCGTTCTTCCTCGCGGTGGCGGGCGTATCGAACGTGATGCCGCCGACGAGCAGCGTAACCATCGATTCGGTGCGCACGTGCAGGCCCGCGGCTCCGAGCGAGACGTCAACGCCGCCGGCGTTCCAGAAGCGGGTCTGCGGCTTGACCATCGCATCGTACGGCGCACGCACGAAGGCGAAGATCACCACCTCGTTGGCTTCGATGTCGAGCGAGGAGCCGAGCACCTCGCCCACCTGGATGCCGCGGTAGTAGATGGGCGAGTTCGCGCCGATGGAGCCGCGCTTGTCGGAGTGCAGCGTGTACTTGCTGCCGGGCACCGTCACCTGCAGCACCGGCGGCTCCTCGCTGCCCTTGAACGATGTTGCCGGCGCGCCCGAGCCCGGCTTCACGCCGATGTAGGCGCCGGATACCAGCGTGCCGAGACCGGAGACGCCGGAGGCCGTCACGCGCGCGTTCTCGATCCAGAACTCGGTGTCCTCGTGAAGCTGGTTGGCGGCCGACTTCTCCATCTCGGCGGTGACGACGACGTGGGTGAGGTCGTGGCTGAGAGTGACGTCGGTGACGATGCCGAGGGTGACGTCGCGATACTTGACCAGCGTCTTGCCCACTTCGAGGCCGGCGGCGGTCTCGAACGTGATGGTGATCGTCGGGCCCTTGTTGCTGTACGTGGACCAGCCCAGCCATGCGGCGACGACGGCCGCGACGACCGGGATCAGCCAGACCAGCGGCAGACCGCGGCGCTTCTCGATGAGGACTTCGGGAACCGACTCGGTCGGCGGTCCGGTTTCAGGATCGGTCACGGTTGGCTCCCCCCGCATCCCACAACAGGCGCGGATCAAAGGACATGGCGGCAAACATGGTCAAAACAACGACGCCTGCAAACGAAATGGCGCCGACTCCGGGCTCGATGGTCGCGATGGATCCGAGGCGCACCAGCGCGACGAGGATCGAGAGCATGAAGATGTCGATCATCGACCAGCGGCCGACGGCTTCGACGATGCGGTAGAGCACGGTGCGGTCGCGAAGCCGCCAGCGCGAGCCCCGCTGGACGGACACGAGCAGCGTGACGAGGCCGATGATCTTGAGCACCGGCACCGTGATGCTCGCGAAGAACACGAGCAGGGCCAGCGGCCACATGTCGGCGTGGATCAGTTCCTCGACGCCGCCGAGGATGGTCGATGGCGATCCCTTGCCGAATGAGATCACCGTCATCACCGGATACACGTTGGCCGGGATGTAAAGGATGACCGCGGCAATCGCCAGGGCCCAGCTGCGGCTGAGCGCGTTGGGCTTGCGCAGGTGCACCGGTGCGCCGCAGCGCGGGCAGATCGGTTGTTCCTCGTGGTGGTCGTGCTCGACCATCTTGCAGACGAGCTGGCAGGCGTGGCAGCTGACGAGAAGCTGGCGCTCGGACGCGGGCATGGGCGTGGCCGGCACCTTCTGCACGTGGTCCCAGACGTCGACAGGATGGAAGGCAGCGTCGGCGGCGGCTACAGCGATGATGAGGCCGACGAATGCGATCATCGACGGACCGATCTCGATGCTGGCCAGGTCGAGCAGCTTGGCGTACGCGACCAGCACGCCGAGCAGGAAGACTTCGGTCATCGCCCACGGCCGCAGCGTTTCGTTGAGGCGGAACAGCCTGGCCATGTACCGCGGCCGCCGATCGAAGTGCAGCGAGAGCAGCACGCTCAGGTTGAGCAGGATCTTGCCGAGCGGGAACACGATGACGAACAGCAGCACGATCAGGCCGAGTTCCCACAGGCCGTCGCGGTAGAGGCTGAGGGCGCCCGAGAGCAGCACGCTTCTCTGCTGGCGCCCCTCGAGTTCGAGCGTCATGAACGGAAAGGAGTTCGAAACGGCCCACAGCACGAGGGCCGCGAGGTAGAGCGACAGCGCGCGGCGCGCGGGGTCGAGCTTGGTGGCCAGCAGGAGCGCACCGCAGCGTGCGCAAGTTGCCTGGCAGCCGAGCGGAACCGGGCCTACTTCCACAAGCAGGTCGCAGTCGTGGCAGCGCCTGAGGCCTGCGGCGGCGGGCGTCCTCATTGCTTCGCGAATCTCGCGGCTCGGCTGTGCGTTGGCATGTCCTCGCTCCGCCCCCCGGCGTTTGGCCAACTAGCATGGACCGCCCGTGTCATGCGAATGACTACCGGCGCCGCGCTCTGGTTCGGGCGAGGATGACTGGCGGGGCCGTTGGGCAGGAGATGCCAGAGGTGCATGGGCGCTCGCGGGCCGATGCGCGCCGCGTTGCTCGGACCCGGACCGTGTGGCAAGAGCGCTGCGATGAGTACGCCGTGCTGCCTCGGACGGCAGCGACGTGCCGGACGCCATGAGACGCGACGACATCCAGTGGATCCTGCCGCCCGAAATCGAGGCACGGCTCGGCCACGGCTCCTTCGGTCGCCAGCGCGCGAGTGCCGTCAAGTCGGCGGAGATGGCGACGGCCCAGCACAAGCTCAACGTGCTGGCTGCTGTCACGTTCCCGATCATGGCGCTGGCCACGGTGCTCGGGATGAACCTGACGAATGGCCTCGAAGAGAGGTCGCCGTTCCTGTTCCTGACGGTCCTGACGATCGGCGTGCTGATCGGCCGCTTCGTCAGGCGCTGGGTGATTCGGCGGACGTAGCCGCGATGATGTGCACGTCGCGCTGCGGGAACGGGATGGTGATCCCCGCTTCGCGCAGCGCATGATGAACGGCGACTCCGAGCTGGCTGGTCTGGGCGGCGGCGGTTTCGTACTGCTCGTCGCTCCACGCGCGCAACACGAAATCGAGGGAGCTGTCGCCGAAACCGGTGAAGAGGGCCGCCGGTGGCGGCGAGGCCAGTATCCTGTCGTCGGCGCCGGCGACGCCGAGCAGCAGGTCGATTACCGTTTCGGGATCGGTGCCGTAGGCCACGCCGACTTTCACTTCGAGGCGGTGACTGACATCGGACAGCGTCCAGTTGGTGACGGTGCCGGAGACGAGGTCGTCGTTGGGCATGATAACCTCGGTGCCGTTCCAGTTGCGCACGACGCTGGCGCGCATGCCGATGGCGAGCACGCGACCGAAGACCTTCTTGTCGGGGATCTCGACCGCGTCGCCGACGTGCACGCGGCGCTCGAGGAGAATGGTGATGCCGGCCGCGAAGTTCTTGACGAGGTCCTGAAGGCCGAGGCCGATGCCAACGCCGAGACCGCCGAGCAGGATGGACAACTGGCCGAGCTGGAGGCCGGCGGCCGCCAGTGCAAGTAGGAAGCCCATCGAATAGATCGCGTATCTCGTCAGCGTCAGCAGCGCGTGCGGGATGCCGCGCGGCAGTTTCGTGCGCGGGAATACCTCGTCCTCGAGCAGCTCCTGCACGAAGCGGCTGAAGAACCTGGCGAACACCAGCGTGAGGATGAACGCCAGCACGCCTCCGACCGAGATCGACAGTGCGCCGACGGAAATACCCGCCGCCATCAGCGCGGCGACTCCATCGGCCGTCACGTCGCGGAGCCCTAGCGAGCTGATCAACAGCTGCAGCCAGTACACCGAGCCGATCACGCGCAGCGCGACCGACGCCCAGCGCTGGACCATGGCCTGGTTGCGGTCGACGAAACGGCTGCTGCGCAGGGCCGGTGACGCGAGCGCGTACGCAAACAGGGCTTCAAGCGAGATCGTTGCTGCGTAGGCGTACAGGGCGCCGGCACCGCTGACGAGCATTCCGCGCCCGATCAGGGAGGCCAGGGACGACCAACCACCGATCTCTGCGATCATGGACATGCCGATGCCGGCAAGGCCGAGCGTCAGCAGGCCGATCACCCAGGGAGCACCCTGGGTGGCGACGAGCCGGCGCCGGTACTCGAGGGCCAGCGAGAACGCGACGCTCAGCTCCACGAGGAAAATCGCCAGCGTGACCGCGGGCAATGCGGAAAGCGCGATCGCGAGGCGGTCGATGAGCAGGAGGAAGAAAAGGCCCGCGTAAAGCGACAGGTGGGCGCGGTTGCTTGCGAGCATCAGGATGCGCGCGACCGGGAACAGCGCGACGATGCCGATGAACTGCATGACGCGGTGGGGGGCCGTGGGATGCATGGCGGGGGACAGCATCAGCATCAGCAGCATCGCGATGGCGTACGGACGTTGCAGCAGGCGCAGGGTCTCCGGCGACACCTGCGACTCGTTCATGCGCCGCTTCGAGCCTTCGGGGAGCCCGCGCAGGGCGACCATCAGCATCAGGCCGACCAGCAACTGCAGCACGAAGGGACGGGGGTCCATGGAGACGTACGCGACGGTGCTGCTGTGGAAGTCGGTAAATCGCGAGATGAACTCGGGACGTTCGCGCGCCAGCTGGGCGCCGAGGTTGCGTCGCCACAGCGGCGGTTGGTCGGGGAGGACCATGTTCGCGCCTTCGGCGATGGTGGCAG
>JBHEOD010000170.1:6054-6487 GCA_046261745.1 Binatia bacterium
ACCACCGGCCTTCGGCTTTGGTAATCTCGGCGATCACCTCGGCGGTGCGCTTGGCTTCGGCCTCGAGTTTTTCCTTCCACCCTGGAAACGCAGCGGCGGCGCCCTCGAGCTCGCGGCGGGCATCCTGAATGGCGATGAGGGAGGTCTGCCCGGCGAGGGCAACCTTGGCTCGCTCGAAGCCGGTCTCCAGTTCGGGATCGAGCCGTGCGATGCCCTGCTCGATTTTTGCGACGGCGGCCACGATGTCGGGGGCCGCGCGCCGCGAGTCGAGACGATGCGTCAACTGTTCCGCGCGGTCGACGACGTCTTCGGGGCGGATCCAGTCGTCGGCGGGAGGTTCGGTGGCGGCGGCCTCGGCTACTTTCGGTACGGGCTCTTCATCGGCTTCGACGGCTGCAAAGGCCGGCGCAGCGAAGGCGAGCAGGGCGAGAAC
>JBHEOD010000171.1:0-343 GCA_046261745.1 Binatia bacterium
CGCGCCGCGCCACTCCTGATTTCGCGTCGGCGCTCAAGCTGCCCAAGGGAGAAGTCATGATCGCCCCGGTCGAACTCAACCGGGAGAAGGGCACACTCGAGGACACCCCGCGGCCGGTGCTGCGCTACAGCACCTCGGTCTTCGACAACACGTCTCGCCGTCGCGGCGTCCTCATCATTGCCGTCGCCGTCGATCCTATCCTCAAGCTCGTTTCTTCGGCGTCGCAGGCCGGCGAGATGATCTTCGTGGCCGATGCGGGCGGCGCGTACCTGAGCCACCCGAACCAGGCGAAGCTTTTCGGCAGTGAACGCGACCTGGCTACCGGCGAGAACCTTGCCAAGGA
>JBHEOD010000171.1:389-6482 GCA_046261745.1 Binatia bacterium
GCCCCAAACTGCTCGCGGCCACCGAGCTCATCAAGGACGAGGGCGAAGAGGTGCTCACGATCGCCAAGCCGATCCCCATCCCCGGCGTGACTCGCGGCGGTCTCGGGGTGCTGATCGACCTGATGCCGACGGACATCCTCTATGCGAAGGCGTCCGGCCTGCGGACCGTGTTCAACTGGCTCACGTTGCTGGCGCTGGTTCTGGCGCTCGGCTTCGGCGTGATCGTCGCGCAGTGGGTCACCAAGCCCATCGTCAGCCTGACGGAGGCGGTCGATCGCATGAGCAAGGGTGATCTCGAGTCGCCCATCGAGTCCCAGTCGGACGAAGAAACCCAGAAGCTCGCCGCGGCGATGGAAAGGCTGCGCAAGTCGATGAAGCTGATGATCGACAAGTACTCGGAGTAAAGGCGACGCCTGCGAGGAATGAAAAAGCCGCGGAGTCTTTCGACTCCGCGGCTTTTTTCGTTTCAGCGCCGAGGTGTGGTCAGGCGGTCAGGGCTGTTTCGGCGCTGCTGCGTCGGCGGGGGATGCGGGCAGCTTGGACTTGTAGGGGAGAACGGTCGGGACCATCAGGCGGCTTGCGGCGATGGACCACGTGTCTCTCTCCTGGATCAGCACGGAAGTGAGCATTCCTTTGCGCGCGGGAACGGCCGTGCCGTCGGGTTCCTGGGCTCCGGTCAGTTCGTAGGTGCCGTCGACCAGCGCAACGTTGTCGCTGATCATCCATACCGACTTCACCGTGAGCGTCAGGGTCGTGTTTTTGAACACGCCGGTGTGCTGCCGCTTGAGCAGCGCGGCGACCTCGTCGCGCCCCTTGGCCACCTGGCCGTCGGGCTCCACCTGGTCGCCGTCGATGGCCCAGCGCGCGGCCATGGTCTCGACGTCGTGCTTGTTCCAGGCCTTCACGAAGTCGCCGTAGAGGTCGCGAATGGCCTGTTGGCTCTTCACGTCGGCGGCCGTCCCGCCGCCGAGTCCGAAGGCGAAGGCGCTGGGGGCGACAGCAGGCGCGGCGCCCACGGCAACCAGGAACCCGAGGGAGACGAGGAGGGACTTCGGAATGCTGTGTTGGCTCATGGGCCGAAGTTCTACGCCTTGGCCACGAACCACGTCAACGGTCCGGCCCGCCTTTTTCCGGCTCGGGTCGGGGGCCGGCAAGGGGACGTCCGGCCTGACGCAATGCGGCAATCAGGCGCCGTCCGTCACAGTCCGAACGCGACCATCAACTGCTTGCGCACGATTTCTTCCGCCTCTCCCACGATGCGGTCGATCAGTTCCTTGCAGGTCGGAATGTCGTGGATCAGTCCGGCCACCATACCGCAGCTCCACGCGGCAGCGTCCATCTCCCCGTCCTGGAGCACCTTGCGGTTCTGCGTGCCGGCCACCAGGTGACGAATGTCTTCGATTCCGACGTCGGCGCCCTTCTCCTTCTCGATCTCGCGGATTTTCTCGACGGCGGCGTTGGTCAGCACCCGCTCGGTGTTGCGAAGCGGACGCATGATGAGGCGGGTGGACAGTTCGTCGGCATCGACGAGGGCCTGCTTCACGTTCTGGTGCACGGGCGCTTCGACGGTCGCGATGAAGCGCGTCCCCATGTTGATGCCGTCGGCGCCGAGCGCGAGCGCGGCCACCAGGCTGCGTCCGTTGGCCATGCCGCCGGACGCGACAAATGGGATCGTGAGCTCTTCGGCGGCGCGGGCCAGCAGCACGAGGCCCGGAACGTCGTCTTCGCCGGGATGGCCTGCGCATTCGAAACCGTCGACGCTCACCGCATCGCAGCCGATGCGCTCGGCCTTGAGGGAGTGACGAACGGACGTGCACTTGTGGATCACCTTGATGCCGGCTGCCTTGAGCGTGGCCATGAAGGGCTCGGGGCTGCGTCCGGCCGTCTCGACCACCTTGACGCCGCCTTCGATGATCACGCGCATGTACTCTTCATAGGGCGGCGTGACGAACATCGGCAGGATCGTCAGGTTCACGCCGAACGGCTTGTCCGTCATGGTGTGACAGCGCGCGATCTCCTTCTCGAGGGCGGCCGGCGTCGGCTGCGTCAGTCCGGTGATGATGCCGAGCCCGCCGGCATTGGAGACGGCGGCCGCCATCTCTGCGTAGCCGACGTAGTGCATGCCGCCCTGGATGATGGGGTGCTGGATGCCGAACATCTCGGTGATGCGGGTCTTCATCGATGATTTCCTCTTGGCTGTTTGTGCCGGGCCTGCGCGGATCCCGCGGCCGGCGAAGCGCGCGAAACTAGCGCGGAGGCCCAAGCGTTACGAACGAAGGTAGCAGGCTGCCGTCCGGGGTTACTCCGCAACCTGCCGGGCGGGGGAATCGTGGGCGTGATGCCTGCCGGTGATCGACCATGCCAGCGCACCGACCGCAAATCCGACGGTCGCGCCGGTGACGGTGTTCCAGAACATGCACGGGGAACCGCAAAGCGGGTTGGCCAGGCCGACGAAGCCGAGCGGCAGCATGGTCAGCGCCCCGCAAAGCGGACCGCGCAGGTACCACGCCGACGGCACGCTGGTGATGCCGACCCAAAGGCCGATCGACAGGCGTGCGGCGTAGTAGCTCCAGACCAGCACGGCGCCGCGGACAGCCCCGACGTCCCATTTTTCGGCGACGGGGCCGTGCACGAGGCCGGGCAGCCAGCCGAGGGCGAGGCCGAGCACGATGCAGACGGCGGGGTAGGAAAGCTTCGACACGTGCGCCCCGGTCAGGCCCGCGCGAGGAGCTGGCGCACCAGCAATTCGCAGTCGTCCTTCTCCATGTAGCGCGGCACCGGGTAGTTCATGTGGGCTTCGGCAAGCGCATCGCGCGCGATGCCCGGAATGTCCGACAACTCGAGCGCGGCGAGCGTGGGCGGAATCTCCACGTTGCGCGCGAGCTCGCGCACAGCGTCGAGAAAGGCGCGGGCGCGCGCCGCATCGCCCGGTCCGTCGAGGCCGATCATCCGCGCCATGTCGGACATGCGCTTTTCCGCCGGCCCGATCGAGAACTCGAGCACGTGCGGCAGCACGGTGGCGTTGGCCAGGCCGTGCGGGGTGCGGTAGTGCGCGCCGAGCTGATGTGCGATCGCGTGCACGTAGCCGACGCTCGTGCGCGTGAACGCAAGGCCGGCATAGTAGGACGCAAGCGCCATCGCCCCGCGGGCTTCCATGTCGGAGCCCTCGCGATACGCCTTCGGCAGATTCTCGAAGATCAGCCGGATCGCCGCCGACGCCCAGCGCTCGGTCTGCGCGGTTGACGTCTTGGACAGGTACGATTCCACCGCGTGGGTGAGGGCGTCCATGCCGGTGGCCGCGGTGATCGCCGGCGGCAGGCCGGTCATCAGGGCCGGATCGAGGGCCGTCATCAGCGGCAGCAACTTGGGATCGACGAAGAACTTCTTCGCGTGCGTGACCGGATCGGACACGACCGCGGCGATCGTGACTTCCGAGCCGGTGCCGGCCGTGGTCGGGATCGCGTAAAGCGGCAGCGGTGCGCGCCGCACCTTCATCAGGCCCTCGAGCTTGTGCAGCGGCTTGTCGTTGGTGGCGGCCGCGGCGATCACCTTCGCGGCATCCATCGGCGAGCCGCCGCCGACGGCGAGAACCGCATCGCAGTTCTCGCGCCGCAGCAGCGCGAGACCGGCGCCCACCTGGTCGGAGGTGGGGTCGGGCTCGACGCCGTCGTAGATGCACCACGCGACGCCCTTGCTCTCGAGCGCGCGCGTCACTTCGGCCACGATCCCGAGCTTGACCAGCATCGCGTCCGTCACGATCAGGATCTTCTTTGCACCGGCCTGCGCCACGGCATGGCAAAGATCCCTGGAAGACCCCGGGCCGAGCAGGGTCATCGGCACGCGGTCCGGGATCAGCTTGGAGACGACGCCGGTGACGGCGATGGCGATATCGTGAAGGGCCTTGCGCGCGCTGCTCATGGAAAGCTTCTAACGAAGCGCTTCCGCGAGGTCATCCGCGGCGGCACCTGGTGGGCGGGCCCGTGCCGGAATGTCCCGTCGCGCCACGCCTCGCTCCGACGAATCGCCGTCGAACCCGGGGCGTGGGCTTGCCCCTCGCAAGAAAATGGGGTCAGACCCCATTTTCCTTGTTTGCCAGAGGCGGCGACGGTCCGCACCCGGAGGAACCTATGACCAACGACGTCGTCGAGAAATGGCATTCTGTCGCCTCATCCCGAGATCCGGCCGGTCTCGAGGATCTGCTGGCTGAGGACGTGGTGTTCCATTCGCCGGTGGTTCACTCGCCCCAGCGCGGCAAGGACCTCACCACGCTCTACCTCACTGCCGCGCTGCGCGTGCTCGGCGAGAACGATTTCCGCTATGTGCGGGAGATCGTCGGCGCGAGCGATGCCGTCCTCGAGTTCACCGCCACGGTGGACGGCATCCACATCAACGGCATCGACATGTTTCACTGGAACGGCGACGGCCGCATCGACGATTTCAAGGTGATGATCCGCCCGCTCAAGGCCGTCAACCTGCTGCACCGCCTGATGGGACAGATGCTGGAGCAGTTCGCACCCGCCACCTGATTCGCACCCCGGAAACGCGGTGGCAGGAATGCGTCGTGCGTCACGCCGGGACGCTTCGCGGCAGAACGACGACGAACGCGCTGCTTGCGCCGACTCGTGCCGGGAAGGTAGTGTGGGCGTCGCCGCGTCAATGCGCGCCCGCGCATCGCCTGACACCGGGAGAGCGCTGCGCGTGACGCCGGCAGGGAGGATCGACATGGAAGCGTCCGGAATCTGCTCCAACAGATGGGGCAGGATCGTCCTCTCCACCTTGGCCGCGGTAGCTCTGCTCGCGCTCGGTAACGTGCGGGTCTCGCACGCCGTCGATGCCGATGCGCCTCCGCCCGGCTTCCCCGAAGACGCGTCAGGTTCTGCCAACGAGGAGCCGGCCGTTCCAGCGAAGCCCGCGCCGGCCGTACCCGCCAGGTCCGAACCGCCGCGTCCGGCGAAAAGCCAGGCGCCCGTGAAGGCTGAAGCACCGCGTCCGGCGAAGGCGCCGGTAAAGGCCGAAACGCCTCGCCCAGCCAAGGCCGAGGCCGCCGGTTCGGCCAAGGGCGTCGTCGTGCCTGCACCCGGCACGGTCGTGAGCGCCGCCAATCTCGACCAGTACAAGCATCTACTCAGCCCCGGCATGCAGTGGCTCGTCGATCGCGGCGGCATGATGCCGGTGCGCGCGTACGAGAAGATCCAGGACCCGCCTCCGTACCTGGAGGCCACCGAAAAGTTCTCCGGCCAGGTCTCGCTGTCGCCTGACGGACTCATGCTCGTCAACCACGTGGCCGGCAAACCGTTCCCGACCATCGATCCGGGCGATCCGTGGATCGCAACCAAGCTGATGTTCAACTTTGCGTCGGCCATCGCGATCGACGACTCCGACACGCGCAATTTCGACTGCGATACCGGACAGGTGGGCTCCAAGGGCAACCCGACTCACGTCGAACGCCACTTCCTGATCGACCACATCCGGCGCCTGTTCTTCCAGGAGCGCCTGGTCGTCGATCCGAAACCGGACATGCCGAGCCGCGACCAGGCGCGATTCAAGGAAGCGCTTTATCCGCTCATCGAGCCGTTCGACCTCAAGGGCACCGGCTTCACGTTCACGCGCTACAAGGATCAGACCCGCCAGGACGACACGTGGCTGTACCTTCCGCAGCTTCGCCGCGTCCGGCGCCTGTCGTCGGCGCAGCGTTCGGATGCTCTGTTCGGGCAGGACACCGACGCCGACAGCTTCGAGGGCTATCAGGGCAACATCGCGTGGATGACGTGGAAACTCGTCGGCGAGCAGAAGATTCTCGCCACCATGCACGGCGAGCAGTTGCCGGTGAAGTGGGGAAAGGGCTCGGGCGACCTGCTGCACGACGACGTGTGGGAGCCGCGCGACGTGTGGATCGTCGAGGGCGTGTCCAAGCTGCCGCAGTACGCGTACTCGAAGCGCGTGATCTACCTCGACAAGGAAGTGTTCCGCGTGCCGTTCACCGACATGTACGACTCCGGCGGCGAGCTCTGGAAGGTGTGGGTGAACAATTACAAGTTCGCGAAGGAACCGATCCGCGGCGCCAAGTACGGCATGCCGTGGGTGTTCGGGTAC
>JBHEOD010000172.1:0-5801 GCA_046261745.1 Binatia bacterium
GGAGATCACTTCGCCGCATTCCTCGCATTCGCCGAAGGTGCCGTCGTCGATCCGCCGGAGCGTCTCTTCGATCTTGTCGATGAGCTTGCGCTCGCGATCACGGATGCGAAGGTCGCGTGTGGAGTCGCTTTCGTAGGCCGCCCGGTCGGTCGGGTCGGGGAAAGTCTCGGACGTGTCGCCCATCGTTTTCACCGTTTTGCCGGCGTCTTCCATCAACTGATCGCGTTGCGAGTTGAGGAGCCGGCGGAACATCTCGAGCTGTTCGTTGGTGAAAGGAGAACGGAACATCGTCGTCTGGTCTGCTATACGCACCCTGCGAGGTTTTGCGGAACGGGGGATCGTAGCATCCTCGCCTTCGGGAGCAAGCAGCCCGGCAAGGAGTCCGAACCCACCGCCCGGAACCCCAGGAGGGCGTACCCAAGGGAATAAAGCGCGATGAGAATTGCCCACTTCGAGGCCGGGTCGGGGATCGCCGGTGACATGGCCGTGGCGGCCCTGCTCGACGCCGGCTCCTCGCGCGGCCTGTCGGTGAACGGCCTGCGAGAAGCCCTGGGGGCTCTGCCGCTCGGGCACTATGGCATCGATGCCGGGCGCGTCGAGGTGGACGGCACGCCGGCCCTGCATTTTCGCGTCGCGATCGAGCACGAGGCCCACACGCATCACCGCCGCTGGTCGGACATCCGCGCGATGCTGGAGGAGGGACGGCGTCGCGGCCTGCCCGAAGGCGCGTTTGTGCGCGCCGTCTCCATTTTCGAACGGCTGGCGCGTGCGGAAGCCGAAGTTCACGCCGTCCCGGTAGACGACGTGCACTTCCACGAAGTTGGCGCGGTCGACTCCATCGTCGATATCGTCGCGGCCGCCTGGTGCCTGGATCAGCTCGCCATCGACCAGTGCACGGTTTCGACGCTGCCGACTGGCTCGGGGTACGTGGACACGCAGCACGGACGGCTTGGTGTGCCGGCGCCGGCCACAGCGCTGTTGCTGCGCGGATTCGAAGTGAAAGCAGGCGACGGCGAAGGCGAGCTCGTCACGCCGACCGGCGCCGCCATCCTTGCGGCCACGGCCCGGTCGATGCGCCCGGTCATGTCGATCGAGGCGACCGGCTCGGGCGCGGGCACGCGCCGCCTTGCCGATCGCCCGAACGTACTGCTCGTGTTTCTCGGCACGGCCGACGACATCAGCGACGACAATCTCGTACTGATTGAAACCGACATCGATGACATGACGCCCGCCGCGCTGGCCGCCGCCTGCGAGAGGCTGCGTGTCGAAGGCGCTCGCGACGTGTCGGTGCTGCCGCTCCAGATGAAGAAGAACCGCCTCGGCATGCGCCTGTCCGTGCTTGCCGATCCGCTCAGGCTCGAGGCGCTGTCGTCATCGGTCCTGCATCACACCACCAGCATCGGCGTGCGCTACCGCAGCGTGCAGCGCAGCGTGCTCGCGCGCCGCATCGAACTCGTGGAAACAAGCGCGGGTGCGATTCGGGTGAAGGTGGTGGTGAGGCCGGACGGCACGGAGACAGCCGAGCCGGAATTCGAGGACGTGGCGCGCGCGGCGGCTTCCGCTGCCAGGCCGTTTGTGGAGGTGAGGGAAGAGGCGCTTTCGAAGCTGCCGAGGCGCTGACGCTGAGGTTTTGCGTCGCGACGGAGACGCCGAATCAGCTACCTTCGCACTTGACCTCCTCCTTGAACACGTACCGCGTGGCTTCCAGCTTCACCTCGCAGGGCCCATCGCGGAATTCTTCCTTCCAGTTCCCGCGCCAAGCCGGCTCCATGCCTTGCGGGCACCTCACCTCGCGCTTGTACTCGTGCTTCTTCGAGTCGATTCGCACCTCGCACGGCTTGCCCCAGTTGGGATTGTACCGGGCGTCACGCCACCAGTTCCTGATCGGTTCGTCAGCAACGGCGACGTTCGGAAGCAGCGCGCCGAGGGCGATGACGAGGACGGTCCGGGTGAATCGGTTGGCCATGATGATGCACACTCCGCGTGCACGGCGAATCGCGTGGAAGTCCACAACGCGACTGCTGCTCGCCACCCATCATCGAATGGTTTTGCGACTCCGTCGACCCACTGCGTGACGTGAAGTCCCGCACGAGGGGGGGCGGGACAGCAGAAAAAGCGGCGCGATCAGCCGGTCCGCCGGCCGGCGGCAAGAATGGCATCGAGATCGAGGTGTCGCTCGGCGAGTGCCGCCAGGTGTCCCGTGTCATCACGGACGGCGGGGTCGACGAACGGCATTGCGCCCAGGTCGGCTTCCGCTGTGAAGCGGCGAATCATGTCGTGGTTGGTACGACGCGCCAGCGCGTGGCCCGCATCGCCGCCGATCTCGTTCATCACGAAGCCCGCCACGGGCAAACCCTTTGCCCGTAGCACTTCCATGGTGA
This sequence comes from Binatia bacterium, assembly GCA_046261745.1. Classification (GTDB taxonomy): domain Bacteria; phylum Desulfobacterota; class Binatia; order UBA1149; family CAITLU01; genus DATNBU01. The sequence continues at coordinate 2,382 of JBHEOD010000172.1, forward strand.
GCAGCGCGTGATTGATGCAGCCGAGGCGCGACGCGACCACGCAGACGGCGGGAAGCCCGAGGTCACAAGCCAGATCGAGCGTCGTGTACCCGTGGGCAACCGGAACCATCAGCCCGCCTGCGCTTTCGACCAGCACGAAGTCGACGGCGCCTGCGATCTCGGCGAAGCGCGCGAGCAGCGCGCCCGGATCGATGAGGCGGCCTTCGGCTTCCGCGGCGACCAGCGGCGCGGCGGGCTCGGCGAACAGGTAGGAGGCTATGTCGGCCGCAGCCGTGCCGTCTCCGACCGCGGCCGCGAGGCGCTCGCAGTCTTCGCCGACTCGCTCCCCGACTCTCCCGCCGACTTCCTGCCGGCATCCGGTTTCGACTGGTTTGTAGGCGGCCACCCGAAGCCCGCGGCGCCTCAGCGCGCCGAGGATCGCGCACGACACCAGCGTTTTGCCGGCCCCGGTGTCGGTGCCGGTCAGGAAGATGCCGCGCGCGGGCATCAGCAAATACGCGCCGGCGCATGGGGACGGGAAGGGCATGGGAAAAGCCGTCGCTCCGATCCGCGCGTGTCCATCGGGGAAAGCCTGTGACGTGGCCAGTGCCAGGATCCCGTGCGAGTCACGCTTCCGGCGCGGGCAGGAAGAGTAGGCGACAGCATCAGTTTGCGGTTGCGCGCTCGACCGCGCGAGCGACGGTAACGACGAGCGTCTCGAGCAGGTCGTCCGGAAGAGACAGCGGCGGCATCAGCACCATCGTGTCGCCGAGCGGCCGCACGATCACACCCTCCTCGCGCGCGAGCAGCACGGCGCGATGACCGCGCCGCTCGTCCGTGTCGAAGCGAACGCCGCGCTCCGCATCGCGCCACAGGTCGAAGCCGACCATCAGGCCCACGCGTCGCACCGGCCCTACCGACGGCAGCGGCTCGATGTGCTCGTCGAGCAGCGAGGCAAGGCGCTCGGCGGCTGCGCGTGCACCTTCGAGCGTCTTGTCGCTCTCGAACACGTCGAGACTGGCGATCGCGGCCGCGCAGCCGAGCGGATTGCCGCCGTAGGTGTGTCCGTGAAACAGCGCGCGGTACTGCGAAGGTCGCCCTGAGAATGCATCGAAGACCTTCTCCGTCGCGAGCGTGGCGGCCAGCGGCAGGTAACCGGCGGTGATGCCCTTGGCCAGGCACAGGATGTCCGGCGAGATGCCGGCCTGCTCCACGGCGAACATCGTGCCGGTGCGGCCGAAACCGGTGGCGACCTCGTCGCAGACCAGCAGGCAGCCGAAGCGGTCGCACAACTCGCGCACGCCGCGCACGAACGACGGCGGTTGCGGCCAGATCCCCGCCGCGCCTTGCACGAGCGGTTCCATCACGACGGCTGCCACCGTCTCGCCTTCGCGTTCGAGCAGCGCTTCGAGGCGCGCGAGACTCTCGCCCGCCGCGGCTTCGAGCGACGCAGCGTCGCAGCGCCCGCGCCCGGCGATCGGCGAGCACAGGAAGGGCGGATCGAACTTCGAGACGCGAAACGTCACCGGCTCGTAACCGCGATGAAACGGCTCCGAGAAACCGAGGCTCACCGAGCCGATCGTGTCGCCGTGGTAGGCCTCCGACAGCGTGACGAAGCGCGTGCGCGCCGGATTGCCGCTCTGGAGCTGGTACTGGAATGCCATTCGCAGCGCGACTTCGACGGCCGTCGAGCCTGAATCGGAGTAGAACACGCGCGTAAGGGGCGCGGGCGTGAGGTCGACCAGGCGTCGCGCGAGCACGATGGCGGGCTCGTGCGAAAGGCCGAGCATTGTCGAGTGCTGCAGCCGGTCGAGCTGGGCGTGGAGCGCAGCAAGAATGGCCGGGTGACCATGGCCGTGCACGTTGCACCACAGCGACGAGACGCCGTCGAGGTAGCGCTTGCCGCTGGTGTCGGTGAGGAAGAAGCCGTCGGCGCTCTCGACGATGACCGGATCGTACGAAGCCCACTCGGTGGCTTGTGTGAACGGATGCCAGAGCAGCCGGCGATCGTCGGCTTTCAATCGGTCGCTTCGCTCGTCGGACGCCCCGCTCCCTCGCAGCAGGCCGCCTGCGCCGCCGGCTGCGTAGTTTGACGTCGGCTGGACTGCGCCCGAGGTTCCCGCTGCTCGGTCCTTCATGAATCCTCCGCTCCCGTGAGAATGCCGACCAACTCGCGCGCAACCCCGACGATGTGCGCCTCGCGATGCGTCGCCATCAAGCTTAGCCGCAGGCGCGACGTTCCCGCCGGAACCGTCGGCGGGCGAATCGCCGCCACGTAGTAGCCGCGATCGATCAGTCTCTCGGCTGCCGCCACCGCGCGCCGCGCGTCGCCGACCATCACCGGCAGGATCTGGCTGACGACGTTCGGTACCTGAAGGCCTGCCGTGCGCAGCGACTCGCCGAGCGCACGCGCGCGCGCCAGCAGGCCGGCCGCGCGCTCGGGCTCGCGCGCGATCACGTCGAGCGCAGCCTCGGCCGCCGCCGCTGCGGACGGCGGAAGACCGGTGGTGAAGATGAACGGGCGCGCCCGATTGACGAGGTGGTCGACGAGCACGCGCGAGCCGGCCACGTAGGCGCCGAAACTGCCGAGCGCCTTGCCGAGCGTTCCCATGTGAATGTCGACGCGCGAGGTGAGGCCGAGGGCAGCGACGAGACCGGCGCCGCCCGGGCCGAAGACGCCTGCGGCGTGCGCTTCGTCCACCATGAGCCACGCGCCGTGCGCGGCGGCCGCGTCGGCAATCGCGGCGAGCGGTGCGAGATCGCCGTCCATCGAGAATACCGACTCGGTCACGACGAGGACGCGCCGCGCGTCGGTGCAGCCCGCCAGCACTTCACGCAGGTGTTCGACGTCGTTGTGACGGTACACCGCCACGCGCGCGCGGGAGAGGCGGCAGCCGTCGATGATACTGGCGTGGTTGAGCTCGTCGCTGACGACGACGTCGCCGGCACCGACTACGGACGAGATCACGCCGACGTTGGCGTGATAGCCGGTCGAGAACAGCAGCGCGGCCTCGACGCCCTTCCACGCGGCGATCCTGTCCTCCAGCGCAGCGTGGGCCGTCATGTGGCCCGAGATCAGCCGCGACGAGACGGCACCGGCGCCGAAGTCACGCGTGGCGCGCGCGGCGGCCTCGACGATTTCAGGGTGCGAGGCCAGTCCGAGGTAGTTGTTCGAACACAGCAGCACCACCTCGCGACCGTCCACGTCGACGACGGCGTCCTGGGGGCCGCCGACCACGCGCAGGCGGCGGCGCAGTCCGCGAATGTCGATCGCGTCAAGCTCGGCGGCAAGAACGCCGTCGATCCCGGACCGGGCGGCCGGGGTAGTAGCGGCGAGCTCCGGCCGAGAGGACGGAGCGTGCATGGCGTCGCCCTCGGGCCGGGCGGCCGGCGCGGGTGTAGCGGCGAGCTCCGGCCGGCCGGCCGGAGCGTGGATAGAAG
>JBHEOD010000172.1:5811-6455 GCA_046261745.1 Binatia bacterium
CCTCGCCGCCGCGATTCCCCACGGATCGTGGTGGCGGGGACGACGGGAATCCCGTCGTTTGTCTTGCCTGCCGCGGAGTGGGACCAGTGCCGCAATGCTGATCGACGAGTTCGCGCCCGAGTTCGACGTGGAGGAAACGCATCGGCTGGAGATCGCCGCGTCGGCCTCGGCTGTCTACGCGGCGCTGTGGACGACCGACCTCGGCGGATCCCGGATCGTGCGCGGGCTGATGACGCTGCGTTCGCTGCCGAAAATGCTCTTCGGCGCGGGCGCGAAGAAGGAAAACGCCGCCCCGGTCGCATTCACGCTTGAGACGCTCATCACTGCGGGCTTTGGCAAGCTGGCCGAGGACGAGGGCCGCGAAGTGGTGCTGGGCGTGAACGGCCGTTTCTGGCGCCCGGTGGACAATCTGCTTCCGTTTCGCCGCGAGGATTTCGCCCGGCCGGTTCCGGTCGGCACCGCCCGTGCCGTGTGGAACTTCCACGTGACGGGAATCTCTCCGCACCGAACGCTGCTCACCACCCAGACGCGGGTCCTGTGCGGCGATGCGACCAGCCGTCTCAAGTTCCGGGCGTACTGGGTGTTCGTGCGCCCGTTCAGCGGATGGATCCGCATGGTGATGCTTCGCGCGATCGCCGACGAAC
>JBHEOD010000173.1:0-6423 GCA_046261745.1 Binatia bacterium
GGATGGCCGATGGCGACGGAGCCGCCGTTCACGTTCAGCTTCTCGGTCGGAATCCCGAGCGCGTCTTGGGCCGCGAGGGCGACGACGGCGAAAGCCTCGTTGACCTCGAAGAGGTCGATGTCTTTCCAGGTCATGCCGGCCTTCTGCAATGCCCTTTCCGCCGACGGAGCCGGCGCGGTCAGCATGATGACCGGCTCGTCACCGATGGTGGCCATCGAGAGCACCTTCGCGCGCGGCTTGACGTTGTGCTCGCGCACGTACCGCTCCGAAGCGACGAGCACCGCCGACGCGCCGTCCACGATGCCGCTCGAGTTGCCGGCCGTGTGCACGTGGGGAATCTCCTTCACGTCGGGGTAAACCTTCATCGCCTTCTCGTCGAAGGACAGCGTGTCTCCCTTCTGCACGTAGGGTCCCATCTTCGCGAAGGACGGCTCGAGCTGGCCAAGGCCTTCGAGCGTCGTGTCGGGACGCGGAAACTCGTCGGTGTCGAGTACGAGGTTGCCGTCGTAGTCGCGCGTCGGGATCAGGCTCTTCAGGAAGCGCCCCTCGTGCTGCGCGCGCTTGGTGTTCTGCTGGCTGCGCAAGGCCCACTTGTCGCAGTCGGTGCGGGAGAAGCCCTCGCGGGCCGCGATCAGGTCGGCCGAGATTCCCTGCGGCACGAAGGGATGCATCTCACGCAGGTGGCGGTTGTGCGCGTCGATGCCCGACTTGTCGGCGCCCATCGGCTGCCGCGACATCTGCTCGACGCCGCCGACGACGAGGTCCTGCATGCCGGAGGCTGCGCCCATCAGCGCGAAGTTGACGGCCTGCTGGCCGGAGCCGCAGTAGCGGTTGAGCTGAACGCCTGTCACCTCGTTCGGCCAGCCCGCGTCGAGCACGGCAAAGCGCGAGATCACGCCGCCCTGTTCACCCACGGGCGTCACGCAGCCGGCCACCACGTCCTCCACATCCTTGGGGTCGAAACCGTTGCGATCGACGAGGGCTTTCAGGCAGGTGCCGAGGATCTGGTGCGGATGAAGGCTGGCGAGCGCACCGGTTTGCTTGCCCTTGCCGCGCGGCGTGCGAACGGCGTCGAGGATGTATGCAATGCCCATGTCTGTCTCCTTGTGTTCCGTGAAAATTTCGAAGCGATTTGCCTAGGCAACCGGCGTCAGAACCACGACCGGAATCTCGCGACCGGTGATGCGACCGCGGGAGATGCACACTCCCGCTCCGGCGCGGCGATCAGACATCGTGAGGCAATCCGAGCAACCGTTCGGCGATCACGTTCTTCTGGATGTTCGGCGTCCCGCCACCGATCACGTAAGCCGGCCACGAAAGCATCTGCTGCTGCCAGCGTCCCTTGTCGACGGCGCCGGGGGATCCCTTGGCAAGCCCGCCGAAGCGGCCCTCGATCTCGAGGGCGAGCCGTCCGATCTCCACCTCGAGTTCGGCTCGAAGCAGCTTGTTTACCGAGGTCTCGGCCCCGACTTCCTGGCCGCGCAACTGTCGGGTGAGGAAACGCAGGCCGGTCAGTCGCATCGCTTCGATCATCGTTTCCATGCGCGCGAGGCGCTGGCGTACGCTGGGGTCCTCGATGGCCGGGCGGCCCTGGCGGCGGCACCGCGCGGCCAGGCCCTTCAGGTCTTCGAGGTGATGCACCATCGCCGTCACTTCCGCGATGGAACTGCGCTCGTTGGCCAGCGCATGCTTGGTGACTTCCCAGCCCTGCCCTTCGGCGCCGAGTCGATTGGACACCGGCACGCGTACGTCGTTGAAAAAGACTTCCGCAAACGGCGTCTCGCCGTTCATCGCCTTGATCGGCTTCACTTCGATACCCGGAGAATTCATCGGCACCAGCACGCACGTGATGCCATGGTGCTTGGACGCGCTGCTGTCGGTGCGTACCAGCAGGATCATCCACTGCGCCCACATCGCCAGCGACGTCCAGATCTTCTGGCCGGTCACGACATAGTGGTCACCGTCGCGCACGGCCTTGCACTGCAGCGAAGCCAGGTCGCTTCCCGAACCCGGTTCGGAGTAACCCGTGCACCAGTGCTCTTCGGCCTTGAGGATGGGAGGAATGAAGCGCCGCTTCTGCTCCTCGCTGCCGTACTTGACGATGCCGGGGCCCACCCACGCCAGGCCCATATAAGAAAGCCCGAGCATCGGTGCACGCGCGGCGCCGCACTCCTGCTTGAGGATCATCTGTTCGATCAGTCCGCCGCCGCCACCGCCGACTTCCTTCGGCCACGAGAAGCCGACCCAGCCTTTCTCATGCAGCGCCTGGTTCCAGGCGAGCAGCTTGGGCAGCCTGTCCATCGCGGATTCGATGTCCTCGCCGCCACCCCCGCCGTCGTTGTTCGGGTTGTGCCTGGCGAGGAACTCGCGAACTTCGCGGCGGAAGGCTTCTTCGTGGTCGGAGAATGAGAAATCCATAGGCTATTTCACTCGGCGCGCGCTGGCGCTTCTTCTTTCGCAGCCGCACCGGCCGGCGGGCGGCTGCTTCAGATTCCCTGGCTCTCGAGCAAGCGTTCGTGATGATACTCGGGCGTGCCGCCGAGGCTGCGGCAGTAGCGGCCGCGCTTGTAGTAAAGGTGCGCGTCGCACTCCCACGTGAATCCGACGGCGCCGTGGATCTGGATGCCGTCCTCGCCGGCGCGATCCAGCGCGATCGAAGCGTAGGCCTTCGCCATCGACACGTGCGCTCGCGCGTCATCCATGTTGTCGACCGCCCAGGACGCGTAGTAGACAAGCGAACGAGCGGACTCGACGTCGACGAGTATCTCCGCGAGTCGGTGCTTCACTCCCTGGAACTTGCCGATCGCCTCGCCGAACTGCTTGCGGATCTTGGCGTACTCGGTCGCGAGTCGCAGCGCAGCGTCGGCCGCCCCCACCATCTCCGCGGCCAGTGCGACCGTCGATGCATCGAGAACCTTCTCGAGTTCGGGCCACGCGGCGCCGGGCGCTCCGAGACGCGCCGAGCCGTCGACGGTCACGCCGTCCAGCGTGACTTCGGCCGCTCGTGACGTCGGATCGACCAGCCGAAGCGGCGTCACCGTCACACCGGCCGCATCGGCGGGCACGGCGAAAAGGCTCACGCCGCCGTTCTCCCGCGCCGCAACGAGCAGCAGGTCGGCGGCCTGGCCCCACGGCACGAACATCTTCTTTCCGCTCAGCGCTACCGAAGTACCGGAGGCAGCGGCGACAAGCTCGACTCCGGCGTCGGAGAGGTCGTCGCTCTCTTCGAGTACGGCGAGCGTCGCGATGCGTTCACCGGCCGCGATGTCCGGCAGCAACCTCTGCGCCTGCTCGGGCGAGCCGAGCGCATGGATGGCACGCGCGGCCGCCGCCGACGCGAGCAACGGAGACGGAAAGAGCGAGCGGCCGGTTTCCTCGGCAAGCACGATGAGGTCTTCCCACGCCAGGCCGAGGCCGCCGAACTGCTCCGGGATGGTCAGGCCGGGCCAGCCGAGGTCGGCCGTCTTCTTCCAGAGGCCCAGGTCATGGGAGTCCTTCGAAGCCATGACCGTCCGCACGCGTTCGAGTGGACATTCGGCGTCGAGGAAGCGTCGCACGCCTGCTTTGAGTTGCTCCTGGTCTGCGTTGAAGCCGAATTCCATGGGTGAGGGTCTTTCCACGCACCTTTACTATTTGCAAGACCCTGCATATAAGCCCGCCAACCCGGACGCGCGCGACGCGCGACCGCATTCCCCTGGAGGATTTTCGCAGATGTCAGATTTCGGACTGAAGGGCCGCACCGCGGTCATCACTGGTGCAGGCGGCGGACTCGGCCGCACCCACGCGCTGCTTTTCGCCCAGCATGGCTGCAACGTCGTCGTCAACGATCTCGGCGGCAAGCAGGACGGCAGCGGCAAGGGCTCGGAGATGGCCGACAAGGTCGTCGCCGAGATCAAGGCCGCCGGCGGCAACGCCGTCGCCAACTACGACTCGGTGTCCACCGAGGCGGGCGCCAACGGCATCATCCAGAGCGCGATCGACGCGTTCGGCAAGGTCGACATCCTCGTCAACAACGCCGGCATCCTGCGCGACACATCTTTCGTGAAGATGACCGACGCCGAATGGGACCTCGTCTTCGCGGTGCATGTCAAGGGTGCCTACTACTGCACGAAGGCGGCCTGGGGCCACATGCGCGAGCAGAAGTTCGGACGCGTGGTGCTGACGTCGTCGGCGTCCGGAATTTACGGCAACTTCGGCCAGACCAACTACGCGGCCGCCAAGATGGGCCTCGTCGGCTTCGGCCAGACCCTCGCCCTCGAAGGCGAGAAGTACAACATCCGCGTGAACATGATCGCGCCGGTTGCCGCCAGCCGCATGACCGAATCGCTGATGCCGCCGTTCGTGCTCGACAAGCTCAAGCCCGAGTGCGTATCCCCGCTGGTCGTGTACCTGTGCTCGGAGAACATCGACGTCAATGGCGAGCTCTACGAGGTTGGTGCGGGCGCCGTCTGTCGCATCGAGTCGCTGCGCAGCAAGGGCCTCGCGATGAACCCCGACGAGATCACCGTGGAAGCGGTGGCAGCGTCGTGGTCGAAGATCAACGACATGACCGATGCGCAGGTCCTGCGCTCGATCGGCGAGTCGACGCAGGCCACTCTCGCGCACTGCATGAGCTGAGCGCACGATCGAGCAGTCCCGCCCCGCCCCGCGGCGGAGCGGGACTGCCGCGCCGGCAGCCCATTCCTCGAAACCGCGCCGCAAGTCCGGCAAGCAACCAGGAACCGGACTACGGGTCCGCCACGAAACGGGAGCACGACCATGTCGATCGACGTCCAGAAGGTCCTCGGACAGGAACTCGCCGCGATGCCCTTCGAATGGAAGGAGCGCGACATCATCCTTTACGCGCTCGGTCTCGGCGTAGGCGTAGGCGAAGTGCCGACCAGCGACGGCGTGCTTCGCTACACCTACGAGAACCAGCTCAAGGCCATACCCACCTACGGCGTGGTGCCGGCATTCCCGGCACTCACCGGCGTGCTGTCGATACCCGGCTTCGAGATCAACCCGATGATGATCCTGCACGGCGAGCAGTACACCGAGGTGCTCTGCACGGAGGTGCCCACGCGCGCGGACACGCTCACCAGCGCGAAGGTCACCGGCATTTTCGACAAGGGCAAGGGCGCCCTCGTCACACTCGAGGCCGTCACCAGCACGAAGGCCGGCGAGGATCTCTTCCGCAACGAGTTCGGCATTTTCGTTCGCGGCGAAGGCGGATTCGGCGGACCTTCGGGCCCGCCGCCCGGAAACGAAGCACCGTCACGCGAACCCGACAGCGTGCGCGAGTATCCAACGCTTGCGCACCAAGCCATCATTTACCGCCTGAGCGGCGACCTGAACCCCCTGCATATCGACCCGCAGTTCGCGGCCTTCGGCGGTTTCGACCGCCCCATCCTTCACGGCCTGTGCACGTACGGCAACGTCGGCCGCGCAGTGATCGACGCGTACTGCGACGGCGATCCGACGCGCTTCCGTTCGATCAAGGCTCGCTTCTCCGCGCCTGTCATGCCCGGCGAAACCATCGTCGTGAAGATGTGGAAGGAATCGGCCACTGAAATCGTCTGCGAAGCGTCCGTCAAGGAACGCGGACTCGCCGTCGTCAAGAACGCACTCGTCGTGCTGCGCTGAAACGGGACGGCGTGCCCAAGGCTTCCCCAACGCCTGCGCGTGCAGGAGCACGCAAGAAGCCCGGCGTCGCGGCGACGAAAGAGACGGCCGCGACACCGCGCAAGCGCGCCACGGCAGGGACCGGCAACGGCGACAAGCCGACGCGACGCCGCAATCGCGAACAGACGATCAACGACATTCTCGATGCCGCCGAACTCCTTCTCGACCGCAAGGGGCCTGACGGCTTCGGGCTTGCCGAGCTCGGCCGCGACGCGGGAGTGTCCTTCGGCCTCATCCATCACTACTTCGGCGGCAAGGAAGGACTACTGCGCGCGGTGCTGCGCCGCACGCTGAGGCAACTCGGCCGCGAGATCCGCCGCATCCAGGAGACAGGCGAGTTCTGGGATACGAACGCGCCCGCGGTGGTCGTCGTGTTCGACACCTACCTCCGCAAGCCGGGCTTTGCGCGCCTGATGGCCTGGGGACTGCTGAAGGGCCTGCTCAGCGCGGAGGAGGTTTCCCTCGAGGTCCAGCGCGACCGCGAGGCCCTCGACACGATGGTCGATCGGCTGCGTGAGGGCATGCCCGGCGCCAGCCGCATCGATGCGGCGGCGCTCACGACGCTGCTCACCAGCGCGGTTCTCGGCTTCAACCTGCTCCGTCCACTCCTCGTGGAGACCAGGGGATGGAACACTCGCTCGGACGAGATTCTTCGCGAGCAACTCGTGAAGGCGATGATCTCCATCGCACGACCGCGACCGGACCGGGCCTAGCAGGCTGCGGGGTTTTGACGCGTCGCCCGAGCGTCGATTGATGGGAGAC
>JBHEOD010000174.1:0-6164 GCA_046261745.1 Binatia bacterium
GTCGGATTCGAAGGCGTGGAGAAACGCATCGACGTGATCGCCGCGGCGATCCGTTTCGGCGCCACCGTGAGCGACCTTGCCGAAATGGAACTGTGCTATGCGCCGCAGTACGGGGCCGCCAAGGATCCGGTGAATCTCGCCGGAATGATTGCGGACAACGTGCTTCGCGGCGACATGCCGCTGGCAGCGTGGGAGAGTCTCGGAACGGACGGCGCGCTGCTGCTCGACGTTCGCGAGCCTGCCGAGTTCGCGGCCGGCGCGATTCCCGGTGCGGTGAACGTGCCGCTGTCGCAGCTTCGCGCGCGCGTCGGCGAGCTTCCGCGCGACCGGGCCATCCATGCCTGCTGCGGAGTCGGGCAGCGCGGCTACTTCGCGGTGCGCTTCCTTCGCCAGAACGGTTTCGACGCATGCAACCTCAGCGGCGGGTATGCGACGTACGGCATGAGGAAGGCGGCGGGGGTGTAGCGGGAGTTCGTCCTGGCGGCGCGGGCGCACTGACGGGAGGAATTTCTCTGCAGCCTGCTACGGTGCGGGCTGCACTTCGCGCTGGATCACGTCGCGCAGGCGACGGCCGCGCCGCCGCGCGGCGATGGAGAGCACGTGGTCGCGGCTCGGGCGCCATTGATCGAACTGCCAGCTCTCCGCGTCATCGAGAACGCCCGCGACCTCAGATTCGCTCGGCCGCCTCTCCGCGCGATCCTCCGCGCCAGCGACCTCGACATCCGCTGTGCTCGGCTGCCGGCCCACAAGTGGTGGCGAAGCTGCGCGAGCATGGCTCGGCGCGTGGAACGCGATGCGGATCGGCGCGCCGCGCCCCAGCACCATGTGGAAGCCGTCGAGCGGAAGCTCGAGGCCGAGGCCGCGTGCCTTGACGTAGGCTTCCTTCAGCGTCCAGTACTCGACGAAGCGCGCGTCCACGTTCTTGTCGGAGAGACGGTCGAGATCGTCGCATTCGATTCGCGAGAAGTATCGTCGCGCGAGGCCACGGGGATCGCTGACGCGGCCGAGCCCTTCCACGTCGACGCCGCAGTCGATCTCGTCGCTGACGATGCAGGCGACCAAACCGGGCGTGTGGGAAAGGTTGAAGCCGATGCGCGCGGGGCCGGCTTTCGCGATGGCCGGTCGCCCGTTGTCTGCGGCGGTGAACTGCCACTGGCCGGGAGCGCGGGCGTCGTAGCGCGACAACGTGCTGCGCAGCAGCGCGTGCGCAATGAGGAAGAGATGGCGGTCGCCGGCCACCATGTAGCGATCTGCGCGCGCGAGTTCCTCGTCGGACAGCCAGCTTCGGTAGCGCGCGAGCGCCGCGTCGCTGCGGAAGTTCTCGGGTCTCGCGATCCAGACGTGGAGCTGGTCGCGCAGGCTTTCGCGCGTGAGCGGCGCTTCAGGGACGACAGGCTGCATGCGATGCTCTAACGAGCGATTCGCACGCCGGGACCGCGTGGGCCGAACAGCCCGCGTGCGAAGGACACGAGCCAGCGACCGACCTCGGTGTCGTCCACGACGAGCTCGCCGGCGGCTGCTCCGTCGATCACGGCGCGCGTCTCGGTGCCGGGGTGCGCGAAAGTTTCGAGGACGCGGTAGAAGGTTGCCTCGACGGGCCCGGCGCCTGTTTGCTTGCTCCACGCACGCACCGATTCGTCGAAGGCGCGGTCGGCCGGAAGCGGCTCTTCGAGGTCGTTGACGACGCCGAGCGCGCCGAGTCCGCCGAGGCCGCCGAGTCCATTGATGGCGGCGATGACGCGGCGGGCGCGGTCGCGATACGGAAGTTCACGCAGTTCACGGGCCGAGACCGGCGTGCCGATTATGTAGTCCTGGCGGCCCATGCCCACGGGGAACTCGGCCTTGCCTTCGATCGGTTCGACGGGAAGGCCGCCGAGGAAACGCACCGGCACCACCGGCACGTCGAGTTCGACCGACATGTCGAGGAAGAGCGAGCTCATGCGCTGCACGGGCGTGCGGCAACTGCGGGCGCGAGTGCCGTCGCAGTGCACGAAGAACGAACGCTCGCCGCCGGCAAGCCCGGGCTTGATGCCCGCGAGGATGTCAGCCATCGACTCGGGCGCGTTCGGATCGAAGTAGACGATCGACTTCGGGTCGCGGCAGCCGGGGTAGGTGAACAGGCGGCCGAGGATCCAGCCGATCCAGCGCGCCTCGTGCTTGGCGTTGGCCATCGTGACGACGGGTTTCGCTGCCAGCGCCGACAGGATGTTGGTGATCAGCAACGACTCGATCTGCACCTGGTGGTTCGCGACGAAGATCGCGCTGCGACCCTTGAGTGCGCCGAATGCCTGCGGGTCGGTGACGACGACGCGGCGCACGAAGCGCTGCATCAGGCCGTCCCACAGGTCGCGTCCGATCCAGTCGGAGGGGCCGTCGACAAGATTGCTCCAGTAGTCGTGGATGATCTTGAGGTCGAGAGGGGAGGATGCGGCGGTGTCGCGCACGACGACGTCGTCGCCGTCGCGCACGACTTCGATGCGCATGGGATTGAGCGGCAACGCGTCGGGGAGGATTCGCGGATGGAGGTGTTCGCGCGCGGCGAGATGCTCCTTCACCGCGACGGTCTCGACGTCGGCGCTGCCGTAGACGCCTTCGATGGTGCCAGGCATCCAGTTGCTGGCCGCGACTTCCTCGCCGGCCAGGCGCGTGACGCCGCCTTCGACGCGGGAGAGTCGAAGCCCGTCCACGTAGCAGCGGTCGCGCAGGAACGCGCGTCGCGCGAGCGGCTCGGCGCTGCCGAGCGGACCTTTCGGAAAGCACGCTTCCACCAGCTTCATCTCGGCCCACACGCCGTGCTCGCCGACCAGCTGAATGCGAAAGCGCGGCAGCGACGGCGCGGCGAGGAAGCCGTCGAAGCGGACTTCGCAGCGGATGCGTCCTTCGGTGGGAGTCGGGCCGAACAGTGTGAGTTCGGAGACGCGCGCGGGGTACGCGACCTCATCGGCGGAGATCTTCGGGGACCACTGGTGCAGGCGATCGTGCGGAATGGCATGCAGCGATGCATCGAGCAGCGCCGGATGCAGCAGGCCGCGCGGGACCGCTGTGCGCGACGCATCGAGCACGCTCGACGCTCCGTCCGTGCCGAGCACCGCGTCCGTCATCAGATGAAAGCTCTCGCCGTGGAACAGCGCGGCGCTATCGTACGGCGAGTCCATCGCAACGCCGGCGATCGGCTCGAGCGCAAGCGGCGCCACCACGTAATCGCCAGTAACCACCGTCGCCTCACAAAAAGGGGTCAGACCCCTTTTTCGCGTGGTGCCGGTGCGCGTCGCGCCTGCGGCAGAAAAAGGGGTCTGACCCCTTTTTTCGGTCAGGAGGGTGACCTGGTAGGTGCCGGGGGTGCGTTGCTCGATCTGGGTTTGGATGGTGCGGGGGCCGTCGAAGTCGAGCCAGCGCTTCACCTGCACGTCGCGCACCGCGATGACGTTGGTGCCGGCATCGCCGCCGCCGTGATCGACGACCGCGGCCGCCATGATGTCGATCATCGACATCATCGGCAGCGCGGGGCGGTTCCAGGTTGGACGGTGGTCGCCGAGCCAGGTGTCCACTGTGGGATCGAGGACGTGCGTTCGGGAAACGGACGCGCTCCTCGCCCCGGTATCCATTGAAGCGCTCGCACCTGACGCGCTCCTCAGGCGCGAATCCGTCGACGCGCCACTGCTCCCACCCGGTACTGACGAGTTTCTCCGCGCGCGGCTCGCGCTGCGCGCGGCGGGATCGTTCGGCTCCTCACCCGCCACGATCCGCACGCCGACGTTCGTCGCTTCGTAGATGCGCTTGCCGTCCACCCACAGCGACGCGTTCGCGATCGCGAACGGTCCGGCTTCGTCGCGGCCGACCTCCACGATGTCCGCGGTGCTCTGAATCGTGCGGTTGGTGGGGATGACCTGGCCGCGGTACTTCCACGTGATCGTTCGCTCGAGCGCAAGCGGTTCGAAGCGCGGGTTTGTAATGCCGGCCTCCATGCCGCGCTCGATCATGTAGAACTGCACGAGCTGGATCAGCGCCTCGATGCCGAGGGAGCCGGGCTGCACCGGATCCTGGAAGAAGTGGGCCTTGAAAAACCACTCCGAGGCTTCCACGTCCTTCTCGCCGCGCAGGCGGCCGAGAGCGTGGGAGCCGCCTTCGGGCCAGTAGCCGGTCACGCGATCGAGCATCAGCAGCATCGGTTCGGGCAGCGCGAGGGCACCGCCGCAGTAACGCACGGGCCGCGTCGTGAGGTCCTCACGGAAATCGCACGCGTCGGTGAGTTCCTTGCGCTGCGCGTCCTCGGTCGGCAGTCCCACCTGGTTCGCAAGCGCCTCGCCGGGGAAGAAGCCGAAGACGGTCTTCATCGTGTAGACGGTTTGCGCGCCTACCGTGCAGACCACGTCGAAGCCGAGGATGATCATGCCGGCGAACTTCGAGATGCTCGTCAGCGTGACGTGCGTGGCGAGTATGCCGGCGCCCGGAAGGATCTCGACGAGCTGCGTGCCGCTGCCGTCGAGGTTGCGGAAGAACAGCTCGCCTTCCTGCGTGAGCGCGGAGCCGACATAGCTCGCCAGCCATCCGCACGGCTGCAGCGCGGCTTCGAGCAACACGCAAAACGGCATGCTCGCGCAGCTGTTCTCGTCGAAGTACCACGCATCCTTCGGCACGTCGTACTCGAACTCGGCCACCGCGCCGGCCTCGAGTACGCCGATCTCGCCCTTGAGGCCCACGACACGAGTCAGGAAGTGATACGGCGGCCCCGGCAGGCGCGGGATGCGGTTGGTGCCGTTGAAGCGCGCGTACATCTCGCCGAACGCGTCGGACGGCATGCCCCACGCGCAGGCCAGCAGCGTCGGATAGTCGAACACGACGTCGCCGGACGGCGTGGCCACGCGGGCGGGCAGCCGAGCCCCGCTCGGCGTTTCCGGAGTGTCGAGCAGCAACCCGGGCCGGCTCGACAGCGGCCAGTCGGGAACGAGCTGCAATCCCGCGCGGCGCGCGTGAAACGCCTTCTTGCCGTCCACCGTGCAGAGCAGGTCTGCGTAAAGCGTCGGCACCGGCCCGGCGATGACCTCGTCCACGAACACCTCATAGACGAGATGCCTGGACGATGGCGTCACCTGGCCGCGGCAACCGAGGTCGATCGTCTCGCCGGCCACCGGCTGGAAGCGCCAGCCATCGCGAATGAGCGTGAAGCCGAGCGCGGCGAGGTAGACCGACATCGCCTGCAGGCATCCCTCGAACATCAGCGTGCCGGGCATGCACGGGTCGTTCTTGAAGTGACCGTCGAAGAACCAGTCGTCGGCGCGCACTTCGGTTTCGGCGCGCAGGTAGCCGCGCTTCCACGGGCCGCCGGCCGGATCGAAGAGCGTCACTTCACCGAGCGCGAGCATGCGGCCGCCGGCGATCGACGGCGTGCGGGTATGCGTGTGCGTGAGCTCGAAGCCGGGCCCGAAGCATTCCCACGGCCGGCCCGCCGCAAACGCGCGCAGCTCGTCGGCACCGAACGCGCTGCGTGTGCACGTGACGGCGGCCGCATCGACGCGCGGCTCGCCGCGAACGACGGCGGCCTTCGCGAGCGACGGGCGCTGCGCGGGAAAAGCCGGATCCTCGTCGCACGGATCCCACAGCACGCCGGCCGATGCGGCGAGTTCGTCGTCCGTGAAGAAGCCGGCCTGACCGCCGCGAACCTCGAGACGAAGCTCGCCGTTCACGCGACAGTCGTAGTGGAAGAAGAAGAGCCGCACGCCGTCGTGGCTGGCGTGCCCGTCGACGTGGATCTCGTAGCAGAGCGTGTCCCCGGGGCGCGGAAGGTCGCCGTGGTAGGTGAGCTGGCAGCCGAGCAGTCGATAGACACGCTCTCCGCGATTGAGAAAGTCGGCGCCGAGATACGAGATCAGCATCAGGTCGGCTTGCCCCGACTCGATCATGATGCCGGCCGGCATGCGTCCGTCGTGCAGGTACCACGAGTCCCACGTCACGTCGGTTTCGGTCCACAGCGTGCCCTTGCCCATCGAGCCGGCTTCGGCATCGATGCCGGTCATCCGGTCGGCAAGCAGCAGCGCGCCTTCGGGCATGCGAACCTGCCGCGCGTAGCCGTCCTGCCGGGCGAACGCCGCGCCGAAAATCTCCGAGATGCGTCCCGACGCATGAACCTCGAGTTGGCTGCGATCGAGCGCGAACCCCGGCAACCC
>JBHEOD010000175.1:0-398 GCA_046261745.1 Binatia bacterium
CCCGTCGTCGCAGGTCTCGGTCTGGTCGAGTTCGGCGTTGCCGCAGACGGGGCAGCCAAACAGCGCCGGGTTTACCTCGAGTATCGGGGCCGGCGTGACCGTGCCCTGGACCACCGGAGGCTTGGAGGCCGTGCGGTAACGGAGAAAGTTCGAGCCGCCCGGACCCGTGCGCATCTTGCTGCCGGCGAGGAGTTTCATGCTCTCGCGCGCAGTCAGTGTGTTCTCGCTGACGGAGGGATCGCTGTCGAGGTCGGCCGTCGCGGTCAGCGTGATGCGGCAGGCATTGACGTCGAGCCGGCCGATGTTGCCGGTATTGATGGTCATGACGCCGCTGATGGTCGCGTCGCTTTCCGACCGCACGAACATGGATCCGCCGGTGCCCGCGTTGCTGGCGGTCA
>JBHEOD010000175.1:408-5988 GCA_046261745.1 Binatia bacterium
GCGTAGGTGGAGTTGCCATCGCTCTCGAGGTTCCCCTCGCCGCCGCCGTCGGCGCCGCCGGTCAGGTCGATGGTGCCGGTGCTGCCGAAGTTCATCGTGCCACCCGCGAAGGCGTCCAGCACGCCGCCGGCGCTTTGCGCTCCGGGCCCGCGGGCGACGAGATCGCCGTTGAGGATCATGTTTCCGTCGTACGCGCCGAGCGTGAGGTCGCCACCGTAGCCGTAGGGAACCGCGCCGTTGGCAATGATACGGGTGTTGATGTTGAGCGTTGTGTTGCGCTCCGCCGAAAAATCCACGTAACCGCCGTCACCGGCGTCGTTGAACTGGTCGGTATTGCCGCTGCTGGTGATGCTCGTCTTGTTCGCGGACGAAACGCCGCTCAGGATAAGGTCGCGGCCCGCCAGCACCGTCAGGTCGCCGCCGTAGCCGGCTCCCGCGCTGGCGTTCGCGTTGATACTGCGTGCGATCGTCACGTCGCGTGCGGCCTCAATATCGAGGGCGCCGCCGTCCGAATCGCCACCGGCGAGGTCGATTTCCGCGCTGATGCTGACATCGGTTCCCGCATACAGGGTGATGTCGCCGCCCGTACTGAACCCGCCGCCGGTCGCAATGATGGTGCCGCCGGCCGCGAGCGTCACCGAGCCGAAGCCCGCGTCCATGCTCACTTCGCCGCCGTCGGAATCGATGGTGGTGCCGGCCACGTTGATGGTCTTGCTCACGGTGATGTTGTCCGCCGCGCGCAAGTCGATGAAGGCCGGGAACTCCGAATTCCCGGTGATCGATCCGCCCATGACGATCGACCCCGTCCCGACGGTGCAGGTTCCGAAGTCGCAGTCCGCGTTGACCGAACAGCCGATCGGATCAGCGGGACGATTTCGGCAGGTGGTCGGACCGCTGCAGGAGCCAAGCTCGCAGTCCGCATTGCTGGTGCACGACAGGGTGCGCTCGTCGTCGCATTTGCCGATGGCGGGGTTCGACGTGCGGCAGGGGCCGGCAGAACACTCCGCGCTGTCCACGCACTGCCTCGAGGTGCGCAGTGCGCAGCGGCCCGCGCAGGATCCGAGCTGGCAATCGCTGAGGCTGAGACACGGGATGGGATCGCCGAGCGGTTCGTTCTCTGTACAAAGGCGCCGGGCGAAGATGTGGATCGATCCGCTGTCGGTGCCGCCGCCGGCCTCCACTGCATTGGCGTCGATGGCAGCCCCGGTGGTGGTGGCCGAGAACCCTCCGGTGAGAATAGTGCCGCTGGACGCCCCGAAGTTGAACTGGCCCGAGCCGCTCACGTTCACGTCGCGCGCGCCGAAATCGAGGGTGACAGGCGAGAAGTTGCAGACGCCCGGCATCACGCAGTCGGCATTGACGGTGCAGACCGTGTTGGAATTATTCGAGCAAAGCTTCTCGGGAATGTCGATGACGGTCGTCACGTTGCACGGATCGGCCGCGGGAGCACAAACGCCGTCGGCATTGGTTACGACGACCGCGTGGGCATCTGTCGAGGCGAGTGCGGCCGCCAGCACTGCAGCGGCCAGAAACAAGCCGCGTACCTTGGGGGCCGGGTTGCAACCGACGGGCGCGACGAATGCTTCCACGACGCGCTTCACTTGGCATCTCCTTTGCGAACCGCGACGTTGCCACGCGCGTTCTCCTGCGCGTGAACCCTGCCGACTTCGCTGCCTGAACCGGAGGTGATGAGTCCGACACCACCGTTGTTGGTGCTCCGGACTGCGTCCGCACGACTGTTGCGGCCGGAGACGACGGCCCCGTTCCCGAGGTTGCCCATGGTCTCGGCGGCCACCTTGACACCGGAGCCGCGAACCCGCACGCCGTCTCCGACGTTGTCCGAGGCCGTCACATCGGCAACCTCAACGTCGCGGCCGGAGACAGCCATGCCGTCGCCGCCGTTCCCTTCGGAGTTGACGTCGATGACGAGGACGTCGTTGCTGCGCATGCGAAGACCGTCGCTTCGATTTCCACGAACGTCGAGTCCGCGCACTTCGCGCAGCACGGCGGTTCCGTGAGCACTGATGCCGGTGCGAAAGCCCGTGATCTCGCCCCGCGCCCCGTCCGTACCTCCGACGATGACCGAACCCAGACGGCCCCCGTCCACCACGCGGATTCCGGTGCCGCCTCCGTTTCCGCTGATCCGATGACCGCCGAGGTTGATGGTGATTCCGTCAACTCCGGTCGGCAGCTTGATGAGTAGTCCGTCGCCCGAACACGGGCCGAGCACGACGGGATCGTCCTGCTGGAGCACCACGTCGGCGACCACCTGGTCGCCGCAGGAGCAAGCGACCCGCTCGCCGTGAATGTTGTCGCCGCAGGCGCCGGCCTGCGAGAACCCGGGAAGAAGAGCGAGGGTCAGTGTCGCCACCAGCGCTGCGCCGCTTCGTCGCGCCGGCGCAAGGCCAGCCAGAATCGCTGAACAAGTCATGCCAATCTCCTGATGCTGTGGGGAGAGCGTGCTCCCTCGTCCGGCGGGCGCACCCTGTCGCCCGAGCCAATGACGGGACCCTTCTTTTCCGGGCCGTTCGCGGACAATAAACGGGAACACGCGAGTTGTATAGCCTGCATTTCCGGGCCCCCGCGACCGCGTCGGCAGCGCCCAGAGTCCCAAGAGCCGCGTGCGTCATATCAGGTTGCGCCGAGCGGCGAGCCTCAGGCGAGCATCGGGTCGAGCCTTCCCGCCCGGTCGAGGGCCTGCAGATCGTCACAACCGCCGATGAAGGCATCTCCGATATAGATCTGCGGAAAGGTGAAGTGACCGCTGCGGCGTGAGATCCGGTCGCGCTCGCCGTAATCCGAAGTGACGTCGATTTCCGTGTAAGGAGTGTGCTTCGAATCGAGCAGGGCCTTCGCACGCACGCAATAGGGACAGCGACGCAGCGTGTAAATGACCACCGGATCCATGCGCGCAAGTTAAGGAGCGCGCCGGCCGGGCGCAACGAAGAAGCTGCGGACGTTTCTATTCTTTCTTGGCGGAGGCCAACTTGGCTTCGAGCTGATCGTGTTCGACCGAGAGTTCGGTGATCAACTGATGAAGCTTGGCGATTTCGAGTTGCAGCCGCTGGAGACGACTGGCGTCACTCTCGCCCGCGTTCGCCCCGTACTTGGTCTGCCAGACGTGGATGACCACGACCGGCACGTTGTACCGACGCGCGAGGTCCGCGGGCTGCATTCCCATCTTCGCCAGCTCGAGGATCTCGCGAATCTGTGTCTCGGAGTATTGTGTCCATCCCGAGGCCGCCATCTCTCAAATTCCCGCACCGGGATTATGCCGAGCCGTGCGATGGTGCAATGCCCTCGGGTGAAAAGCTCGCTGAATTGCCGCAGCGTGCAGGCCGCGCCCGAAACATCCGGCCGCTTCGGCGGAAGTTGCCACCCATCGAAGTCAGCGGAAACAATGAAACTTTTGATCGTTGTCCGCCCGTGGATGGGGGCCGGAGGAGGCGGCGGCGCACGCGGGCTTGCGCACGGGCGGCAAACAAATCGGAGCCGCCGCTTCCTATCGAAGCGGAGACGGCACGGGGTGGACGGGGGCTGTGCTACCGGGCCGGCAAGCGTTCCCCCCGGATGAGATCGTCCAACCCTTGGCGAGCCCGAACCAGATGCGGGTGCCCGTCGATCACCAGCACCTCGGCCGCGAGCGGCTTGGAGTTGTAGTTGGAGCTCATCGAGAACCCGTACGCTCCGGCCACGCCGATCACCAGGAAATCTCCCACGCGAACCTGGGGAAGCCGCACGTGAACGACCTCACCGTCGCCCGACTGTGTGAAGATGTCGCCCGACTCGCAAAGCGGCCCGCCCACGACGAACTCCTCGAGGGCGAGATCCGTCGAGCTGTCGGCCGGCGCGAGACCCATCGGGTGCCACGAGCCGTACATCGCCGGGCGCACCAGATTGTTGAAACCGGCGTCGACGAGGCAAAAACGATTGGAGCCCATTCGCTTGGTCGCGCGCACCTCTGCAATGAGGAAGCCGCTGTCGGCAACGAGATAGCGGCCGGGCTCGATCTCCAGCCGGACGGCGTGCCCGAACGACGCCTGCAGGCGCTGGCGGGCGGCATCCCAGAGGCGGAAGTACGCGTCGACGTCCATCGTCGCGTCGCCGCTCTTGTAAGGGACCGGTAGCCCGCCGCCCGCGCTGATCGAGTCGAGCTGGGGGCCGACGCGAAGCGCAAGCTTCTCCATCGCGTCGCAAACCTGGGAGAGATGCTCGAGGTCGCTGCCCGAACCGATATGGACGTGAAGGCCCGACACTCTCAGTCCAAGGCCGGCCGCGCGCCCGAGGACCTCCGGCAGTTCCTCGTGCCAGATGCCGTGCTTGGAATGCTCCCCGCCGGTGTTGGTCTTCCTGCTGTGGCCATGGCCGAAGCCGGGGTTGATTCGTAGCGTGATGTCGCCCTTGCCGACTCGCGCGGCGTACTGGTCGATCATCTCGCTGGATCCGCAGTTCACGTGGATGCCGCGTGCCACCACAAGGTCGAGCGAATCGCGATCGAAGATGTCGGCGGTGTAGACGATGGGCGCCGGATCCCCGGTAGAGGTAAAGCCCGCGGCGAGCGCACGGTGCACTTCTCCCGCACTCGTCGCATCCACCACCGCGCCTTCGCGGCGGCACAGGTCGAGCACCGCGATGTTCGAGCACGCCTTTTGCGCATAGCGCACGACGTCGAATCGCGACAGCGAGCGGATGCGCTCGGTGATGGTGGCCGCATCGTAGACGAAGGTGGGCGTGCCGAAGCGGCGCGCGAGCTCGGGGACGGCGAGCCCGGCGATCTCGGTGCGGTAGCCTTCGCGAGGCATCGGAAACGTGGACGGATGGGGCTGATGCATGCGGCTCTCCGCGGTCACTCGGGCGTGAAGATGTTGACGGGCGATTCGGTGCGAACGTGCCCGCGCCGGCCGACAGCCTCGCGAGTCATCCATTCGTCGAACAACCCGGGATCCTGGGGCGTGTGAGCGAGGAATCGTTCGCCGCTGTCGAGTCGCCCTACCACGATGCCGGTTTCGGGTTGGCCGGAGCGTCCACTCACCACCGTGTACGTCTCGACCACTGCGCGGCCTTGAGGCGCCTGCGTGACCGCAACGGCTCCTTGCGGATGCCTGGCCGACGCCGCGTCCGGCTCCGGCCGCGGCGCGCGTGCAGGAGGAGCGCTCGAATAGACGCCGGCCGAGTGCTTGGTCAGGTACCAGCCGTTTCCTGTCACGAGGCCGCTCGCTCCCGGCTTGGCGCGCAGCGCCTCGCACATCGCCGCGATGCCGTGGAGCGTGTAGTTGTTGCCGGGCCCACCGAAATACGGCAGTCCGCCGGTCAGCGTGAGTCCGCGCGGATCTGTCTCGGATATTCCGAGCCCCTCGCACGCGAGTTCGACGGCGACGGGGAAACACGAGTAGAGATCGAAGAAATCGAGGTCGTCGGCGGTCACGCCCGCGCGCGCCATCGCCTGTTCGGCCGCGAACGACATCGCCGGGCACGCGTCGAAGCGCGGTCGCTCGCTGACGTTCCACGGATCCTCGCTGGCCGCCCCGCCGCCCAGAAACCAGACCCAGCGGTCCTCGGGGACGCCGAGCCGGCGCGCTT
>JBHEOD010000176.1:0-424 GCA_046261745.1 Binatia bacterium
TCATGCCGAGCGGGAACCGCCACGGACTGCAAGGATCGAGCGGATCTTCCGGGTCTTGCGGATCGGTGGCCACGCAAGGCGAAGGAGCCAGATTGGTGATGCGGCGAAGCCGACCGGCTCGGCGGCGATCCTGGTGGTACTCGCGCACCCTCACGGTGCCCACCGAGTCCACCTGCTGAACCATTGCGAAACCGCGCAGCTCGCGATCAACGGCGTCGAACAGGCCGCCGCGATACGCGAAGGAAGTTCGAAGCGGTGCCTGGTCGAAGACGGAGTCGCGAAGCTCGCGCTCGGCGACAATCCAGTGAGGAAACGGAAGGCGACTCTCCGGCGTACGACTGGCGACCTCGTAACGCAGCATCGTTTCGCCGCCGACACCGTTGCACATCGCCAGCAGCAGGTTCGGCCTGGCCCCGCCACCACC
>JBHEOD010000176.1:532-5892 GCA_046261745.1 Binatia bacterium
GCCGTGTAGCGTTCGACGAAGTCCACTAGCCCGTCGCCGTCCACATCGAAGAAGTCGAAGTCGTAGATGTAGGAGAACGTGCAGTAATCGTCATAAGGGCAGGAGCCGAAGTTGGCGCGCAGCCCATGGGCGGGCGACGACCATCCGACCGGCTGCGAGAAGGACGAACCGGTATTGACGAACACGAGCAGGTTGAAGCAACACAGACCTCTCGAGATGGCCGACTCTTCGATGTCTGGCGACAAGCATTGGGAACGTCGGGCGCAAAGCCTCGAAACGCCGGTGAAGTTCGGTTCGAGGTTGCGGGTGCGCCGGACGAGGTCGGGCCGCCCGTCACCGGTGATGTCGAAGAGGTCCGCAATCGTGGTGCCGTCGTCGGCGCTGAGGCTCAGGAAGTTGGGAAGACCCACGCCGTCGCCGACGCCGCCGTCGATCGGCCACGCAACGGGCTCGACCGAAAGTCCCGTGCCGTCGTTCAGGTGGACCTCCCACTCTTCGTACAGTCCCCACATCAGCTGTTCGTCGGGATTGCCGCCGTCGGCAATCACCATGTCGGGCAGCGAGTCGGCATTGATGTCGAAGAGGCCGTAGATCAGCCGCCCTCCCGTGGTGCGCGCAAGGGAGGAGCGTGGAGCCGCAAACGGCGTTGCGGTGGCAGCGAAGCCGGTGCCGGTGTTCCGATAGACGTTCCAGTGATGAATGCCGACGCCGGGGTCGTGGAGCCGCGTATCCACGAGGTCGAGGCGTCCGTCGGCGTCGACGTCGACGAGGTCGACGACCACACGTGCACCCCCGTTCGTCGTGATACGCAGGTCGGTGGACGGAGACAGCCACTTGGTCGGCACGCTGGCGAAGCCGGATGCGCTGCCTCGCCATACACACCAGTGCCCGGCGGCGGCCGCGCACGAAACAGGATTGCTGTCGACGAGATCGGCGAAGCCGTCGCCGTCGAGGTCGAAGACATTGCTGACCAGGTTGCCGTTGGACTCGGTTCTGCGGATGGCACGCGGTGCGCCCGGAGACGTGGGCCAGTTCCAGTTTCCCGCCGGCACGAAGTCGCGTCCGGTCCCCAGTTTCACCTGCTGCGGATTCGGAGGTGTCGTGATGCGATCGACGATGGAATCCCCGTTGAGATCGACGTTGTCGGCGATGACGGTGTCCCGGCCGGATCGGGTCATCCCGATGAGGGGAATCTCGTATGGTGCTTCCGAAGCGCCCCCCGAGCCGGTGGCCGGCCAGCCTTCGTGCAGTGCCGGCGCGTATACGAATACCGTGCTCGGAAGCACCACGTCGTCGGCCGCACTCTCTCCGAAGGCGGTAAGTGTCGCTCCGACCAGGCGCAGGTCGGACGTCACAGCATCTTCCTCGTGACTGAAGTCGTAGCGACGCGCGGCCAGCCCTTGCGTACGCGTGTCGACGGCCGCCAGCCGAACGTCGAGCGCGTCGGCGAAACCCTCGCGCCAGGAGATTCGCGCAGGTGCGGCGTGAGTGAGCGCCGTCCACGTGAACGCGACTTCGGCGAAGTGGCCGATGGCAGTGCGGCGGTTGCCTCCGTAGCGAATGAGTTCGGGCAAGCCGCGCGAGGTGCCGCCTGCGCCACCGGCGCGGTAGGAGAACTCGACGTGATTGCCGGCCGGATCCTCGATCCTCTGCAGAAGCCACGCGAAGGTGTCGTTACGGGCGGCGCCGCGTCCGGTTCGCGTTGCTGCGACCAGGCCGAAGTCGAAAGTCACTCCCAGCTTGTCGATCACCCGCCAGTGGTTGTCGCCGGCGTTGAATGCGATGCGAAGAAAGGCCGACTCGATCTCGGCGCGGTAGTTGCCCACCGAACCGGGGACCGGTTCGAGCTCAACAATCGATCCGGGCATCTCGAGCACGTAAGTGTCGGTGTCGTCGTAGCGCGGCACGCCACGTTTGGTGGAGCGGTGGATGCGCGGCAGCGCAAGCGTCCAGCCGTGACCGTACGCGCTTGCGCCGGCGTTGCTCGAGTACGCAAGCGCCAGTACCGGCGCCAGTCCGAGTCGCCCCGGCGGAACCTCGATCGGAATCGACGTCTGCGCTACGCCGGTGAAGAGGTTGGCCTCCGGCGACGACGCGAGGCCGGTATAGGCGCCGCCGGTGTCGCCGGTTTGCGAACCGGGAGCGTGGCCCGGGATGGACTGCGCACGCGTGGTGCCCGCCGGTATCAGCATCATGCCCGCCGCAAACACGGCGACGAGCCCCGCAGCTTTCCGCGATCGCGTCATCGCGGCACCGTCAGGCCAGGTCGCGCGGCCACCTGGCGCCACCACTGCTGGCGCGGACCGTGCTCGCGCTTGCGCTCCCGCGCCTCGGCTGTTGCCTGCCGTGCGCGTTCGCGAAGCTCGTCCACGCGTTCGCGCACGTCGGGCATCCAAGGATCGGCTACTCCGCGAGGGGCCCCGATCGGGCTGTTGGCTTGAGCGTCGCCGCACAGCGCAGCGGCAATGACGGCGGCGGTGAGCAGTGGGCGAAGGATCCGTGAGTGTAGGACGGCTCTGCTTGCAACGCCTGGCATGTTCCACCTCCTTGCGGCGCACGGTGCGCCGGCTTCGAAGGGACCGTGCGACAGTCGTCACCGTGATCTCAATCGCGCGGATGTAATGGGCGCCGCGAAGAGGTGGACAAGCACAGCGGTGTTATCCCGCGCGCCGAGGTCGCCCCGAACGAACTGGTTTCCCCCGTCGCGGCTGCGGTTAATTGCTAGCGCCTTACCGGCATGCGCGCTGCGCGCGACGCCGGTAAACCGCTGGCAATGATCCACTCTCGAGAATCTCTCCCCAGTACGCTGTTTTGAGAATGTGAGAGGCCGAAGAATCGGACTACGCGGCTCGAACTGGAGATCGCTGGTCGACAGCGAGCTAAAGCGTCGCGGCCGCCGACACTCGCAAAGCATCCGCGACATCACGCGGGTGGCGGGGCGGCGCTCGGATTTCTGGCACCGAGACCGGTTGGGAATTTTGGCACCGAAAGCGGGGGGTACAGGCCGGAGAGCGTTCGCAGGTCGAGCGGGGACTGGACTGCGGACGCCTGCGGTGGCTCCCCGCGACAAAAAGCGCCCTTGGCCACGTATGACGTTTTGACGTTAAGGCGTCCTGCTGCTACCTTCTGGCCCATGGCACAAGCCGCCAAACGAGCGACCGTCTACTTCGAAGAGGACGTCCACCGGGCTCTCCGCCTAAAGGCCGCGGCGACCGATCGGTCGCTGTCGGACATGGTGAACGAGGCGGTCAAACTTACGCTGGCCGAGGACGCCGAGGACCTCGAGGCGTTCGAGAAGCGCAAGGGCGAGCCCTCGGTGAGCTTCGAGGTGTTCGTGAAGGGGCTGAAGGCCCGTGGGGCGATATAGCGTCCGGATCCTGCGCTCGGCCGCGAAGGAGATCGAAGCGATCTCGACGAAGAAGGAGCGCCGGGCCATCGTTCGCCGGATTGAGGACCTCGCGGAGGAGCCTCGCGGCATGGGGTGCGAGAAGCTTGCCGGGCGTGAGGATCGGTATCGCGTGCGCCAGGGTCGCTACCGAATTGTCTATTCCATCGAGGACGAAGTGCTAACGGTGGTCGTGGTGAAGGTCGGCCATCGAAAGGACGTGTACCGGTGATGCGGATTCCGACATGAATCCGCTGGAACTCATCGGTGCGCGGCCGTGGTGCAGGGGCACGTTTACGACCTATGCGCTGAGACTCTCGTCCTTCGAAAGCACCCAAGCTTCGCAGCAGGCGCCTTCTACGACGAAGCGTACCGGTTGCTCAGCGAAGATGTGCCGCTTGGCCGACCCGGCGAACCGGATGAGGTCGCAGCAATCTGCGTGTTCCTCGCCTCACCCGATGCGTCGCTGATGACGGGTGCCCTGGCCCCGCCGCAAACAATCTTCCTGCCCGCCGCACGGCGTGTTAGACATCTCAGTTCATGTCCGCCGCCCCCTCCCGCCTACGCCGGGCCGTCCTGCGCGGCATCGTCCTCACCCAGTTCGTCGTGCTGGCGCTTGTGGCCCACACGCTCTGGGAACTCGTCGCCTACGGTAGAGAAGTTACCCCGACCGCGGTCGGCCTCGTTGCCTTGATGCTGGCGTGCACGGCGGTAGCCATGAGGGCCACCTTCCGGCGGACGACGGAGCTGCGCGGTCACCGCATCGTGTTCATGTCTGCGCAGGCCATCGCTTCGCTGGCACCGCTGGCCGCTCGCACCACCTTGTTCACCATTGTTGCGGCGGGCAGCGCCATGCCCGCCGACGGCCTGCCTCCCGGATTCGTGGTGGACACGATCGCGCTCGCACTTTTGCTGGCGTCGGTGCTGGCCGCCGTCTCTGCGCTGCTGGCCCCGCTGCTGCTGCCGCCGCCTGCAGGTTCGACGGCCACCATGCCGTTCGCGCGCGCACTCGGCGTGTGGGTCGCCGGCGCGGCCGTGGTTGCCGCCATGGCCACCTCGCTTTACGCGGCGCACTTCGAAGAGATGCAGAGCGCCGTCGCGCGCGTCCACCAGCTTTTCGGCAGCGAGGAGGCAGAGGTGCGCTGGGCTGCGGCGCAGCGCCTCGTGTCGACGGATCTGGCGAGCCGGCCCGAGGCCCGGCAGGCTCTCTTCGACGGCCTCGAGCGGCCGAGCAGCCTCGACCAGGCTCGCGCCGCGTACGTGCTGATTGCCTCCGGAGCCGACGACGGACGCGCCATGCAGCACCTGAGAAACGAACTGCGATCCTTCGGGGCCGGACCTGCGGCGCGTTCGCTCGCGGTGCTCGGCGCCGCCGCCGCGCCCGCCGTGACCGAACTCACCGACCTTGTCGGTCGCCCGAGCAGCGATGACATCGATGTGGCGATTCGCAGAGACGCCACCGAGGCCCTGGCCGCCATCGGGCCGCCGGCCATCGGCTCGCTACCGGCCCTTCTCGAACATGTCCGCAACCCCGCGCAGTCCGAGCTGCGCGCCGCCGCCGCCCGCGCCATCGACCGCATCGATCCCGGCTACGCCGCGCGCTGCGCCGTCGGCGCCGCGACGATGGTGGGCGCCCTCGCGATGGAAAAGATCACCCCGCTGAAGATCCGCCCGGAATGCGAGCCCAAGACCGAGACGTAACGCAACGGCAGCGCGGCCGTCCCCAGGATCTCACCGTCACGACCACCTGATCACACGCCTGTCATTGGCCTGCGGGCAATACGTCTCGTGACTCCAACGCGGCGTTCGGCGGCGGGAGAACGTCGCGGTTTCCGCAACGCAGCGTTCGGCGGCGGCAGGCGCGCGGGACTGCGTCTCGGAGCGGTGGGGGGCGGCCGGTGGGGCGGAGCGAGGACGTAGCAGGCACGCGCGCCTGCCGCCGCTGGACGCGGACGGTCGGGGGACTCAATTAGGC
>JBHEOD010000177.1:0-5841 GCA_046261745.1 Binatia bacterium
AGCTTGGAGATGGAAACCGAATCGGCCGCGCGCAGTTCCACGAGGGCCGGGCTGTCGGAGTTTCCCACGATCGAGCCGCCCATCGAGATCGACGCGTTACCGACCGAACAGCTTCCGAGGTCGCAGTCGCCGTCGGTCGTGCAGGCCAGGGGGTTGGACCCTCGCCGCGCGCACGTGAGCTGAGTCGGGCAGGTCCCGAAGTTGCAATCGGCGTTGCTGTTGCACCGAATCGACGTCGCAGACCCCGCGCAGCGCTTGTTCGCGCCGCAGGGGCCCACCTGGCAGTTGGAGTCGTCCAGGCAGGTCCTCGTTGTGCGCAGGGAACAGCGCCTGGTACCGCACGCGCCGAGTTGGCAGTCCTCCTCGTCCAGGCACGCCGTTACCGGGCTGTTGGCCGAGCAGCGTCGGCGGGCGTGAAGCACGATCGCGCCGCTTTCTGTTCCGCCGAAGGAGTCGGGCCCATTGGCATCGATGGCGGCCGCCGATCGGCGTTGACTGCACAGACCTCGGCCGCGGAGGTGACCTCGGCGGCCTCGCCGTGTTCGGCGGCCAACATCACCACGATGACCGACAGGAGCAGAATCCGGCCGGCACTGCCTTGTGCGCGTTGCCAAGGCCACGCGCGCGTCATTGCAGTGGCCCCGAGCGTCCCCACGCGTCGGCGCCGCCGTTGCCGGTCGAGTCGATTGTGCCGGGATCCTCGTCGGTTCCCGCCACCACCACCCCCGCGCGAGCGTTGGCGGAGCTGACAACTCTTTTGACGCGTTGGCGTCGACCGAGGATTGTCGTCCCATTTCGTCGGTTGCCACTGGTCGCTGCGCCTACCGTGGAGTCGCTCCCGCGCACGTGCACCCCGTCGCCGGCATTTCCATCGGCGGCGACATCGGCCAGTTCGTTTCCATGTCCCGACACGAAGACTCCGTTGCCACCGTTGGCGTCGGCCCGGACATCGACGATGCGAACACCGCTGGACCGGATTCGCAGGCCGTCGAGACGGTTGTCGTGAACATCGATCGCGCGAAGTTCGCGCAGTTCGTGGCTTCCCATGGCGTGGATGCCGGTCGCGAACGCGAGGATCTCGGCGCGTTCGTCGCCTTCTCCCCCGCCGACCACGACGCAACCGAGACGACCACCGCGGGCCACGCGGATGCCGGCCCCTCGGCCGCGACCGACGATGCTGAGACCCGCCAGATCCAGCGTGATGCCGTCGGAGCCGGCTGGAGCCGCGAGCAGCAGACCGTCAGCGGTGCAGGGCTCGGAGACGACCGGATCGGTCGCCTGAAGGATCGTATCGGACACGACAAGGTCGCCGCAGGCGCAGGCTACCCGCACGCCGTCGACGTCGTCGCCGCAAGCGGCCGCGATGCCCATTGAGGCGGTGGCGAGCAGCATCGCCACCGCGACGACCAACGCAGGCAGTGGGCGAGTAGGCGGTTCTGGCCGCATTGAGGCTGGTTGGTTCATTTTTCGGCCACTCCGCGCGAGTTGCTCCCGTTGCCGGGCCTTGCCGTTTCCGTGCGGCCGGTTCCGGAAACCCACGGCCTGCGCAGGTAGATCCGATGTTGAGGGGGCCCCCGCCTGGTTTCTCGCGTCGATCAACAGTGTGACCGCCAGCGATGCTCGTGCCAATCAGCCGCTGGGTGGAATTGTCTACTACCTCGAGGCGCCGGCGGCCTACTCCGGCTCGATGCGGTAGATGCTGTTACTGCCGAGCACGAGTTGTTCGCCCGTCTTCGACCCACGAGATCACGCCCGACGGGACACGTCCCCCGACTTCGCGTCGCTCGTGTGATCGCTGACACTGACGGCTTCTCCGCCGGGCGGATGAAGTACACAGAAGTGCCCCGGTTGGTCAGCGACGGGCAATTCCTTTCCCCCCGGCTGACCCCGTTCGTATCGCCGGTCCCGATCCGGACCGTGCGGGTGGTGGCCATCCATCGATTCGGCTTGCCACGTCTACGCCAGGAGCGGTACGTTGCCCCCCGCCGCGAGCCGCGATGCTGCCGAGCCGATCGCCGCGCACGCGGACACACGGAGGATCTCTCATGTACAACCTTCCGACGAAGACGCACGTTCGGATGCCGCTGGTGTTCGTGTTGGCGCTCGCCTTCGCCTTGCCGTTTTCGGTGACGGCCGGTCCGCCTCCTGCCGACAAGTGCGAGGCGAGCAAGAACAAGATCGCCGGGGCGTACTACGCCTGCAGGGAGAAGGCGGAATCGAAAGCAATTCTCAAGGCTGCCGCACCGGACTACTCGAAGTGCACCGCGAAGTTCCTCGACAAGTGGGGCGACGCGGAGACCAAGGGAGCCGGTAACTGTCCGGACTTTGTGGCTCTGTCGCAGGAGATGGCCGACTATCTTGCGGCCCAGGCGACGGAAGCTGCATCGGTGATCGGCGGAGCGGACATCCCAACCTGCGCGGAAGACCTGGTGACCTGCCAGAACGAGCTCGCGGCGCTGGGCGGCGGTTGCGATGCGCCGTTCGCGTGCCCCGCGACGGATCCGAGTCACCAGACGATCTGCGGCCAGCTCTTCGACCTGGAGGACGGCTCGAGATTCCAGGCGGTGGGCGCAACGGGCACGCCGTGCAGCACGCCGACCGTCGACGGGCCGTGCTCGCTCAACATCGCGGCGTACGACGCGCTCGCATTCAGCGTGGATCCGCTGAGCGCACCGCCGTTATCCACGGGCTCCGTCTACATCGATGATTGCGGTCGCTACCGCGTGCCAGACGTTACGCTCCCGTCCGGCCCGTTCATCGCGCTCAGGATCGACGACGAGGACGTGATGATGCAGGGACCCACGGGATCGACGAACACCGTCACCGTCGTCTTGCCGAAGCAGGCCGGTATGGCGATCGCCAACTTCGATGGCTGGGTCGCGTCGGACGCGACCACGGACATGTGGGAAAGCTCGGGTGGGCCGCCGGTGTCCGGTGGAATCTACATCCCCATCTTCCGCGAGATGGTCGCGACGACGAATCGCGACCTGCAGGACAACGTGACGGTCATCCGTAACGGCAATCCGGTGCCGCTGCTGGATCATTACTTCGTCGCCTCCGAGTCCGCGCGCCTCAACATCGACCCCGCTGCGACGGCGACCGGCGTGAACGGCACGGCGCTCGTCACCGGCGTGTCGCTCGGCGATTCCATCAGCGGCACCGGCGGCGGGTTGCCGTCAAGCTGCGTGTGGGATTCGCACGTGGGCGCGTCCGTCGCGTTCGTCCTCTCGGTGCAGGACTTCCGTCCGGAGGACGCGATCAGTCAGACTTGCGATCGGTAGGCGTAGAGCGACACCGCGTGCATCGTCAGGCCTCGATCGTGCGGCGGCGACAACGCGCACATCGCTGCACGAGTGCAGACGGCTGGCGAACCTGGCAGCGTATTCGTCTCCGAGGTCACGCTGCGCTGGCAGCCGGACTGTTCGTCGCCGAGGACCATGGCCTGCACACGCTCAAGGGACTGCGCGAGCCGCTGCGCCTCCTACCGCATCGTCCATCCGAGCGGAGTTCGCGGCCGCCTCGACATCACCGCGGGACGGCTCACTCGTTTAGTCGGACGCAGCATTGTTCGCGCCAAGATCTGCCGGTTGTTGGACATTCCCGCAACCAGCCGCCCCTATTGTAAATTGAACGGTAGACGTTTAATTTGCAGCAAATGATCCCCCGCTTGCTCCGCCACGAGGTCGAGTCCTCTCTCGCCTAATTCCCCGTCACCGCCCTTCTTGGGGCCCGCCAGGTGGGCAAAACCACCCCCGCCAAAGCCATCGCCGCGGGACGAAATAACGCCGTGCTCCTCGACCTCGAGCGCACCTCCGACCTCGCCAAACTCACCGACCCCGAGCTCTACCTCAGCGGCCACGCCGACAAGCTCGTCATCCTCGACGAAGTTCAGCGTAAACCCGAGCTCTTCCCGCTCCTGCGCGCCCTCGTCGACGAACACCGCGTGCCCGGCCGCTTCCTCATCCTTGGATCCGCTGCTCCCGAGCTTCTGCGAGCTCGGCGACCGGGAAAGGCCCGATTGCGGTGGAGTTCAAATACTCCTCGGCCCCGCAGCTTACGGCAGGCTTCTGGAACGGAATCCGGGACCTCGCGGTGTCCAAGGCTTACGTCGTCGCTCCCGTCAGGGAAGCCTATCCGTTGAAGGAGAACGTGACCGTGCTCCCGGTGCACGACCTTGCCGCGTTGCAGGAGATGGCGAGCTGAAGAACGGCGAGACCACAAGAGCGCGTTTGGTCGAAAGTCGGCCCCGGGTCATGATGCAGCGTCAAGACAACCGACGGCGCGTCGTGGCAATGCCTGCCGCGGCGGCCGGCCGGATACGCGACGACAACACCAGGAGACGACAACCATGTTTATTTCAAGACTCAGCGGCGCCGCCCTGCTCGCGCTCTCTCTCAGCTTCGGTGTCATCGCCTGCGAGAAGGAGAAAGGCCCCGCCGAGAAGATCGGCGCGAAGATGGATGAGGCCGCAGGCGACATCAAAGCCGCCGCCAAGGAAGCCAAGGAAGACATCGAGGACGCCGCCGACGAGGCCGAGGACGAAATCAAGCACTGAGCCGACGACGCTGGCGCCGCCATCGACCGGCCACGCGCTCGGCCAGTCGATGGCGGACCGCCCTTTCCCTTCTTCTTGACTGCGCGCCGCGCCAGCCTCAGCGAATCCCCTTCAACTTCACATTGAATGCTGTCGTCGAGCGGCCTCCTTGGGCCGATCGACGTCGGCGTCGTGACGTCCGGCGTCGGTAGACACCTGTGCCAGGAAGTAAGGCCGTTGGTTCGATTGGTCCGACGAATCCCTAAACCCCCGCCGCCAGTACGCCAAGGACGGGGCGGATCATGATCGACATCAGCTTGGTCTTGTCGAAGGTGATCACGTACAGCACGCAGGGGCGGCCGCTGTCGGCGTACAGTCTGAGGGTTGGACCTCCGCCTCGTGCCCAGCGGCTGTTCGCGGTGCCGTTAGCGAAAAGGGGTCTGACCCCTTTTTTGGCTTAGCTGGTGTAGGCGGAGTTGAAGTGGACGTATTCGGCGGTGAGGTCGCTGGTGATGACGACGGCTGAGCCGGGGCCGCTGCCGAGGCGGATGGCGAGCTCGTAGGAGTCGGCCTTCATCGCGCGGC
This sequence comes from Binatia bacterium, assembly GCA_046261745.1. Lineage (GTDB taxonomy): Bacteria > Desulfobacterota > Binatia > UBA1149 > CAITLU01 > DATNBU01. Next base: position 5,120 of record JBHEOD010000177.1, read on the forward strand.
GCGCGGCGGCCACCGCGTCCTCGGAAATCACGACGCCGGCCTGCACCAGCGCCACTCCGCCCACGTGCACTTCGAGAGCACCCAAGTCGAACGAGGCGTCGGTGTTGCCGAGCGCCATCACGAGGCGGCCCCAGTTCGGATCGGCGCCGGTGATCGCGCAGCGCACCAGCGGCGAGTTCGCGATGCGCCTCGCCACGCGGTCGGCCTCGGCATCGTCGGCCGCACCGCTGACGCAGATGTCGACCATCTTGGTCGCGCCTTCGCCGTCTCGAACGACCATGCGCGCGGTTTCCTCGAGCACCGCCGCAACGGCTGCCGCCAGTTCGGCGTAACCCGGCGACTCCGGCCCGTCGATGGAGATGCCGGCGACTTCGCAGGAAGCCATCAGCAGGCACGTGTCGTTGGTGCTGGTGTCGCCGTCGACGCTGATGCGATTGAAGCTGGTGGCCACGCCGGCCTCGAGCATCGCGCGGACCGGCGCGATTCCTGAGGACAGGTGCAGGTTCGAGGACGCGTTCACCGCGATCCGCGCACCGGCCGCCGCGATGGCGCGCAATTCATCATCGCGCGCCCAGACGCAGTGCGCCAGCGTCAGGCGCGGCGACAGCAGGCCGATGTCGCCCAGCATCGAAACGATACCACCGCGGTATGTCGCATCGGCCCAGTCGCGTTGCGGTGCGGTCTCCAGCAGATGCATGTGTACCCGGCGCCCGGTGCGGGCC
>JBHEOD010000178.1:0-379 GCA_046261745.1 Binatia bacterium
CCTGATGATCGACAGCGGCGGCCTCCTGCACATCGCCGCGAACGTCGACGTCGCGGCTTCCGCGAGCGGGCTGGGCGGACGCGTGGTAGCCGTCGCCGAAGGCGACGCCGACGTTGCGGGACGGTGGATCACCGCGGGCGGTTTCTCGACGTTCTCGGTGGGCGATCTCTTCGTCGAGGGCTGCCAGGTACGTGTATCCGGCGAGCTCACGAACAGCGCGACTTCGGGACGCAATCGCGTCGTGGCCCACGAGAGCGTTTCGATCCTCGATACCGCCTCCGTGAGTGCGTCGGGTCAGGGCGGCGTCAACTCGCTCCGGTACCGCCACGCTTCGAAGCCGCCGCTCGTGGCCGGTCGCATGGCTCCCATGGCGGGCCTC
>JBHEOD010000178.1:389-5439 GCA_046261745.1 Binatia bacterium
GACGACCAACGTGGGCTCGTGCGAACTACAGCCAGTACCGGCCGGTGTGACAAGGGGGCGTTCGAGAGCGCCTGCGGCAACGGCATCCTCGATGCCTCCGAGACCTGCGACGACGGCAACACCGCCGCCGCCGATGGATGCAGCCCGCGCTGCCAGGACGAAGGCTGCGAAGCCGCAACGCCCGGTTCTCCGGCGACGCCGCTTTGCAGTGACGGGAATGAGTGCACCGTCGACCTCTGCAACGCCGCGATGCATCGGTGCGAGCACACGGCCGGCGATTGCTCGGACGGCATCGCGTGCACGCGCGATTCCTGCCACGCCGGCCGCTGCGTCCACGACGCCGAGCCGGCCGCGTGTGACGACGCGAACGCGTGCACCGGCGAGGTCTGCTCGCCGATTTCTGGCTGCCTTCACGTGCCGCTGGTGATCGGTTGCGACGACGGCATCTTTTGCAACGGAGCCGATTTCTGCCACGGCGGTGCGTGCGTCGTGCACGACGGAGATCCGTGCGCGGCCGGCCCCGAATGCGCGAACGCCTGCAGCGAGTCGTCGGCTTCCTGCCAGGCGCCGGCCGGCTCGCCCTGCCGGGGCGATGCCAACGCCTGCACCGACGACCTCTGCGACGGAGGCGGGCGGTGCATCCACGCGGCTAACGCGGCGCCTTGCGATGACGGGCTTTACTGCACGGGCGCGGACTCGTGCCGCGACGCAACGTGCAGCGTGCATGCAGGCGATCCATGCGGTGGTGAGTGCGGCGGTGCGTGCGACGAAAGTCGCGACCAGTGCGTGGCCGGCGAGCTCACGCCGTGCGCCGACGATGCGAATCCGTGCACGGCCGACTTCTGCGACAACGCGGGTCGGTGCGTGCACGAACCTTTCGACGGGGAATGCGATGACCGTGATTTCTGCAGCGTGGGAGAGGTCTGCACGGATGGATCCTGCGGCGAACACGTCGCGCGCTCCCTCGTCGTTTTCAAATTCAAGGTTCGCCTCGGCGGCAGGCCCGGTAGCGACCGCGCAACGTGGAAGGCCGAATTCCCGGCGACGTTACTGGGCGTCGCGCCGGGTGCTGCGAACCTGCGCGTCGTGCTGATGGACGGCTTCTCCAGTCCGGTTGTCGACACCACAATGCCGGCCGGCGCCTTTCGCGGTGACAGGGCCTCGTGGCGTTACCGCGCGCCGGCGGACGTCGAGACCGCGGGCGTCGTGAAGGCTTCGATGGCGATCGACGCCGGCACGGGTGCGGTGCGCGCACGCTTCAAGGTGGGGGGAGTGGAACTGGAGGACGCCCTTGCGGCCGAGACTCTCTCCGTCGCGTTGCTGTTCGGTGACGAACCGGGCGAGGCGCCCTGCGCCAGCTCGGGCGACCTCGAGTGCGAGCGCGGTCGGCGCAAACTCTCCTGCGCCAGCCCCGCATCCCTCGCCGCTGCCTTCGAAGAGTAGAGCGAAAAATGGGGTCAGACCCCATTTACGTTCGTGGCCAGCCGAGCAGCGCAAGAATGGGGTCAGACCCCATTTTTCGCGCAAGCTCGGTCCATCGCGTGGGCGAACACAGGGCTGCGGCCGGCGCGACATCGCGCCGCGAAGCGCAGATCCGGTGGCTTGTTCGCGCGTGCAAGGCTGCTACTTTGGCGCCGAGGCACACCCTTGGTACCGCTCCCGGAACGACTCCGAATATTCCCGCTGAGCGAGGTGGTGCTCTTTCCCGACACGCTGTTGCCGCTTCACATTTTCGAAGCGCGTTACCGCAAGATGCTGTCCGACGCGCTCGACACCGATCGCATGATCGGAATGGTGCTCGTCAAGGACGCTGAGGCCGGGCCGACGCCGAGCGTGTACCCGGTGGGCTGCGCCGGCACGATCGTCGAACACAAGCCGTTTGCGGACGGCCGCTCGCTGGTCGTTCTCAAGGGCATCGTCAAGTTTCGCATCCGGCGCGAGCTGGAAGTCGACGAGCCGTACCGCATGGTCGAGGCGCAGGCCCTTTACGAGGGGCCACCGCCGATGGAAAAAGTGCGCGAGTGGCGTGACGAACTGCACGGCTGCGTCCGCGACCTCGTTCGCGCGGCGTCCGGAGAGCAGGACACCGTCGAGCGGCTCTTCGAGAAGATCGACCTGCTCGCGATGACGAACTCGCTGTCGGCCAGCCTTCCGCTCGACGTGCTCGAGAAGCAGAGCCTGCTCGAATGTCCGACCATAGAGGATCGCGAGCGGCGCCTGACCGAGTTCCTGCGCTTCAAGACCGTCGAAGCCCAGCTCGGACTCGACGGCTCTCGCCCCAACGATTCATGACGCCGGCGGCGTCGCCCGAATGCTCCCTGCCACTGCCGATGCCCGTTCCTGCCGAGGTGCTGCGTTGAAACTTCCCCATCCGGCCCGCTGCGTGATCTTCGACCTCGACGGTGTTCTGCTCGACACCGAGCACTTCTACACCGAGGTCACCGAGGAAATCTGCCGCGACTACGGCAAGACCTTCGACTGGTCGATCAAACGCAACATGATCGGTCGCCCGTCACTCGAATCGGCGTGCTACCTCGTGGACGCGCTCTCGCTTCCGATCCAGCCGGAGGAATACCTTCGGCGCAGGGCGCTGCGCCTCGACGAACTGTTCCCGCTTTCGAAGGAGAAGCCCGGCGCGGAGGAGTTCACGCGCACGCTCGCCGCACGCGGCGTCCCGATCGCGGTGGCCACCAGCAGCGAGAAGCATCTCTTCGAGCGCAAGACCGCCCGCCACCGCGACTGGTTCTCGCTGTTCCATGCCGTCGTGGTCGGCGACGACCCGCGCGTGAAGAAGGGCAAGCCAGCGCCCGACGTGTTCCTGGCCGCGGCGAGAGACCTCGGCATCGCTCCGGGGGACTGCGTGGTGTTCGAGGATGCGCCGGCCGGACTCACGGCCGCGCGCGCCGCCGGCATGCAGGTGGTGGCGCTGCCGGACGACGCGATGGACCGCTCGGCCTATGTGGAAGCCCAGCTCGTGATCGGAGCCTACGCCGACGTGACTCCCGAAGACCTCGGGCTCTAGCTCCTCGTCGCGCTCCAGCGAAATTCCACCGGTACGTCGATGGCCGGCAGGATGCTCAGGCGCACCGGGCACGTGTGCGCGGCGTCCTCGAGCGTCCGACGCGCCGCTTCGTCGAGAGCGGCGGGGCTGTCGATGACCACGCTGAGACGATGGATGCGTCGCGGTCCGTCGCTCGTCATCTCTTTCTCGATGCTCATGAGCGTGCCGTCGATGTTCCAGCCGTGACGGTCGGCCACGATGCCCATGATCGTGGCCATGCAGGTGCCGAGCGCCGTGGCGACGAGGTCGGTCGGAGAGAACGACTCACCACGGCCCCGGTTGTCAACAGGCGCGTCGGTGGAAAGCCTCTCACCCGAAGGTCCGTGGATCGCGTGGCACCGAAGCCCGCCTTCGTATCGCACGTCGATGCGTACCATCGTCAGCCGACCGCGCCTGCGCGGCGCATCTCCTCGATCTGCTCCGCGGCGAACCCGGCCTCGGCGAGCACGGCCTCGGTGTCGGTTCCCGGCACCGGCGCGCTCGGCGAGCCGTAGCCCGGCGTGCGCGACAGGCGCGGTGCCGGCGCGGGCATCGCGTGACCGCCGACGCCTTCGACGAACACCTTGCGCGCGACGTTGGCCGGATGATCGGCGGCTTCGTCAAGTCCGAGGATCGGCGCCACGCACGCATCGGTGCCGTCGAAGATCGCCGACCACTGGGCGCGCGACTTCGATGCGAACGTCTTCGTGAACAACTCGCGCATCTCGGACCACTTGGTGCGGTCCATCTGGTGGGGCAGGGCGTCGCCGTCGAGGCCGAGCCCCTCGAGCAGTCGCCCGTAGAACTGCGGCTCGATCGCGCCGACGGCCATGAACTCGCCGTCGCTGGTGCCATAGGTGTCGTAGAACGGTGCGCCGGTGTCGAGAAGGTTGGTGCCGCGCTCCTTCGACCACAGGCCGGCGCGGAAAAAGCCGAAAAGAAAGGAGCTGAGGTGGGCCGCTCCGTCGACCATGGCCGAGTCCACCACCTGGCCCTTGCCCGAGCGGCTGCGCTCGAACAGCGCCAGCACGATGCCGAGGGCGCACAGCATGCCGCCGCCCGCGAAGTCGCCGAGCAGGTTGATCGGCGGCAGCGGCTTGTCGCCGGGACGCCCGAAAAGGCTGAGCGCGCCGGAGATGGCGATGTAGTCGATGTCGTGGCCAGCCATCGCCGCGTAGGGGCCGTCCTGTCCCCAACCGGTCAGCCGGGCGAAGACGAGGCCGGGATTGCGGGCGAGGGCGATATCGGGTCCCACCCCCAGTTTCTCCATCACGCCGGGACGGAACGGTTCGAGCAGGACGTCCGACTTTTCGACCAGCGTCAGCAGTACCTGGACCCCTCGGGGGTCTTTCATGTTGATTCCGATCGATCGCTTGCCGCGTGCGAGGTAGTCGCGGGTCGGATCAGGTCTTGAGCCGGAAGTAGGGCTGCGGTCGACTCGAATCACGTCCGCGCCGAAGTCCGCAAGGATCATCCCTGCGTATGGCGCCGGCGCGAGGCCGGCCATTTCGATCACCCGAATTCCGGAAAGAGGTCCCATCGTATTGTCCTCACAAGGAAAAACGTCGCAGCGTCATCGTCGTTCGCGGCGCGCGATTCGGGTTGCGACGGCGCTGCCGGATGCGGCGCATTGCCCGACGTTCGGTGCCCGCTTGCGCGAAGGCGCGTGCGTATGACGCAAAGGAGACCGAGTCAACGCACCGGACGCACCCGTTGTCGCCGGAAACACGGGGTAAAACCCTTGTGTTCACGCGGATGTAGCGTTGACATGCTCCGCGTGAACCGGACATAGTTCGGTATCGCGCGGGGGGAAAGCTGAGATTCCCTGGTCCCGTCAGGGATCCCGCTTGCGAAAGGTGGATATGAAATCGACACGCGTCCTTCTGGCCAAGCTCTCCTTCGTACTCGCCGCGTCCTTCGGACTGGCCATTCCGGCCGCTCTGCCGACGCCGGCCGAGGCCCAGTTGGTCACGCAGGCCGACCGCTGCCGCAAGCAGCTCGCCATTTCCG